>JAGXKW010000024.1:35911-43501 GCA_018334995.1 Wenzhouxiangellaceae bacterium
AACCGGCGCTCCTGCAGCAGGCGCATGGCACGCTTGCCCCGGCGCTTCCCGAAGCGGGGCTGGAACATCCAGATTTCCTTGGCCATGGTCGAGAAGCGACGATGAATGGAAACCCGACCGGTGAATTTCGAGAAAGCCTTTTCGCCGGCCGTGGCCAGCGCCTCTACCGGCGGTTGTCCATTGTCTTCCCTGCGCCTGGCCTCTTCCCGGACGCGCGGCCAGAACAGCGCCGCGAACAGAAAACCGGGGGTGACCGGCTTGCCCTGTGCGACGCGCTGGTCGGTATTGCGAAACGCCTGCTCGATCAGCGTCGGCGGATTTTCGGGTGATTCGAGCAGGCCGGGAAACAGCTCCTGCCACAGGCCGTAGGCGACCAGCGCCCGAAAACCTTCCCATGCACGACCGCCCAACAGCAGCTTGAGCAATTCGTCGAGCAGGCGGGCCGGCGGAATATCGGCCAGCAGCGGTGCCATGCCCGGAATCGGATCTTCGCTGGGCGCGTCGATCTTCAAGTCAAGCTTGGACTTGAACCGGATCGCACGCAGCATGCGCACCGGATCCTCGCGATAACGCTGGTCCGGATCGCCGATGAGCCTGAGCGTTCGCGCCGCCACGTCGGCATAGCCGTCGGTGTAATCGCGAATCGTCTCGTTGCTCGGGTCATACATCAGGGCATTGATGGTGAAATCGCGGCGTATCGCGTCCTCGGCTTCGCTGCCGAAAACGTTGTCGCGCAGCACGCGGCCGTTGTCCTCCACGCTGCGCTCTCCGGCATCGCCGGTACCGCGAAAGGTGGCCACCTCGATGATCTCGCGGCCGAATCGCACGTGCGCAAGCCGGAACCGGCGGCCGATCAGGCGGGCGTTGCGGAACAATGCCCGGACCTGCTCCGGCGTGGCGTCGGTGCCGACGTCGAAGTCCTTGGGCGCGAAGCCCAGCAGCAGGTCGCGCGGTGCGCCACCGACTACATAGGCCCTGAAGCCCGCCTGCTGCAGTCGGTCCGTGACTTTCAGCGCATTCTTGCTGATGCGATCGCGAGCGACCCCGTGATCACTGAGCGGGATTTCCTGGAATGAGTTATTCAAGCGGTTCTTATATAATTGCGGATTCACGTGACGGCCCATGGACCGTCATTGACAGGCGCCGAATGCGCCCGTGCCGAAAGCACACTAGTCTACCACCAGCACTCCGTGCGAAATGCGCGGCGAGGTGCTGCCTGCAAACCAGCCGGAACCGCCAATATGACGTTCGTAGTTGTCGAAAACTGTATCAAGTGCAAATACACCGACTGTGTCGAGGTCTGCCCGGTCGACTGCTTCCACGAGGGCCCGAATTTCCTGGTCATCGACCCCGAGGAATGCATCGACTGCACCCTGTGCGAGCCGGAGTGCCCGGTGCAGGCGATCTACCCGGAAGACGACCTGCCGGCCGACCAGCAGGAGTTCCTGAAACTCAACGAGGAACTGTCGCTCGAGTGGCCGGTAATCACCGAGCGCAAGGACCCGCCGCCGGACGCCGAGGAGTGGGAGGACAAGCCCGACAAGCTCAAGCTGCTCGAACGCTGAGTACCTCGATACCGGATTCGGCGGGCGTCGATCGCTTCAGTTCGACGCGTGGCGAGGCCTTCAGCGATCGACGCCCGCAGGATCCGCAGTGTACGTAGCGGGTACATGAGGAATCCGAGCACCGCCGGGCGCCACTACTCTGTGCGCCCTGCCGACTGGAAAATCGCCGTAGCGCGTCGCGAGCAAGTGCGCTGTCGGTGACCGCCGGCGCGCAGGATCCGCAGTGGACATATAGTCCATGAGGAATCCGAGCACCGCCGGGCGCCACTACTCTGTGCGCCCTGCCGACTGGAAAATCGCCGTAGCGCGTCGCGAGCAAGTGCGCTGTCGGTGACCGCCGGCGCGCAGGATCCGCAGTGGACATATAGTCCATGAGGAATCCGAGCACCGCCGGGCGCCACTACTCTGTGCGCCCTGCCGACTGGAAAATCGCCGTAGCGCGTCGCGAGCAAGTGCGCTGTCGGTGACCGCCGGCGCGCAGGATCCGCAGTGGACATATAGTCCATGAGGAATCCGAGCACCGCCGGGCGCCGACAGCGCGCTGCGCAGTAGCGCTACGGTGATTTTCAGCCGAGGCGTTCGCGCAGGCGGTTCAACACAAACTCCGCCCGCCCCATCGGCAGTACCTCGCCGTTCTCGTCGAGAATGGCCACGCGCGTGGTGTCCGACGTCTCGCGCTGGACTTCGAACAGGTAGGTTCCGCTGTAGTCGATGTACTCGGGCGATTTCCAGAACAGGAAAACACTGCTGAGCCAGCCGCGGTCCGAAACTTCGATCGGATCATGGCTGAACCGGACCTCGAAACGCCGCTGGCGGTCGAGCACCTGATTGATCGACATGCCGCCGCGGTCGAACGCGAAACCCAGCCGCCGCCAGACACTGGCCGCCTCGTCGTCGACCTCCAGATAGAGTCCGGTAGGACCAAAGCGAATGCGCGACTGCGCGTTCTCGGCCTCCTCCGAGGTCAGCACTTCGGGCGGGCGACTCTCGTCGCCGCGCGCGGCCAGCTCGGGCAGGGAAAAACCGGGAATCTCGAAATTCGAACGGGTCTGGGGCTGGTCCAGGCCTTCCGGCACCTCGAGCGGCGGCACTTCCTCGCTCGCGGCATACATGGGCGTCTTGTCGCCCGAGAAACTGCAACCGGCACACAGTCCCAGCAACAGCGCGGCGAGAAACGAATTGTTTCGGTAAAACGAGTTCTTCATCAAAGCGGGTTCAGACCTTGGATTCGTGTGCAGATATTCACTCGGCTGCGAGCGATGCGAGCAGGCGACGGCCGCCTGCATGATGCGTTTCGTCGAGTCCGACCAGCGGCAGCCGGAGGTCGGGCCCGATGTGCCCGGCGGCCGACAACAGCCACTTGGCCGGAATCGGATTCGATTCCAGCGCCAGGAAGCGGTACAACGGCTCCAGCCGGGCGTTGATGGCGCCGGCTGCCGCAAAGTCCTTTTCCGCGGCCAGGCGACACATGCGCGCCATCATCACCGGCGCGACGTTCGAAGCCACTGAAATGACGCCGGCAGCACCGTGGCGCATGGCCTCCAGCGCACTCGGATCATCACCGCTGAGCACCGCCAGTCCAGCCTCCGAATATCGCCGGACCCGGCTCATGTCCGCGACCGCTTCCTTGATCGCGACGACGTTCGGATGGTCGGCGAGTGCCATGGCGGTTTCCGGCTCGATATCGACCGCGGTCCGCGACGGCACGTTGTAGAGAATCAGCGGCACTTCGCAGTCGTCGGCAATGGCCCGGTAGTGCGCCACGAGACCGCGCTGCGGCGGCCGATTATAGTACGGTGCAGCGACCAGCACGGCATCCGCGTCCAGCTGCGCGGCACGCCGGCTCGATGCAACGGCGGTCGCGGTCGAAGCCGAACCGGTACCGGCGATGACCGCGCAGCGATCGGAGACCGATTCAACCGCCGACTGCAGCAGCCAATCGCGCTCATCGGGCGCCAGCGTGGCCGACTCGCCGGTCGTCCCGGCGACGACCACGGCGCCGGTGCCGGCTTCGGCATGCCATTCCAGCAGCCGCAGCCAGGCAGCTCGATCGACCCGCCCGGCACCGGCTTCGAATGGCGTGACCAGGGCAACGATCGAACCTGAAGTGATTTTGTCATTCATTTCTTGCATCGGCACGGCATACTACTTGTGCAGTTCGATGCTGACAAGTATTCTCCAGGGCGTATCAGGCGAATCAAAGCGACGCCGGGGATTATAGCAAGTTTCTGATTTAACAAATTTTTTACCGGAAATCATGACGCAGAACAATTCTCCCGTTCAATCTCCCTCCCTCGCCGCGACCGGCGGCGGGGAACTGTCGATCGAGTCTTTTCGCGGCGCGCCCGTGGTGGTCTATTTCTACCCGCGCGACAACACGCCCGGGTGCACCAGGGAAGGCCAGGCCTTTCGCGACCTGTATCCCGAATTCGAAGCGTCGGGCTGTGCCGTCGTCGGCGTCTCGCGCGACAGCGTGAGGACCCACGAAAACTTCAAGGCCAAGCACGAGTTCCCCTTCGAACTCATCGCCGACCCCGACGAAAAACTGTGCCGGCTGTTCGACGTGATCAAGGAGAAGAACATGTACGGCAAGAAGGCCATGGGCATCGAGCGCAGCACCTTCCTGCTCGACGCCGACGGCAGGGTCGTCCGGGAATGGCGCAAGGTCAAAGTGCCCGGACACGCCGAGGAAGTCCTGGAAGCCGCACGCGAACTGGCCTGATCCGATTCACGCCGGACCCGAACACCATCCGAACACGGAGCGCGCCATGCGCGAAGGCAACCGCCTTTACCTGCTCGACACCAATGTGCTGATGCACGACCCGACTTCTCTTTTTCGCTTCGAGGAGCACGACATCTTCCTGCCCATGGTGGTGCTCGAAGAACTGGATGCGGCCAAGAAAGGCATGACCGAGGTGGCCCGCAACGTGCGCCAGGTCAGCCGCTTTCTCGGCCAGCTGATGAACGGCGCGCACGACCTCGAGGCCGGGCTGGAATTGAAGATGCCCGAGGGGCTCGATATCCGGATCGGCGCCGGCCGGCTGTATTTCCAGACCGAGCAGGACGATCACGACGAACACCCGGCGTTGCTGCGGGCCAAGGCGGACAACGAAATCCTGCACGCAGCCATCAAGCTGCGCGCCGAACAGCCCGAGCGCGAGATCGTGCTGGTGTCCAAGGACATCAATCTGCGCATCAAGGCCGCCATCCACGGCATTCCGGCCGAGGATTATCACAACGATCGCGCGCTGGACGACATGAGCCTGCTCTACAGCGGGCTGACAACGCTGACCAACGACTTCTGGGACCGTTACGCGATCGACGACTCGTGGTCACGCGCCGGCAAGACGTTCTACCGCCTCGAACGCGCCGAGGGCGATGACTGGCACCCCAACCAGTGCCTGACGCTGACCGGCGAGAACGGCATGGAAGCGCTGGTGCGTGAAGTCACCGGAAAGCATTTCGTGCTGCAGGTCTCGGAAGATTTCCGGCACGGTCCGAAGAGCGTATGGGGCATCAATGCGCGCAACCCGGAACAGAACTTCGCGCTCAGCCTGCTGATGGACCCGGAGATCGATTTCGTCACGCTGCTGGGCACCGCGGGCACCGGCAAGACCCTGCTGACGCTGGCCGCCGGGCTTGCACAGACGCTCGACGAGCAGATCTACCGCGAGATCATCATGACCCGTGCAACCGTCTCGGTGGGCGACGAAATCGGCTACCTGCCCGGCACCGAAGAAGAAAAGATGACGCCCTGGATGGGGGCGCTGACCGACAACCTGGAGGTGCTGACCGAATCCGACGAGCATGGCGGTGACTGGGGGCGCGCCGTGACCAACGACCTTTTGACCTCCAGGATCAAGATCCGCTCGCTGAACTTCATGCGCGGGCGCACCTTCCTGAATCGATTTCTGATCATCGACGAGGCACAGAACGTCACGCCCAAGCAGATGAAAACCCTGATCACCCGCGCCGGTCCCGGCACAAAGATCGTGTGCCTGGGCAACATCGAGCAGATCGACACCCCCTATCTCACCGAAACGACCTCGGGCCTGACGTTTGCCGTCGACCGCTTCAAGCACTGGATGCATTCCGGTCACATCACGCTCAAGCGGGGCGAACGCTCGCGCCTGGCCGATTTTGCCTCCGAGGCGTTGTAACAAGCTTTCATCGAAAAACCGGGGAAACATCTCTCGCAACGCGCATCGAGGTCCGATCTGGACAGCCGGTCGCGCGAGTGATGCGCGACACCGCTGCACGATTCGCCGGACCCCTCCATTGTCCGACGCCGCAGGCCACCAAGGCCCGATGAGCGATAATCGCGGCCCATGACATCTTCCCGGCATCATTCAGGTTCCATCCTGCTGGTCACGGCGGGCGCGGTGATGATCAGCTTTGCTGCAGTATTCGTGCGCCTGGCCGACCTGGCACCGACCACTTCCGGCTTTTACCGAATGCTGTTCGGCTCGATCGCGCTGCTGGTGTTGATCGCGTTGCAGCCGCGTCTCCACCGGGGCTTCGGCGATGGCTGGCTGGGCTCGGCGCTGATCGCGGCGTTCTTTACCGCCGACATGTGGTTCTGGCACCGCTCCATCCTGTTCATCGGGCCGGGACTTGCCACCCTGCTGGCGAACTTCCAGGTGTTCGTGCTCGCCGCGATCGGTGTGTTCTGGTTTCGCGAGCGGATCGGATTGCGCTTCGCCGCCGCGATCGCGCTGGCCGCCGGCGGGTTGTGGCTGCTGTTCGGCCAGGAATGGAGCGGGCTGACGCCGGAATTTCGCGCCGGGGTGATCCTCGGCCTGCTCACGGCGCTGGCCTATTCCGGCTACATCCTCAGCCTCCGGGGCCTGCAGATCCGCCAACCGCACACCCGCGTCGAGGCCCGGCTGGCGCAGGTCACGATCCTGACCGGCGTCATGCTGGGCGCGATCAATCTCGTCGAGGGCCACGACTTCGCCATTCCCGATACGCAATCGCTGCTGGCGCTGATCGCACTGGGCGTGGTCTGCCAGGTGCTCGGCTGGCTGGCGATCACCCGCGGCATGCCGGGGCTGCCGGCATCGCTGGTCGGCCTGCTGCTGTTGCTGCAGCCCACCCTGTCTATGATCTGGGACGCGGCCTTCTTCGGGCTGAGACTCGAGCTGCTGCAGCTTGTCGGCGCCTTCCTGGCGCTGGCCGGCATCTACCTGGGCATGCGGGCGTCCTCGCGACAGCGGGCGTAGCCAGAAAAAAGGCGCCGCGAGAGACTCGCGACGCCCGATCTTGTTCGGCACTTCGGACCCGGCGCCGAGCGCCGGGCCGGAGAAGCTGTCTAGTCTTCCGAGGATTCTTCCTCGCCGTCCTCGTCGGCCGTGAAGTCGCCGGCGATCGACACGGTCATGGCCTCGGGGTCCAGCCACCTGGCCACGGCCTGGTTGATTTCGTCCAGCGGCAATTCGGCCCAGCGCTGTTCGCGCTCGGCGTTGAAGTACATGTCGCGGTCCAGGTACAGGCCGGTCGACAGCAGACCGGCCAGGCGGCCGTCGTCGGAGCGGACCAGGCGCTGCTGCTGCAAAAAACCGGTGCGGGCGGATTCGAGCTCTTCTTCGGTAAAGCCGTCCTCGACGACCTTGACCAGTTCCTCATCGAGCACTTCCTCGAGCCGGTCGCGGTTTTCCGGCGCGTACATCGCGAAGGCGAAAAAGCCACCGTCTTCATCCTGTGCGCTGGCGTTGAAGTTGCCGCCGACCGAGTAGCTCAGGCCTTCCTCGTTGCGGATCCGGTTGCCCAGGCGCGAATTCAGGAAACCACCGCCCATCATGTAACCGGCCAGCTGCAGGGCCGGATAGTCCGGATCGGTATCGGCCAGCGGCATGGACTGGGCGGCAATCAGGACCGCGTTGGCCTTGTCGTCGAGCTGCTCGACCATCCGCTCGGCCGGACGATCCTGGTGCGGGCTGGGCACGTGCGCATACTCCACGGCCGCGGTCCAGTCGCCGAATTGCTCTTCGAGCCGGGCGCGCAGTTCGTCCGGGTCGAAATCGCC
>JAGXKW010000024.1:44315-45488 GCA_018334995.1 Wenzhouxiangellaceae bacterium
AACAGCATGCGCCAGTCGCCGGCCGCGGCCCATTCGGACAGGCCGATGCCGACCCGGCTGCTGTCGTTCAGCGTTCTTTCCATATCGCTGGTCAGGGACGCCACCGCGCGCGCGACTTCGTCTTCGGTGGGTGGATTCGCTTCGAGGTCGGCCAGCGTGTCAAGCGTAATCTGGCGCGCTTTGTCCAGGTCGCCGTCCTCGGGCAGGTTGGCATAGACCAGCAGCAGCGAAGGCTCCGGCAGGCGGAACACGATGGAACCGACCTGACTGGCAATGCCGGGCTCGACGAGCGCCTTGTGCAGCCGGCCCGACGGGCTGTCGCCGAGCACGAAGCTCAGCGCCTCGACCGCCGCGAAATCGTCGTGCAGCGCCGACGGCACGTGGTACGCGGCCATCAGCGTCGGCACGCTGCCGGAGCGGCGCACGCTGACTTCACGCGGGCCGTCCTGGTATGGATCCCGGGTGTAGGTATCCCAAAGCTTGTTGTCCAGGGTGCGTTCCGGCGCCGGAATGGCACCGAAATACTGTTCGACCAGCGCCAGCGCCCGATCGGTCTCGAACTTGCCCGAAATGATGACCATGGCGTTGTCGGGCTGGTAATAGGTCCGGTAAAAGCGCTGCAGGCGTTCGATCGGCACGTTTTCCAGGTCGGCGCGCGCGCCGATGGTCGAACGGCCGTATCCGTGCCATTCGTACGCCGTGGCCATCACGCGCTGCAGCAGAACGCGGAACGGGTTGTTCTCGCCGATCTCGAATTCGTTGCGCACCACCGTCATCTCGCTTTCGAGGTCCTCGGCCGAGATGAAAGAGTTGACCATGCGATCGGCTTCCATCCGCAGCGCCCACTCGAGGTTTTCGACCTCCGACGGCAGCGTCTGGAAGTAGTTGGTGCGCTCCCACCAGGTGGTGCCGTTGGCGAAACCGCCGCGCTCGGAAATCTCCTTCTTGATGTCGGTGTGATCCGGCGTGCCCATGAACACCAGGTGCTCCAGGAGATGCGCCATGCCGGTCTCGCCGTAGCTCTCGTGCTTGGAACCGACAAAATAGGTGACGTTGACGGTAGTCGTCGGCCGGCTGGAATCCGGCATCAGCAATACCTTCATGCCGTTTTCGAGCCGGTATTCGCCAATGCCCTCGACTTCGGTGACGAGTTCCGGCCCGTCCTGGGCCAGT
>JAGXKW010000025.1:0-15439 GCA_018334995.1 Wenzhouxiangellaceae bacterium
CGGCTGCACGAGAACATCGAGCCCGAACTGCCGCCGGTGCTGGTCTCCGAGGCCGAACTCGAACGGGTGGTGCTGCTCGGGCTGCATATCAGCATCGAACTGGCCGTGGAAAGCAGCATGGTCCTGCAACTCGACTGCCGCCCCGACGCCGACAACGGGCTGGTCCTGATCGAGTTCAGGGTACGGCACGGCCGGCGCAAAGCCGGTGTTGCCGACGAATCCCGGCGGCGCGACTGGATGGGCTGGATCGAGCGCCTGGACCGGTTCGAATCCGAAGGCGGATACTTTTCGCTGCGCGAGGAGGGCGGCCTGCATGTGATTCGCATCGGGCTACCTGCCGCGCCTGGCGGAAACCGGGCTTCTTGAAGGACCAAAGTCGATGACGAGCGCTTTCAGGCAGGACGCGAACGATTCGGGCGATGCAACCGTTTACCTGGTCGACGACGACCCGGACGTGCGCGAAGCGATCGCTTTCCTGCTCGAGGCCGAAGGAATCCCGACAGTCACCTTCGGCGGCCCTGCACAAATGCTCGAGGCCGTGGATACGCATGCCCGCGGCTGCCTTTTGCTGGATGTCCGGATGCCCGGCATGGACGGTCTGGCGCTCCACCAGGCACTGAAAAAGCGCGGCGTGACGATTCCGGCGGTCTTCATCTCGGGCCATGGCGACATCCCGATGGCCGTGCGCGCGGTCAACGCCGGCGCCCTGGATTTCATCGAAAAGCCGTTCGACGACGAAGCATTGCTCGAACGTATTGCGCGCGCCTTCGAACTCGATCGACGGCGCAGCGCGAGCGAAACGGAAACGACAGAGATCCGGCGCCGGCTGGAACGGCTCACGCCGCGCGAGCGCGACGTCCTGCGCGGCATCATTGCCGGCAGGCTCAACAAGCAGATCGCCGACGACCTGGACATCAGCGTGCGCACCGTGGAACTGCACCGCGGGCGCGTGCTGGAGAAACTGGAGGCGGCCAATGCCGCCGACCTGGTGCGCATGGTGCTGCCGCTGGAGACGCCGTTCGATTCCGGGCAGTGAACGCGTCCGACGAATCCGGTATCGAAGTCGCCGGGCAGGTAAAAACCCGTATACGTAGAATCCCGAATTTTCGAAGTGCCCGCGTGCCGGCACACTGTGCTCCAGACATCGAGATATTCAAACTCAGGAGCACCAGATGACGGCACCGGATCGCAAGCATGACTTCGAAAAGCTGGTCGGCGCATACGCCGACGACCTGTACCGCTTCGGCGCCTGGTTGACGCATGACCGGGAAGTGGCCAGCGACCTGGTGCAGGAAACCATGCTGCGTGCCTGGCGTTCGCTGGATTCGCTCAAGGACGTGCGCGCGGTCAAGTCGTGGCTGTTCACGACGCTGCGACGCGAGAACGCAAGGCGCTTCGAGCGCAAGCGGTTGCCGCTGGTCGATATCGACGATTACAACCCTGGAGACGACGCCAGCCTCGGGCCCGACGGAGAAATGGAACACAGCGATATGCGCAAGGCCGTGGCCAGGCTGCCGCTGAAATATCGCGAGCCGCTCGTGATGCAGGCGATGCTGGGCCATTCCATCGCCGAGATCGCCGAGCAGCTGGAGCTCAGCGAGAGCGCGACCATGACGCGCGTTTTCCGGGCCCGCCAAAAGCTCAAGGTGCAGTTCGAATCCTCCGGTCAGACGGTACGGCCGGAAATGCAGACGGTTGCCGCGGCGGCCTGAAGCCGGACGATTACGCCAGGTCGGCGGGCAGGGTGATCCGGAATACGGTGGGATTGCGCGCCGAGGCCAGCTCCAGCCCCCCGCCGTGGCTTTCGATGATGGAACGGCAAAGCGAAAGCCCGATGCCCATGCCCTTGTCGCCGGCGCCCGCGAAAGGCTCGAAGATGTTCTCGGCCATGGTTTCGGGCACGCCCTCGCCGGTATCGCCGATTTCGATGACCACGGTTTTCGACTCATTGCCGACCCGGACGTCGATTCGACCTTCGGCGTCCGGGTCCGCGTTGCGCTCGTTCGCTTCGAGCGAGTTACGCAACAGGTTGAAGATCACCTGCTGCAGCAACACGCCGTCGCCGACCAGCGTCGGCAATTCTTCGGAGAAATCCAGTTCCAGCACAGTACCGGTACGCGCCAGTTCGCTGGCCAGCAACCCGCCGGTCTCCTCGATCAGCCCGCGCACATCGATGGACTCCGACCGGATTTCGGTGCGGCCCATCCATTGCTGCAGCCGGCTGATGATGGCGTCGCCCCGTGCCGCGCCGGCGAGCGACTGCTCCAGCGCCTTGCGTAACTGCCCCGGCTTTGCGTCTTCGCGGTCCAGCAACCGCAGCGCCGTCTGGAGATAGGTCTTGATCTGAGTCATCGGCTGGCGGATTTCATGCGTGACCGCCGAGGTCATCTGGCTGATCGAGGCGCGACGCGAAACCGCGGCCAGTTCGTACAGGCGTTGCTGGGCCAGCTGCTGTTGCTCCAGCCGCGCCCGGTCGGCCTCGCGGCGGCGAATTTCGGCCCCGGCGCGCATCGCAATGATGCGGAACATCGACTCGGCCACCGCGCCGCGCGCCATCGGCTTGCGGTCATAGACGGCGATATGTCCCAGCACCGTGCCCGTTTCGGGGCAGGTCAGGGGCACACCGATGAAGCTTTCCACGCCGCCTTCTTCCCGGGCCCAGTCGGGAAAGCATCGCGATACGCCTTCGGGCATGAAGCGGAACTGGCCATCGTGGATCACGTGTTCGCACGGCGTGCCGGCCAGCGGGAATTCGATGTTGGGCTCGAAGCCGCCGCGGTGCCAGAACGCCAGCGTTTCGGCAACGTCGCGGTTCCCGGCGGGGCATCGCGTCAGCAGCGCCGTATCCACGCCCATTCGCGTGGCCAGCAACTCGATCAGCGACGGGAAGAAGTCTTCTCCGACAACCGGCGCGGTGGCTTCTGCAATCCAGTTCACCAGCGCGTGCAGCGAATCTTCGTCCAGCGGCTCCTTTGCAGCGGACTCGCCGCCGGTGACGTGGTGCGGCTTCATGTCGACTCCGTCAATCGCTGGCCGCCATTGTATCGGCAAGCGCGACCGGGCTGTCGTCTTACTCCAGCACCAGCTTCGAGACGGCGCGCTGCTCCACTGCGGCGCGCGTGAACGGAACGTTCCAGGGCCTGCCTTCCAGGAAATCGGTCAGCTGATCGTCGAAGTGGCTGCTCAATGGGTGTCCGGATTGTCCCAGCGTGAGGTTCAGGGTGAACGCATCCGGATCGGCCCAGTCCATGACGAAGCGCATCGATGCGCCGGCGCGCGCGGTCAGGTGCGTGCTGTCAGGATCGAAGCTGTGGTAAGTGACGTTGAGGCTGCCGGGGCCGCCGCCGATGGGAATGGGGCCGCGCGACAGGTCAAGCCAGGCGCCCAGCAGCCCGGCCTGCGCCAGCGGGTGGGCGATGGTCAGCGTCTGAATCGAGCCCAGCGGCCGCACGCCGCGCTTCAGCACGTCGGCCAGCGCGCGTTCGGCCGCTTCCTCGCGCGGCATGGCGGCGAGATCCAGCCCGGCAGGCGGTCGTTGCATCCAGTCATCCAGCAGGATTCGTCCGTGGCGCCGGTCTGCCAGCGCGCCGTTTTCGAACAGGTGGCCGGGCAGGAACTGCCACCACAGCGTGAACAGGCCCGCGGTTTCGGATTCGGGCCGCATCACGCCGTCCCAGGCGCGCAGTTCGGCGGCGATCTGATCACGCCCGGTGGCCGCGGCTACGCCGGCCAGCCAGTCCTTCCAGGCCAGCGCCCGCTCGGAGGTGTAATCCATCTGCATGGCACGCATGTCGGCGGCGGAAAAGGCACTGCCGTCGGCCAGCCAGTCGACCGTGCGGCGCATGCGCAGGTGCTTGTAAAAGCCCGGCATGGGCCATTGGCTGTCGACGGCGGCGTGATTGTTGGAATTGGCCAGCCAGCCCTGTGCCGGATTGAGCGCATAGGGGCGCTGTTCGGGCGGCACGAATCCGTTCCAGTGATTGCGCGGGTCGGCGCCGTCGAGTCGGGTGTAGAACGTCTGGTGCTGTCGGCGGGGGATCGGCGTGGACTGGACGTATCCGATATTGCCCTGCCGGTCGGAATAGCTCCAGTTGACCGAAAGCGCACCCATGTCACTGGCGGCAGCGCGGAAGTGCCGGAAATTTTCGGCCCGGTTGATGGCCAGCCCGTTCTCGACGAGTTTCGACACCGGAAGCTCGAAGCCGGCCCAGCGCAGCACTTCCACGGTCTCGTCGTCGCGTTCCACCACCAGCCCGTAGCGCGTGGTCGCAACGGTGCGCGTGACCGGCTGTTCGCGGTCGCGCACTTCGAAGATTTCTTCGCGCTCGGCAATGGGGAAAGCCCCCTCCGGACCAATCAGCATGGCGTCTTCGCCGGGCACGCGCTCGAAGCGGTAGACCTCGTAGAGGTCGACCGGCGCGACCGTGAACGCGAATGCGATCCGGCCGTTGTGGCCCATCGCGACGAACGGCAGACCGGGCGGCGTGACGCCGACCACGTCGAGCGTCTGTTCGGTGTGGATGCCGGCGGCATACCAGAGCCCGGGCGCCATGGTGTAGTCCAGGTGCGGATCGGCGGCATGCAACGCGTGCCTGCTGGCCGATTTCTCCGGCGCCACCACCCAGGTGTTCGAGGCCTCGGTGATGCGTTGCGCCGGGACGCTGGGAACGCCCCAGGCCGGCAATCCGGTCAGCCAGTCGGCGGCGGCCTGGCCGCCGGCTTTCGCGGCTTCGCGCCACGCCTCGGCCAGTCGCTGGACCAGCGTGGTCGGGTACCAGGTCTGATAGTAGGCCAGCATCACGACGTCTTCGATGCGCCAGGGTTCGGGCTGGCGGCCCAGCAGCGCAAACGACGGCGGCAACGGCTGGTCGGCTTTCAGACGGGCGTTGATGCCGCCGACATAGGCTTCCAGCAGCCGTTCGATTTCCGGCGCCAGTTCGGGCGGGTCGTCGTCGATGCGGCGGGCGAAGCCGTACTGGCGGTGCAGCAGGTCGCTTTCGAGTCCGGCGGCGCCGACGATCTCGGCGATTTCGCCGCGCGCGACCGCGCGCAGCAGCTCCATCTGGAACAGGCGCTCGCCGGCGTGCAGCCAGCCCAGTGCACGCAGTCCGTCGGCATCGGTTGCAGCATAAATGCGCGGGATTCCACGCTCGTCGAATACGACTTCCACCGGCTGCGACAGCCCCTCGATCGGCTGACTGCCGCCGGTCGGCATCAGGCTGCCTTCCAGGAACGTGCGGCCGCCGAACCAGGCCGCGAGCAAAAGCGCGGCGAGCGACAGCAGGCTGGTCAGCAGGATCTTTCGAAACGAAATCTTGCGCATGGTCGGAGCTTGTCTCGGCCTGGGGTACCGGGGAGCTTGCCCGGCATTATGCACATTGTCCCGGCGCATGCCCGGTCCATTCGGCATGCAATTCGCGGCTAGACTGTCGGGCTTTGATTTCCGGGTTCTCCCCGGGCCTTGTTCGTGCTCAAGATGAACGCTATCGATTGGAAATTGAATGACAGAGCAAAACGGTAAATCGCTGGAGGCGCTGCGCGACGAACTGGACCGGATCGATCGCGTGCTTATCGAGGGCGCCGCCGAGCGGCAGCGGATCGTGTCGGAGATCGGGCGGATCAAGAAGACCGCCGGGCGGCAGCTGCGCGATTTCCGGCGCGAGCGCGCGGTGCTCGACGGGGTGCGCGCGCATGCCGGCAGGTCCGGACTGGACCCGGACGTGGCCGAGCGCTTGCTGACCACCCTGATCGAGGCCTCTCTGACACGCCAGGAAACCGAGCGCGTCGCGCTGTCGGCGCGCGGCGAGGGCAGGCGCGCGCTGGTGATCGGCGGCGCCGGGCGCATGGGCCGCTGGCTGGTGCGCTTTCTCCACGCACAGGGCTTCGACGTACTCGTCGCCGACGCCGCCTGCGCGCCGGACGACGAGCGACAGTTCCGGGACTGGCGCGACGCGCCCATGGATGTGGACCTGCTCGTGGTCGCCGCGCCGATCGACGCCAGCCGGCAGATCATCGACGAACTGGCCGGGATCCGCCCGTCCGCCCTGGTGTTCGACGTCGCGTCGATCAAGGCGCCGCTGGTCGATTCGCTGCGACGCGCCGCCGACGCCGGGCTCGAGGTCTGTTCGGTGCATCCGATGTTCGGTCCCGAGACGCGCCTTCTCGCCGGCCAGCATGTCCTGATCGCCGACTGCGGCAACGCCGCCGCCGTGGCCCGGGCGCGGGCGCTGTTCGATGAAACCATGGCTTCGCTGGTGGAAGTGTCGCTGGATGCGCACGACCGCCTGCTGGCCTGGGTGCTGGGGTTGTCGCACGCGCTCAACGTGGCCTTTGCTGCGGCACTGGCCGATTCGGACATGGAGGCCGGGCAATTGGCCGCGGTATCGTCGACCACGTTCCAGCGCCAGCTCGACATCGCGACCGACGTGACCGCCGAAAATCCCGAGCTGTACTTTGAAATCCAGCGGCTCAATCCCTATGAAAACGGGGTGCTCGAAGCGCTTCGCCGCGCGCTCGAATCCCTGCAGACCTCGGTGCTGCGCGGTGATGCCGGAACCTTCGTCGGCTTGATGCAGCGCGGCGCCGAATGGACCGGGCGGCATCGCGAGGCACGCGCCGGGACCGGGAAGATCGATGACCAGGGCTGACCGACCACCAGAATGGGCTGAATCATGACCGAACCGCAGCGCGCCGGATTCCGGCAGCGCCTGGGCCGCTGGATCGAAAGTCCGGGCCCGCGCAACTTCATTATTGCCTTGATCCTGGTCAACGCGGTGATCCTGGGCCTGGAGACATCGCCGGCGGTCATGGAACGTATCGGCGGCGTGCTGATATTCGCCAACCAGCTCATCCTGGCGGCATTCGTCCTCGAACTGATGATCAAGCTGTTCGCATTCGACTTCCGGTTCTTCCGCTCGGGCTGGAACGTGTTCGACTTCCTGGTCGTGGGTATCGCGCTGGTGCCGGCTACCGGCCCGCTGGAAGTGCTGCGAGCGCTGCGCATTCTGCGCGTATTGCGCCTGCTTTCTCAGGTCCGGCGATTGCGCAATATCATCGAGTCGCTGATGCGTGCGCTGCCGGGCATGGGCTGGACCGCGGCATTGCTGCTTCTGGTGTTCTACATTTTCGCGGTAATGGGCACCATGATGTTTCGCGAGGCCTTCCCGGAGTACTGGGGCAGCCTGGGCAGAAGTTTCTTCTCGCTGTTTCAGATCATGACGCTGGAATCCTGGTCCTCGGCCATCGCGCGACCCATGCTCGAGGAAATTCCGTTGGCGTGGATGTATTTCGTGCCGTTCATCCTGGTGTCGAGCTTCATGGTGCTGAACCTGTTCATCGCGATCATCGTCAGCGCCACCAACGCGATCCACGAGGACGAGGAAGCCGAGGAGCGACGCCGGCTGCTGGTCGAGCTGAAGAAGATCAACCGGCGGCTGGAGCACCTGGAAGAGGTGGCCGAACGGCGCGAATAGGCCGGGACGCCGACCCGGGTATGACGAACGCGGCTGCGCCTTGATCTGTCGATTCGGTGACGCTCTGAGTGGCACAGGATTTACGCCGGGGACACGAGCTTACCGCGCCGCCTGGATTCGCCGCACCACCCATTTTTCGATCTCCACGAGCACGAACAGCAGCAGCGCGAGACCGGCGATCAGCAGCCAGTGACCGGCGTCGAGAGCGGCCAGGCCGAACACCTTCTGCAATGGCGGCCAGTAGGTGAGCGCGGCCTGGAGCCCGGCCAGCACCGCGACGCTCAGCCACGCCACCGGGTTGGCCGTCAATGCCTCGAACGTAAAGCTCGGCGTACTCCAGCGCCGGCAATTGAACAGGTAGACCACCTCGCCGGCGACCAGCATGTTCAGCGCCACGCCGCGGGCCAGCGCCTGGTCGCCGGTGGCCTCCAGCACGTGCCCGAACATGCCGAAAACCGCGCCGGTGAGAAACAGGCCGACCCAGACGATGCGTGCGACCATCAAGCGGGTGACCAGACCGGTCTTCGGATCGCGCGGGGGCAGTTGCATGACCTTGTTTTCCAGCGGCTCGAACGCCAGCGCCAGGGCCAGGGTGACCGCGGTGGCCATGTTGACCCACAATACCTGCACCGGCGTCAGCGGCAGGGCGAAGCCGGCCAGCACCGCCAGCAGGATGACCAGCGCTTCGCCGGCGTTGGTCGGGAGAATGAATACCAGTGCCTTGCGGATATTGTCGTAGACCCCGCGGCCTTCCTCGATGCCCGCGACAATGGTGCTGAAATTGTCGTCGGTCAGCACCATCTCGGAAGCCTCGTGCGCCGCCTCGGTGCCCTTGATGCCCATGGAAACGCCGATGTCGGCGCGCTTGAGCGCGGGCGCGTCGTTGGCCCCGTCGCCGGTCATCGCCACCACCTCGCCGCTGGCCTGCAGCGCTTCGACCAGCCGCAGCTTGTGTTCCGAGGTGGTGCGGGCGAACACGTCGGCGCGCTCGGCGTGCCCGGCCAGGGTGTCGCCGTCCATCGCGTCCAGTTCACGCCCGGTCAGCGCGCGTCCGGCGCCTTCCAGTCCCAGTAGCCGGGCGACGGCGCGTGCGGTGTCGGGATGATCGCCGGTAATCATCTTGACCCGGATGCCGGCCGCGTGGCAGGCGTCGATCGCCCGGTCGACGCCCGGGCGCAGCGGATCTTCGAACGCGAGTACGCCCAGCAGCCGCAGCCTTTCCGGCAGGCGGTCGGCCTCGGCATGCTGGTCGGCGTCCGCGTCGGCCAGTGCGAGCAGCCGGTAGCCGGATCCGGCCAGCCTATCCAGCCGCTGGCGCCATGCATCGCGGTCGATTGCGGTTGGCCGGTTTTCGGGGTCATGGCTGTCGCTGGCCAGCGCGGTGACCGCGTGCTCGATCAGCACCTCCGGTGCGCCCTTGACCATGATGCCTTCGGCGTGCAGCGTGGCCATCCACTTGGTCGAAGAGGAAAACGGGATCAGGCCGGTGCGGGGCGCCTCTTGCCGGACCTGCCCGATGTCCAGGCCGGCGGCCTCGGCCAGTTCCAGCAGCGCCGTTTCCAGCGGATCGCCGGCACTGCCGCCGATATCGGCGTTGTTGCACAGTACGCCGACGCGCAGCACCTGGCGGATGGCCGGGTCGGAAACGTCGATGTCTTCGGCCTCGACCGTGTCGCCGGCGTGCATGAACCTGGCGGCGCGCAGCTGATTGCGGGTCAGCGTCCCGGTCTTGTCGCTGCAGATGATCGTGACGGAGCCCAGTGTCTCGACCGCCGGGAGCCTGCGAACGATGGCGTTGCGCGAGGCCATGCGGCGCACGCCGATGGCCAGGGTGATGGTGATGATCGCCGGCAGCCCCTCCGGGATGGCGGCGACGATGAGTGCCACGCCGGCGACGAACCCCTCGGCCAGGCGCATGTCGTGCAGCCACCAGCCCGCACCGACCACCAGCAAGGTGACCACGATCAGCAGCATCGTCAGCTGATGGCCGAAGTGATTGATCTGGCGGATCAGCGGCGTGGTCAGCTGTTCGACTTCGCCGAGCATCTGGCTGATGCGCCCGATCTCGGTCTCGGTGCCGGTCGCCACGACCACGCCGACCCCCTGGCCGCCGGCGACCAGCGTGCCGGAATAGGCCATGCAGCGCCGGTCGGCCAGCGCGGCATCTTCGGCAACCGGATCGACCGACTTGCTCACCGGAACCGACTCGCCGGTCAGCGCCGCCTGTTCGATCCGCAGTCCGTGCGATTCGAGCAGGCGCATGTCGGCCGGAACCCGGTCGCCGTCGCCGATTCGCACGAGGTCGCCGATTACCAGCCGATCGGCCGGGATCTTGTCCCATTGCCCGTCGCGCCGGGCGCTGGCGCTTTGCGCGAGCATCTTGTCGATGGCCGCCATGGCCGCCTCGGCGCGCCCCTCCTGGATGAAGCCGATGGCGGCGTTGATGATGACCACGGCGGCGATCACGGCTGCGTCCAGGGCGTGATCCAGCGCAAACGCGGCGAGCGCCGCCGCGATCAGTGCGTAGATCAGAACGTTGTGGAACTGGGCCAGCAGGCGGCGCCAGGCCGGTCGGCGTTCCGGTTCGGGCAGTCGGTTCGGGCCGTGGGTTTCGAGTCGGCGCTCGGCTTCGGCCGTCGACAGACCCTCGGCAGAGGCGTCGAGCGAATCCAGTACCTGCGCTGCAGCATGCACGTGCCAGAAAGCGGTGCCGTCCGGATCGCGTTGCTCGTCGGTGGCGTCGTCTTGCATGCCCGGGGTTCCGGCGGTTGCGATGAAAGTGTCGGGTTCAGCTTATCGGGCCTGCGAGCAGAACCGATTGATCCTGCGCATTTTTCGAGCGCCACCATTGCGTGATTGTCTCCGGGACGACGCTGCAGGCCCCGTGCCCGCGAGACCAATCCGGGCCGGCTTGCACCCGGCGCGCCGCTGCGCGCACAGCCGGGCTGCAGGACGGGCCGTTGTTCATGTGGGACAATCCGGCGCATGGATTCGGTTCGCATCGACAAGTGGTTGTGGGCAGCGCGTTTTTTCAAGACGCGATCGCTGGCGCAGGCCGCGGTGCGCGGGGGACACGTTTCGGTCAATGGACACGCGTGCAAGCCGGCGCGTGCCGTGACGGCGGGCGACAATCTGCGCATCGTGCGCGGCCAGATCGAATTCGAGATCGTCGTCGAGGCGCTGGCCGACCGCCGGGGTCCGGCCAGCGCTGCCCGGACCCTTTACACCGAGACGCCGGCCAGCGTTGAAAAGCGCGAGTTTGCGGCCGAGCAGAAAAGGCTGACCCGTCAGTCGGCGCCGCAGGGGCGGCCCGACAAGCGCGAGCGCCGGAAGATCCGGTCGTTCACGGGCAAGCGTCTGTAGCGATGCCGTGAACCTGGTTTGAAACCGTTGCGCACCGGGCGCGCGGGCGGACTGAATCCGTTTCTGTTGACGGGTCAGGCCTTGCCGCGCACGAAGTGCTCGTCGAGGTAGCGGTTGATTTCCCGTTCCACAGCCGGCTTGAGATAACTCAGAAAGAAGCCCAGGCGGGCGCGCACGTGCACGCATTCGGCGTCCACCGCGATTTCGCCGTGGCAGCCGGTGCGCTCGAACAGCAGCACGTCGCCGTCCCAGCCGTAATCGACGTCGAACTTTTCCGACAGGTCGCGCGCCAGGTCGTCGGCGACCTGCTGTGCGCCCGCCAGGTCGAAGGAATGGGTCTTGCGGATATCGATTTCGCTCATGGGCGGAAGTGTACCCAGTTTCTCCCGGAAGACGGGTTACAAACTCGTCCGCGGCGGCACGAGGGCGCTGGCGAGAATCAGGCCGGTGGCCAGCGCCACGGCGATCATGATTGCCAGAAAGCCGGTTTCGATGCCCGATATCACGTCCTGGCCGACCAGCGCGGAAAGGCTGCGCATCCCGATCGAACCCGGCACCAGCAGAATCAGGCCGGGCAAGTGCATGATCGAACCCGGCCGGTTGGACCAGCGCGCGTAGACATTTCCCGCGATGCCGACCATCAGCGCGCCGATGAAGGCGGCGAGTACCGGCGAGCCCAGCAAGCCGCCGAAATTGCTGGCGCTCCAGGCCAGCACGCAGGCGAACATGATCCAGACCCAGTCTCTCCAGGCAGCCTGGAACAGCACGACAAAGCCGAGCGCGGCGGTGGCCAGGCCGATCGGCACCAGCCAGCCGGGCAGCACGGAAGGCGGGATCAGCTGGACCGGGCCGGTGAACTGCTGGGCGATCCAGCTGCCCAGTGCCAGTCCGACGGTGAGCAGCGCGAATACCGCGATGCTGGACGCCAGCCGGGCCGCGCCGGAAACCTGGTGGCCCGTCGCCAGTTCGCGGGTTGCCGCGGTCAGGTCCATGCCCGGCACCAGCGTGATCATGCCGGCGATCACCGACGGCATCAGCGCGGTCTTCGGGTCCAGCCCGCACCACAGCGTCCCGGCCAGCGTGACCAGTCCCGCGCTCAGCGGCTTGAGGAGTCGCGAGAGCTCCGCGCGCTGCCACAGCATCAGCACGCTTGCGCCGGTGATGCTGCCCAGCCCCGCGGCCAGCAGGGCCTCGCGCCAGCCGCCGCCGATCAGCGTGCAGGCGCCGGCCGAGACCAGTACGTAGGCCAGGAGCAGCGAAAACCCCCGGTGCCGAGCCGGACGGGCGTCGATTTCGCGTACGCGCGCGTCGGCTTGCAGCGGATCGAGATCCCCGCTTGCCAGTCCTTCCATCACTTCGCTGAGTTCGGCAAGCTTCCCCAGGTTGGGGCCGCCGGGCTCCACCCGGGCCAGGTAGGTCTGCTGCCGGTTGCCGTCGCCCAGCGAGGCGATCAGTGCCGTCGGCGTGGAGAAGAATTCGGCGGTCAGGCCCAGCCGTTCGGCCATGATCTGCATCGCCGATTCCAGCCGATGGGCCGGCGAACCGACCCGCAACAACGCCCGGCCCAGGTTGAGCACAAGCGTTGCGTAGGGGCTGGACTGATACGGCTGGGCGTCGGACGGTTCGGGGTTGGCATTCATCGCGAAATTCAGGAGGTGCAAGGCCGTGATGTTAACCGCCGGGCAGGCGGGTCGTATCGTCGCTTTGGTCTTTCGGCCGTTTTATCGTGCTGCTGTCGGTTTGCGCGGAAAACGGAGTCGGGAAACCCGCTACCATGACGCCAGACCGTCTCCAGGTTGATGCCGAGGGTACTGAGATGAAGCGCGAAGAAATCGATTTTCCGGCCGAACACGAGCCGTTGCGCGAGGACGTCGGCGCACTGGGCAGCATGGTCGGCGAAATGCTGCGCGAGCAGTGTGGCGAGATGTTGTTCGCACGCGTGGAGGCGGCTCGTGCGGCCGCGATCGACCGGCGCAACGGCAAGGCCGACAGCCGCCCCCTGGAGCAGGCCTGCAGGTTCGACGGTGCGACCGAGGCGCTGGATTTCGTGCGCGGCTTTGCGGCCTGGTTCCGCATGGTCAACCTTGCCGAGCAGGTCCATCGGATTCGCCGCCAGCGCGCCTGGGCCGCCGGCGCCGAGCCGCAGCCGGAAAGCCTGGAAGCCGTGCTCGAGGGCTTGCGCGACGAGGGCCTGGGCTTCGAGGCCTTCGAGCCGCTGCTGCACGAACTGCTGATCGAGCCGGTGCTGACCGCCCATCCGACCGAGGCCACGCGGCGTTCCATCCTCGAGAAAGAGCAGCGCATGGCCGGGTACCTCGTTCAGCGCTTCGACCGCACGCAGTCGCCAAGCACGCTGAACCGGCTGATCGACCGGGTCCGCATGGAGCTGACGATCGCCTGGCAGACCGCGGAGCAGTCGGCGGTGCGTCCCACCGTGGCCGACGAGGCCGAGCACGCCCACTACTACCTTGCCAACGTGCTCTACCGGGTCGCGCCGGTGCTGCACGAAAATCTCGCCGAAGCCATTCAGGCGGTATGGGGCGTGGAGGTCAATCCCGCCAGGCTGCCGGCCATCCTGCGCTTCGGTTCCTGGGTGGGCGGCGACATGGACGGCAATCCGAACGTCGGGCCGGACACGGTGCTGGACACGCTGGCCGAACAGCGGCGCCAGGTCATCGGCAACTACCAGCGAGAGGTCGGTCAATTGCATCGCCTGCTCAGCCATACGCTGGGACGCATCCGGATTCCCGATGCGTTGGGCCAGCGTCTTGCGGAATACGATGCGGCGATGCCGGAAGTCGCCGAGCGGGTGCCCAGACGCTATGCCGATATGCCGTATCGCCGGCTGCTGGGATTCGTCGCCAGCCGCCTGTCGCGGACGCTGGCCGACGAGGACCGGGCTTACAAGGATGCCGATGAACTGCTTGCCGACCTGGGGTTGATCGCAGAGAGCCTGCTGCAGCATCGGGGCGAACGCGCCGGGTTGTTTCCCCTGGATCGCCTGCGGCGCCGCGTGCGGATATTCGGTTTCCATCTGGCCGCGCTGGACCTGCGCGTGGATTCCGGCGACCTGCACCAAGCGGTCGCCGAACTGATCGGCGATTCCGAATGGCCGGATCGGAACCACAAAGATCGCACGCGGCGAATCTGCAGCCTGTTGCGTGACGCCTCGTTCGAGGCGCAGGCCAGCGAGCATCCGGTGTTCGAACTCCTGGCGGCGGCGCGCCGGGCGCGCGAGCGTTTCGGACCGGGATCGGTGCAGACCCTGATCGTGAGCATGAGCCGCAACGCCGACGACGTGCTGGCGGCCTGGCTGGTCGCGCGCAGCGCCGGTATCGATGACGGCGGGTTCGATTTCGTGCCCCTGTTCGAAACCGTGGATGATCTCGATGCCGCCGAGGGCGTGATGCGCGGCCTGCTCGAACTGGACTTGTGGAAGCGGCTGCTGGAAAAGCGCGATCGGCGCCAGATGATCATGCTGGGCTATTCCGACAGCAACAAGGACGGGGGGCTGGTCGCCTCGCGCTGGGCACTGCACGATGCACAGGAAAAGCTGGTTGCGCTGTTCGCGCGTGCCGGCATCAAGCTCGCGCTGTTCCACGGCCGGGGCGGCAGCATCGGCCGTGGCGGCGGCAAGACGCACAACGCCATCCTGGCCGCACCGACCGGCAGCGTCGCGGGACGGTTGCGCTTGACCGAACAGGGCGAAGTGATCCACCGCAAGTATGCCCTGCGGCCGATCGCGCTGCGCAACATGGAGCAGACCGCCGGGGCAGTGATCCGTGCCAGCATCGGGCGCGACGCCGAGCCGGATGGGCCCGGGGGGTCGGCCGAGCGGCACGGCCACATGCACCGGCTGGCGGAGTTGAGCCGCAACGCCTATCGCGAACTGGTCTACGGCGATGCCGAATTCGCCGACTACTTTCGCCAGGCGACGCCGATCGACGTCATCGAGCGCATGCGCATGGGTTCACGTCCAGCTTCACGCCGGCCCGACGCCGGCATCGAGGGACTGCGCGCCATTCCCTGGGTATTCGCCTGGGCCCAGAGCCGGCACGCGCTGCCGGGCTGGTACGGACTGGGCAGCGGGCTGGAGGCGCTGGCCGGCGAAATCGGCGAGGCTACCCTGATCGAAATGACCGAACGCTGGCCGTTTCTGCGCACCGTGCTGGACGACGCCGAGATGGCCATGAGCAAATCCGATCTCGAAATCGCCGGGCGTTATGCGGCGCTGGCCGGCGCGCTGGGCGAGCGCATCTTCCCGCGCGTGGAAGCGGAATTCGAGCGCACCCGGGCCTGGATCTGCGCGCTCAAGAAGCAGCCCGGGTTGCTGGCCGGAGACGAGACGCTCAAGCGCTCGATCCTGCTGCGCAATCCGTACGTCGATCCAATGAGTTTCGTGCAGGTCGAAACGCTGGCGCAATGGCGCGAAGGCAAGCGCAAGGACGAGCGTCTGGAGCAAGTGCTGATTGCCACCGTGCACGGTATAGCTCAAGGCCTGCAAAACACGGGGTGATCGCTACTGCGCGAATGACTCACGGCGTCCGGCATTGCGTACTCGCCCGGGGGCGCAGCCAGCCACCCGATCGCTACGTTTTGCGAAG
>JAGXKW010000025.1:15954-45077 GCA_018334995.1 Wenzhouxiangellaceae bacterium
TTGGTGCGCACCAGCACCTCGCGATGCGTGGGCCGCATGAACAGACCCATTTCGCCGATGAAATCGCCGGGATTGAGGTAGCTCAGGATCAATTCCCGGCCATCGTCGCCTTCGGTGGAAACGGTGACCGAGCCCTCGATCACGTACATCAGGGTCTGGCCGGAATCGCCGGGACGCATGACCGTTGCGCGCGCCGGATAATGCTGGCGCTTGCACAACTCCAGAAAACGGTCCATTGCGACCCTGTCTACCGGATAGAACTGGATATCACGCATTCGATCGATCCCGCAGCATAAATGTCATCAAAGTACCAACCTGCATCATAAACTGCCTCACCACGCTTGTGTCATTTTCAAGCTTGATGTTGTTCGAGTCAAATGCTTTGCCACGCATTTGTGAAAACACCGGCCCGGTTGAGCGATAATGGAGGGCTTTCAACCACGGCGCCGACCGGGATGGACGGATGGCAAGACGTCGCTTACAACTTCATGGTTTCAACAACCTGACCAAGGCGTTGAGCTTCAACATCTACGACCTGTGCTACGCGACGACCAGCGAGCAGCGCGAGCAGTATATCGCCTATATCGATGAGGCGTACAACGCCGAGCGACTGACGCAGATCCTCACGGACGTCTCCAACATCATTGGCGCGAACATTCTCAATGTCGCGCGCCAGGACTACGAGCCGCAGGGCGCGAGCGTCACCATGCTGATTGCCGAAGAGCCCGTGCCGCCGGGGTCGACCGTTTCCTCGTCGGCACCGGGTCCGCTGCCCGAGACGGTGCTGGCGCACCTGGACAAGAGCCACATCACGGTCCACACCTATCCCGAAAGTCATCCGCACGACGGGATTTCCACCTTTCGGGCCGACATCGATGTGGCCACATGCGGGGTAATCTCGCCGCTCAAGGCGCTGAATTACCTGATTCACAGCTTCGAGTCCGACATCGTGACCGTGGATTACCGCGTCCGCGGCTTCACCCGCGACGTGCGCGGGCGCAAGCACTACATCGACCACAAGATCACTTCGATCCAGGACTATTTAAGCCGCGACACGCGCAACGCATACCAGATGATCGACGTCAACGTATACCAGGAAAATCTGTTTCACACCAAGATGTGCCTGAAGGACTTCGACCTCGACAACTATCTGTTCGGCCTCAACGCCGATGACCTGCCGACTGCTCAGCGGCGCAAGATCGAGCGTCGCCTGCGCAAGGAGATGCAGGAGTTGTTCTACGGGCGGAACCTGTAATCCGCCCGCGGCCGGCGAAACGACGAACTGCCGGCAGGAGCGGTCTCCGGGCCGCGAATACCAGACCCCGAGCCGAACCTCGTTCGGTCGACGCCGGAGACGCCTCCTGCGAGAACCCGCAGCGTGATCCGTCCGGACAAGCGACGCGCCCCCGGAAGCAGCACTCGGTTCGGCCTTCGGCCCCGGATGCGCGCTTCGCTCTTATCTGGGCTATAAAAGCCTCAAGCCGGAACAACCTCAAACCCGGTAGGCGATCCACTTCATCAGGCCCGCGGTCACGGCCATGGCGCCCTGGACGGGTGCAGGCAGTTTCGCCGCGCCCGACTGGGCGGCGAGTTCGGCGTGGCGGGCTTCGTCTTCCTTCATCTGCCCGACCACTGCGCGCGAGCGCTGATCGTCTTCGGGCAGGCTTTCGAGATGCGAATCCAGGTGCGCTTCGACCTGGCGTTCGGTGGTCTCGACGAAGCCCAGGCTCCAGCGGTCGCCGGCCAGCCCGGCCGCGGCGCCGATGGCGAAAGAACCTGCGTACCACACCGGATTGAGCCGGCTGGGTTGGCTGTGCAGTGCTTCCAGCCGTTCGGCGCACCAGCGCAGGTGGTCGATTTCCTCGCGCGCGGCCTGCTCCATTTCGGCTCGCACCTTCGGCAGGCGTGCGGCGACGGCCTGACCGGCATACAGCGCCTGGGCGCAGACCTCGCCGGTGTGATTGATGCGCATCAGGCCGGCGGCGTGCTTGCGCTCGGAAGGCGCCAGTCCGGTTTCGGGCCGGTCGGCGCCCGGTGAAGGACGATCGGCCGGTGGCGCCGGGGCCAGCGACACGCGCAAGCCCTGGTCGAGCTGGGTGATCCAGCGGTCGACGAAGTTTTCGGCGTTTCGCCTGGGGTGTTTCGCGGGTGTGCTCATCGTTCGGTATCAGGCTCGTTTTCCAGGTAGTGCATGCTGAACAGGCCGTCCGGATCGGTCCAGGTGATTACCGAATGCAGGCCGGTGCCGTCCACCAGCTCGGTGAAGCCGTCGATGGTGTACTTGTGGCTGCTTTCGGTATGGATCGAATCGCCGGCGTGGAATTCGAATCGCTGTCCATCCAGTTCGATCGCGGTGGGGCGGTCGGCGACCAGGTGCATCTCGATGCGCTGCAGGTCTTGGTCGTAGACCGCGCGGTGGCGGAATGCCTGGCGATCGAGCTTCGCACCCAGTTCCTTTTCGAGTCGGCGCAGCAGGTTGAGGTTGAATGCCGCGGTCACCCCCTCGCTGTCGTCATAGGCGCGCTCCAGGCGCTCGGGGGCCTTGACCAGGTCCACGCCGATCAGAACGCCGCCGCCCGGACCGGCGATTCGCGCCATGCGGACCAGGAAGTCATGCGCTTCGGCATGAGTGAAGTTGCTGATGGTCGAACCGGGAAAATAGACGACGCGGTGGCGCGCCGGCGGTTCAAGCTTCAGATGCTCGTCGGGAATGTCCCGGGTGTAGTCGGCCTGCAGCGGACGGATATCCAGGTCCGGGAACTGCTGGGACAGCTCGGCGACCGACTGGGCCAGCGCTTCGCTCGAAATCTCGATCGGGGTATACGCACGCGGGTGCGTCGCCTCCAGGATGATCCGGATCTTGATGCCCGCCCCCGAGCCGAATTCGATGATGTGGGCGTTCGGGCCGATGCGCTCGGCAATTTCGCCCAGGTGCGCCTTGTGCAGCGCCAGGTCCGCCCGGGTGACGTAATAATCCTCGGTCTCGCAGATGCCCTCGAACAGCTGCGAGCCGCGCTCGTCGTAGAGATATTTGCACGGTAGCGTGCGTGGCGATGCCGAAAGGCCGGCGACGACATCGGCCTTGAAATCCTGCTTTTCTTCGCTGCTCATCCAATGTCCCTGGCCAGCCGCACGCCGGAGAACTGCCAGCGGTCGGGTGGGTAGAAGAAGTTTCGGTAACTCGGCCTGACGTGTCCCGGCGGCGTGGCGCAACTGCCGCCGCGCAGCACCATCTGGTTGGCCATGAACTTGCCATTATATTCGCCGATCGCGCCCTCGGCCGACTTGAAGCCCGGGTAGGGGCCATACGCGGAGCTGGTCCATTCCCAGACGTCGCCGAAAAGCGCCGCCGGGCCTTCTTCGCCGCAGGGCTCCGGTGACCCCGGGTGGAAGCGTTCGGCATCGGCGAAGTTTCCGCGAACCGGCTCGCGCGCCGCAACGCTTTCCCATTCGGCTTCGCCGGGCAGGCGCGCGCCCGACCACTCTGCAAAGGCCTGGGCCTCGTAGAAACTCAAGTGACAGACCGGTTCCGCCGGGTCGATGGCGCGCGGTCCGTCCAGCGTCAGGATTTGCCAGCCGGCCTCGCTGCGCGACCAGTAGAGCGGCGCCTCGATGCCGTTTTCGCAAACCCAGGCCCAGCCGTCCGAAAGCCACAGCAGAGGTTCGCTGTATCCGCCGTCGGCGATGAATTCCAGGTACTCGCCACAGTTGACGGGCCGATCGGCCAGTTCGAAATCGCGCGGCAGCCACACCTTGTGGCGTGGGGTTTCGTTGTCGAAGCAGAACCCGGCGCCGGCGGCCCCGATTTCGACCATGCCGCCTTCGTGCCCGATGAACCGCACCGGCAGGGGAGAGGCGCCGGAACGTTGTCGGGCCCGGCCCAGCCGTGGGGCCAGCGGATTGAACGAGAAGGCGTGTTTTAGATCTGTCAGCATCAATTCCTGGTGCTGCTGCTCGTGGTTGATGCCGAGCTCGATCAGCGGCGAAATCCGTTCGAAAATCGCGGTATCGCAGTGCGCCAGGAGGCTTTCCAGCGCCCGATCGACATGCCGGCGATACCGGCCGATCTCGCCTGCGTCGGGCCGCGACAGCAGCGCGCGCCTGGGTCGCGGGTGTTGCCTTCCGACGCCGTTGTAGTAGGAGTTGAACAGTTCGGCAAACGCCGGGTTGTAGCTTTCATAGCCCCGGGCATGGGGTGCGAGCACGAAGGTCTCGAAAAACCAGGTGGTATGGGCGCGGTGCCACTTGGCCGGGCTGACCTCCGGCATGGATTGCAGGTTCTGGTCTTCCGGAGCGAGTGTCTCGACCAGCGCTTCGGTTGCCGAGCGCACCTTGTCCAGGCGTCGGGTCAACATTTCCGGGTCGATGTCGCGCGCCCCGGCTGGATCCGGGATGGCAGGCTCGGAAGCCGGGTCTCCCGACTCGATTTCGGCGATTTCAGACATAGAAAAAAAGATGCTTTGTGCCGTTTTCGTAGCGGATTCAGTGCAGGTGCACCGGTCTATTCCACGCCGAATCGAAAGACGTGGATCGAATGCCCCAGTCATTTCAATGCGAAGGCCAGGCTGTGCGCCAAGGCTACACCCGAATGCTATCATTCGACACGCGAATGCTGTGAACCGCTCGGCCATGCCTGGGCATGAACAGCAGTTGACCCTCAACGAAAAGCAGGGAGCAGAAAAAAATGAGCATAAAGCGCTTGTCTGGCACGGCTTTCCCCGTGGTGATGATGGCCATGCTGGCCGGCAACGTTTCGGCCGACTGGACCGGTTCGGGCGAACTGGGCCTGGTGGCCGCGCGCGGCAACACCGACACCGAAACCCTGAATACCGAACTCAACCTCGATTACGAGCGCGGAAAATGGTCCAACTCGACCAAAATCTCCTATCTTCGTTCGGAAAGCGACGGCGATCTCGAGGCCAATCGCTTCCTGTTCGGCAACAGCACCAACTATTCGCTGTCGGAAAAGAGTTACCTGGTCGGGGTCGCTCGCTACGACTGGGACGAATTTTCCTCGTTCAAGTTTCAGTCATCGCTCGCGCTGGGTTATGGACGCGTCCTGATCGACAACGAACGTCAGCGATTTTCGATCGAGGCCGGTCCCGGTGTGCGGTATGCCGAAGTGCGCGACACCGGCCAAACCGAAACCGACCTGATTGGCAGGATCGGCGCGGACTACCGGCTGGCAGTTTCCGAAACCACGGAGTTCACGAACATTACGTTGATCGAGACCGGAAGTTCCAACACGTTCATCGAGAACGAGGCAGCGCTGACCGTCAGCATCAACGATTCGTTTGCGCTCAAGACCGGTTTTGCCATACGCCACAACACCGATGTTCAGCCGGGCCGCGACAAGACGGATTACCTCACGACGGTCAATCTTGTGTACGGTTTCCTTTGATTCCGAAGCCCGGACGACACTAGCCCGTGTACTACCGCAAGCACCTGTTTTTCTGTACCAACCAGCGAGCCGAGGGCGCCGAACGCCCGTCCTGCGCGCAGTGCGGTTCGCCCGAGCTGCGTGGCTGGGCCAAGGCCAGGCTCAAGGAACTCGGCCTGGCCGGACCCGGAGGCGTGCGGGCCAACACCGCCGGCTGCCTGGACCGCTGCGAGCTCGGCCCGGTGCTGGCCGTCTACCCCGACGGTGTCTGGTACACCTACATCGATGAAGACGACCTGGAGGAAATCATCCAGCGCCACGTGATCGGCGGCGAGCCGGTGGCGCGCCTGATGCTGCCTGACGAACCGGTTGCCTGATGTCCATCCGCGGCCTTCCCGCCCATCTGGTCAATCAGATCGCCGCCGGCGAAGTCATCGAGCGCCCGGCCTCGGTGGTCAAGGAGCTGGCCGAAAATAGTCTTGACGCCGGCGCCGGGCGCATCCGCATCGAGATCGACGGCGGCGGCGAGCGCCGGATCCGCATCACCGACGACGGCGGCGGCATCCCGGCCGGCGAGATCGAACTGGCGCTCCAGCCGCACGCGACCAGCAAGATTGCCTCGCTGGAAGATCTCGAAGCCGTGGCCAGCCTCGGTTTTCGCGGCGAGGCGCTGGCCAGCGTCGGCTCCGTCTCGCGCCTGTCGCTGGGTTCGCGCACGGCCGACGCCGAATCGGGCGTGCGCATCGAGTGCGACGGCGGCAAGGCCGGTCAGGTGGCGCCGTTCGCGACGCCGCCGGGCACCGTCATCGAGGTCCGCGACCTGTTCTTCAACACTCCGGCCCGGCGCAAGTTCCTCAAGACCGAGCGCACCGAGTACAACCACATCGACGAACTGGTCAAGCGCCTGGCGCTGGCCCGGATGGACGTGGCCTTCGAACTCAGGCACAACGGCAAGGCCAGCCGCAACCTGCCGGGCGCCGACGACGCGCAGGCCCGGCTCGCTCGGGTCGAACGGGTGTGCGGCGGTGATTTCGTCGACGCCGCGCTGTCCATCGACACCGAGCACAGCGGACTGAGGCTGCATGGCTGGATCGCCCGCCCGGCGTTCTCGCGCTCGCAGGCCGACATGCAGTACTTCTTCGTCAATGGCCGGCTGGTGCGCGACCGGCTGGTCACCCACGCGATCCGCCAGGCCTATTCCGACGTGCTGTATTCCGGGCGGCATCCCGCTTACGTGCTGATGCTGGAAATCGACCCGGCCCGGGTCGACGTCAACGTGCACCCGCAGAAGACCGAGGTGCGGTTCAGGGACGGCCGGCTGGTGCACGATTTCCTGTTTTCCATGCTCAATCGGGCGCTGGCCGATACGCGCGCCGGCGCAAGCGGCGGTGAGCAGGGAAAGACGTCCGATCATTTTGCCGGCGCGTCGCAGTCATTCGGGGGTGGCCATTCGATCGGGCTGAATTCACCCGGCCAGGGCGGCCTCGGGTTGTCGGTATCCGAATCCATCTCGCGCTACGCGCAGCTTGCAGCAACTGCGGGAGATGCAGCAGGCAAGACCGGCGCCGTGGAGCTGGATCGAAACAAGGACCTTCCGCCGCTCGGATTTGCCGTGGCCCAGATTCACGGCGTGTTCGTGCTGGCCCAGAATGCCCACGGCCTGGTCATCGTCGACATGCATGCCGCCCACGAGCGCATTACCTACGAACGCATGAAGCTGGCCTGGAACGAGGACCGCATCCGCGCCCAGCCGCTGCTGGTCCCGGAGACCCTGAGCTGCTCGGCACGCGAGGTCGCGGCGCTGGAGCATCACGCCGGAGACCTCGAGCGCCTGGGTTTCGAGCTCACGGCAGCCGGGCCCGAAAGCGTGCTGGTCAGGGCCGTGCCGGCGCTTCTGGCCAACGCCGACAAGGCCGGCCTGGTCCGCGACGTGCTCTCCGACCTGGTCGAACTCGGCCAGAGCAGACGGGTGGAACAGGCCATAGACGAACTACTCTCGACCGCAGCCTGCCACGGCTCGGTGCGCGCCAATCGCAGCCTGACCATCGAAGAGATGAACGCGCTGTTGCGTGATATGGAAAGAACCGAGCGCAGCGACCAGTGCAATCACGGCCGTCCGACCTGGGTACAGCTGGATATGGGGCAGTTGGACAAGTTGTTTTTGCGTGGAAAATGAACAAGGCGGTCCCGGATCTTTCCGGAATTTCCTCGACATCCCCGGTATGGCGCGGATCCCGCGCATTTCCTGGCTATTGATCTGGCTGTCGCTCAACCTCCCGACGGCGTGATCTCAGCGGGCGCAATTTCTCCGGGCGATTCGGCCGTATCGCGTTCGGTCTGCGCCAGCAGCGGGTGGTCTCTGCCGTCCATCCAGACCAGGATTTCGTAGAAGGTCCGGATGTTTTCGACGTAGCTGGCCGCTTCGTACCCGCGGGCGTAGCCGAAGCGGGTCTGTGAGAACCATTGTTTCTGCGTCAGCAGCGGCAGGCGCTCGCGTACGTCCACCCAGCGGTCCGGATCGCCGCCCTGGCGTTCGGTGAGGATGCGCGCGTCCTCGAGATGACCCAGGCCGATGTTGTAGGCGGCCAGCGCCAGCCACAGGCGGTCCGGGTGTTCGATCCGTTCGGGCAGCCGGTCGATCATGGACTGCAGGTAGCGGGCGCCGCCGAGTGCGCTTTGTTCCGGGTCGTTGCGGTCGTCGATGCCGAGCTGGCGCGCGGTCGGCCGGGTCAGCATCATCAGGCCGCGCACCCCGGTGCGCGAAACCGCGCTCGGGTTCCAGTGCGATTCCTGGTAGCTGACCGCGGCCAGCAGGCGCCAGTCCAGCCCGGTGATCTCGGCGGCCTGTTCCAGCAGCGGCCGCACGTCGGGCAGGCGCTGACGCATCTGCTGCATGAAGGTGAAGGTGCCTACCGACTGGTAGTCCTCGACATGGCTGAAGTAGCGGGCACGCAGCTGGGTCAGGGCGGTGGATGTGTGCGGCAGGGCGAAGAACTCGCGCATCTTCTGCACCAGGGTATCGTCGCTTTTCAGCCGCGCGGCCCAGGCGAGCGATTGCTCGTTTTCGATCTCGAACGCCGGGCGCACGGCCGGAAAATAACGCCGGTTCAAGTCGAGAATGTTCGAGTCGACGATGGTGTAGTCGATGGCCTCGCGGCTGACGGCCTCGAGCAAGTCTTCGATGCTGGCGCTTTCACGGGTTTCCCATTCCAGCCCGTAGCGCTCGCGCAGGGGCTCGAGAAATTCGACGTAGCTGGTGCCGCCGATGATGGCCAGGTTGCCGTCGGTCAAATCCTCCAGCGAGCGGGGCCGGCGCGACCCGCGCCGGTAGACCACCACCGGATTGACCGTGTCGTAGACCGGGCCGAAGCGCACCCGGCGCTGGCGCTCGGGCGTGCGCGAAAGATTGGCCGCGGCGAAGTCGCCCCGACGGCGTTCCAGGGTCGGCAGCAGCGCCTCGACCGAAGGCAGGGTCAGGACTTCCAGCGGCACGCCGATATATTCGGCAAAGCGGTGGGCCAGGTCGTATTCGAATCCGGCCTCGCCGTTGGGTCCCAGATAGTAGGTGGTCGCGCCGTTGATCGTCAGCATCACGAGCTTGTCGCGCTCACGGATGCGCTCGAGTTCGGTCAGGCGGTGATGGCCCGAGGTGGCCACCAGTACCAGCGCAACGGCCAGCAGCGCGCGCAAGTGCGGGCGCCCGCGCAGATCGCGCAAGCGCACGCTGTACGAATTCGCCTGCCAGTATTCGTCGTGCGCGGCACCTTGCGCCATGCGTCTACCTGGTCGGGAAAGCGGCTCTATTATGACCGTCACGCCGCTCTTTGTACTGCATTCTTGGCGCAGGGCCGCCTGGTGGCGATCTGCTAGAATTGCCGGCTGTTTTTGACAGTAGTCCGCCCGCCGGAAATCCGCCGGGCACCGATTTCCGAGGCCCATTCGACGCATGTCCCATTCTTTCGACCATTCTTCAGGCGAAGCGCCCGCGATACGCACGCGCTTCGCGCCCAGTCCCACCGGCTTTCTGCATATCGGTGGTGCGCGAACGGCGTTGTTCTGCTGGCTGGCCGCGCGCGCCAGCGGCGGTGAGTTCATTCTGCGCGTCGAGGACACCGACCGCGAACGGTCCACGGCCGAATCGGTGCAGGCCATCCTGGACGGCCTGGCCTGGCTCGAGCTGGACCCGGACGCGGGGCCGTTCTACCAGTCCGAGCGCATGCACCTGTATCGATCCGCCGTGGCGCGGCTGCTCGACGAAGGCAAGGCCTACCGCTGCTACTGTTCGCGCGAGCGGCTGGAGAAGCTGCGCGAAGCGTCCATGGAGCGCGGCGAAAAACCACGCTACGATGGCCACTGCCGTCATCTCGACCGGCCACCCGAGGGCGTGGAGCCGGTGATCCGCTTTCGTAACCCCGACAGCGGCACGGTGGCGTTTCGGGATCGCGTGCGCGGACCGATCGCGTTCGACAACCGCGAGCTCGACGATCTGGTCATCCAGCGAACCGACGGCACGCCGACCTACAACTTCGCGGTCGTCGTCGATGACCTGGACATGCGCATCAACCTGGTGATCCGGGGTGACGACCACATCAACAATACGCCGCGCCAGATCAACCTCTACCATGCCCTGGGCGCGGAAGCCCCCGAGTTCGGGCACGTGCCGATGATCCTGGGCGACGACGGCGCGCGCCTGTCCAAGCGTCACGGCGCCGTGGGCGTGATGGCCTGGCGCGAGCTGGGTTATCTGCCCGACGCCATGGTCAACTACCTGGCGCGGCTGGGCTGGTCGCACGGCGACCGCGAGCACTTCTCGCGCGCGGAGTTGATCGAGCTGTTTCGCATCGAGGACGTCAACCGCAAGGCTTCGCGCTTCGACGTCGAGAAATTGAACTGGCTCAACCAGCACTATCTCCGTACCGCGCCGGCTGAACGCGTGGCGCCTGAGCTGGACTGGCATTTGCGGCGCGCCGGCCTGGATCCCGCCGCCGGGCCGCCTGCGGCCGACCTGGTCAAGGTCCAGGCCGAGCGTTGCGAGACGGTGGTCGAGATGGTGCAGCAAAGCCGGCCCTTCTACGCCGATTTCGACGAATTCGATCCCGGCGCGGCAAAGAAGCACCTGCGCCCCGTCGCCGCCGCGCCGCTCCAGGCGGTACGCGATCGGCTGGTCGAGACCGAATGGACGCCGGAGGCGCTGGGCGAGGCGGTCCGCGCTACCGCCGAAGCGCTCGAAATCGGCATGGGCAAGATCGGCCAGCCCCTGCGCGTGGCGCTGATGGGCCACGGCCAGTCGCCTTCGATCGACCAGACGCTGTGGCTGGTCGGCCGGGACCGGGCGCTGGCGCGCATCGACCGGGCGCTGGCGTTCATCGCCGAGCGGGCCGCGACAAGCGGCTGACGCGCGGGCCGCAACATGGCTTTGCGTTAAACTGTAGAAATGCAGAATCAGCGCGTCATCGAGGAAGTCGAGCAGCGTTGCGCACGCGACCAGTTGCGCCTGACCCCGACGCGCCGTCGCGTGCTCGAACTCGTTCTCCAGGCCGACGGGCCGGTAAAGGCCTATGATTTGCTGGACCAGCTCAAGTCCGAGCAGCCCAACGCCGCTCCGCCCACCGTCTACCGCGCGCTGGAGTTTCTGCTCGAGCATCATTTCATCCACCGGCTGGAGACCCTGAACGCGTTCGTCAGCTGTTTTCATCCCCGGCATCAGCACCACGGCCAGTTCCTGATCTGCGAGGAATGCGGCACGGTCAAGGAGATGGCGGAAAACCGGCTGTCCGAAGACCTGGCGCGGATGGCGCGCGAGGCCGACTTCATGCCCTCGCGCGAGGTGCTGGAGGTCTACGGCATCTGCAGCCGCTGCCGGCACGCACACAAGGCTGGCTGAAATTCATGTCGCGGCGCGAGAAGCTCTACCATCTGCACGATATCCTGCGCCAGCGCCGAACCCCGGTATCCCGGCAGCATCTCATGGAGGAACTGGGCTGCAGCCAGGCCACGCTGTACCGGCTGATCGCCGAGTTGCGCGATGTGCTGGGCGCGCCCGTGGAGCAGGACCCCGACAACCGGCACTATTTCTACGATCGCAGCCTGGCCGGTAATTTCGAGCTGCCGGGCCTGTGGATCAGCCCGGAGGAGCTGCAGGCGCTGCTGACCGCGCGCCAGATCCTGTCCAACGTGCAGCCGGGGCTGCTGCAGGACGAGCTGGACCAGCTGCAGCAGCGCATGTCGCAGTTGATCGACGCCGAGGGTCTCGATTTTTCGGCCCACCCCGAGCGCGTGCATATCCGCCACGATGCCGGGCGTCCGGTGCCGGGCCGACTGTTCGAGGACTTGCTGCGGGCGCTTTTTGCCGGTCACCGCGTGCGCATCCGCTATCACGGCCGCCGGCGCGACGCGGTCAGCGAGCGCGAGGTCTCGCCGCAACGGCTGACTTCCTACCGTGACCGCTGGTACCTCGATGCCTGGTGCCACCAGGCCGAAGGGCTGCGCAGCTTCGCCGTCGAGCGCGTCACCGAGTTGACGCCACTCGAGGCTTCAAGCGAGCGCATTCCGCCACACGACCTGCACGCACACTTCGACCAGGCCTACGGTATATTTTCCGGTCCGGCGGAGCATACCGCCGAGATCCGTTTTACGGCCGAAGCCGCGCGCTGGGCGGCCGAGGAGCACTGGCACCCGGAGCAGCAGACGGTGTTCGACTCCGACGGCACGCTGCGCCTTACGCTGCCGTTCGGTTCCAGCCGCGAGCTGGTGATGGATGTACTGCGCTATGGCGGCGACGCCGAGGTTGTTGCACCGGCGTTCCTGCGCGAGCGCCTGGCCACGGAAATCGAGCGTATGCAAAGGGCCTATTTCGCGGGCGTCTGACGCCGGACGGCTGTCATGTATTGGTCATATCGCATTGATGTAATCCTCGGGGCCGAATCCGCATGAGCAAGCCCATGGAAAAGAAGATCCTGGTGGTCGAAGACGACGCCGCCATTCGTGACATGATCCGCTTCAACCTCTCGCGGTCGGGTTTCGAAGTGCTGGAGGCCGAAGACTGCCAGCAGGCGCGGGTGAAGGTGGCCGACCGGCAGCCGGATCTGATCCTGCTCGACTGGATGCTGCCCGATGCCAGCGGCGTTGAATTGGCCCGCAGCCTGGGCCGCGAGGAGCTCACCCGCGACATTCCCATCATCATGCTGACCGCCCGGACGACCGAGAACGACAAGGTGCGCGGGCTCGACAGCGGAGTCGACGACTACATCACCAAGCCGTTTTCGGCGCGCGAGTTGATGGCGCGGATCCGTGCCGTGCTGCGCCGGGCTGCACCCGAGGGGGCGGACGAAGTCGTCAGGGCCGGCAAGCTGGCGCTCAACCTGGCGTCGCACCGGGTTATGGCCGATGGCCAGCCGGTCGAGCTGGGGCCGACCGAATATCGCATGCTGAAGTTCTTCATGACCCACCAGGATCGGGTCTACAGCCGCTCGCAGCTGCTCGATCACGTCTGGGGCGGCGGTGTCTACGTCGAGGAGCGTACCGTCGACGTCCACGTGCTCAGATTGCGCAAGGCGCTGGCCCCGTTCGGCTGCGGCACGTTCGTCCAGACCGTGCGCGGCGCAGGTTACCGGTTTTCGCCGGACGCCGCAGGCTGATGCGAGCCGCCTGGCTCGCCGAATTCCTGCTCCCGGCCTTTTGGGTCGCGCTTGCTGTCCTGCTGTGGCTGATCTTCGGCGGCGTTCTTGGCTGGTGGATTGCGCTGGCGCTGGTGGCGACCGGGTTGCGGCATATCATCCAGATGCATCGGCTGGAATCCTGGCTGCGCAACGGACGGCGATCCCAGCCACCGCAATCGTGGGGCGTATGGGGCGAGGTCTTCGAGCACTATTACCGGATGCAGCGGCGCTACGCCAAGCGCAAGAAGCGATTGGCGCGCGTGATCCGGGAATTCCGCGAGTCCACCGGCGCCATGCCGGACGGCACCATCGTGCTGGACGCCGATCGCCGGATCAGCTGGTTCAACAGTGCAGCGGTACGGCTGCTGGGTCTGGCCGGGAATCGCGATATCGGCCAGCCGGTGACCAGCCTGGTGCGTACACCCGCCTTCGAGCGCTTCATGCGTGACGGCGATTTCAGCCGGCCGGTGGAGATCGATTCGCCCATGGACCTGGGAGGCCGTCTTTCGATCCGGGTCGTGCCCTATGGCCGCGGCCAGTACCTGATGCTGATCCGTGACGTCACCCGCCTGCAGCGTCTGGAAAACATGCGCCGGGATTTTGTCGCCAACGCTTCGCACGAACTGCGCTCCCCCCTGACGGTGCTCGGCGGCTACCTGGAAAGCATGAGCGAAGATGAGGAGATTCCCGAAATCTGGGCCAGCCCCATGGACGAAATGCAGAGCCAGTGTCGCCGCATGACCACCCTGGTCAACGATTTGCTCGAATTGTCCCGGCTGGAAACCGATGCGCCCGGCGAACCGGACGAACAGCCGGTGGAGGTGGCCGAGGTGGTGCGGCGGGTGCGCAACGAAGCGCTGGCCCAGTCCGGCGGCGAGCGCACCATCGAGGCCGACCTCGACGAGTCGCTGGGGCTGGCCGGGGTGGAAAACGAACTGTACAGCGCGTTTTCCAACCTGGTGTTCAACGCGGTGCGCTACACCGAACCCGGTGGCCGCATCCGGATCCGGTGGCGGCGTGAACCGGACGGCAGCGCACGCTTCTGCGTGGCCGACGACGGCATCGGCATCGACGCCAAGCACCTGCCGTTCATCACTCAGCGCTTCTATCGCGTGGATCCGTCGCGCAGTCGGTCTCAGGGCGGTACCGGGCTCGGCCTGGCGATCGTCAAGCACGTGCTGCAGCGTCACGATTCACGCCTGCGCATCCATTCCGAGGCCGGCGAGGGAAGCGAGTTCTGCTGCGTGTTTCCGGCATCTCGGCTGCGCAGCCTGAAGACGGTCGCATGACTTCCGCAGAATCCGTCATGGAAGTGTAATATTGTTGTCACATCATCGCACGCGCCGCCCCGGCCCCGGTCAATCCTGCGGAGAGCCGCAGTTGAATTCGGAGCCAGGCCGAAAAACGGTCCGTGCCGGCGTCATGAAGCCGTAACCCGGGCACGCTACCTTTTCCATACGCATTCAAAAGGTCCAGTCATGATGAAATTCAGGTCTCTCTGCGCCGGCGTTCTGCTGGCGTCCACCACGTTCTCGGCCATCGCCCAGACCGAGGTCGATCCCGGCCTGCCGGACTACGAGCCGGTCTCGGGCGTTTCCGGCAACCTGTCGTCGATCGGTTCGGACACGCTCAACAATCTGATGACCCTGTGGGCAGAGGAATTCGCCAAGTTCTATCCCAACGTCAAGATCCAGATCCAGGGCGCCGGATCATCCACCGCGCCGCCGGCACTTACCGAAGGCACGGCCAACTTCGGCCCCATGAGCCGCATGATGCGCTCCAGCGAAATCCAGGCCTTCGAGGACCGGCACGGCTATCCGCCGACCCCGGTGGGCACCGCCATCGATGCGCTGGCGGTCATGGTGAACAAGGACAATCCGCTGGAATGCATCTCGATTCCCGAAGTCGATGCAATCTTTTCGGTCGGACGACGCTGCGGGCTGGCCGACGACATCGACCGCTGGGGCGACCTGGGCCTCGAGGGTGCCTGGGCCAACCGCGATTTCTCGCTCTACAGCCGCAACGCGGTATCGGGTACCTACGGCTTTTTCAAGGACAACGCGCTTTGCGGCGGCGACTTCAAGCCCGGCATCAACGAACAGCCGGGTTCGGCCTCGGTAGTGCAGGGCGTGACCGAATCGCTCAACGGGATCGGCTACTCCGGGATCGGTTACATGACTTCGGGCATCAAGGCGTTGGAACTTGCGCGCGAGCCGGGCGGCGAGTGCGTCGAGCCCAACGGCGAGACCGCGGCGAGCGGCGAGTATCCGCTGGCCCGGCTGCTTTACGTTTACGTCAACAAGACGCCGAACGAGCCGCTGCCTCCGCTGGAGCGCGAATTCTTCCGACTGGTTTTATCGAAGCAGGGCCAGGAAGTCGTGGTGCGGGACGGCTATATCCCGCTGCCGGCGCCGGTGGCCGAGCGAATCCGCAACGAGCTCGGCCTGTAGCCCGGATGCCGGGTGCGATCGAATACGTCACAGCAGCAGGTTGAGCCCGCCGAATGAGTGCTGCGAAAGAGACCGGCCTGCATCCGGTGCAGAGCTATCTGCCCAGCGCGGACACCATGGCGCGACGGCGACGGCTGCGTTATCTGGCCGATACCGCTGCGGCTTGGACGGTGCGCGCCGGTGGCGGCGGCGTGGTGGTGGCGCTGGCGCTGATCTTTGTCTATCTGTTCAGCGAGGTGGTGCCCATGTTTCGCGGCGCCTCGGTGGAACGGACCAATCAGTTCGCCGCGCCGTCGGCCGCCGATGGCGACGATCCGGTGCTTGCACTGGAGCGCTACGACACGATCGGCATGCGCCATTCCGCCGACGGTCGACTGAGCTACTTCATGCTCGAGGACGGCCGGCTGCTGGAACAAGTGCAGATGGCCGTGCCCGACGGCGTCACCATCGAATCGATGGCATTCGGCGAACCGCGCAGCCGACGTGTGGCCTACGGCCTGTCGGATGGCACCGCGATCGTGGTCGATCATGAAACCCGGCTCGAGTTCAACGACGGTGAGCGCAGCGTACTCCCGGATCCGGCATTTCCGCTGGGTCCAACGCCGGTGACGGTAGACGACGAGGGCCGGGCGCTGGCGTCGCTGGCCGTGCAGCGGGATCGCAACGGCGACACCGGCCTGGCTGCGCAGACCGAGGACGGCCGGCTGCTGTTCGTGCATTTCGAGACCATAACCTCTTTCCTGACCGGTGAATCCGAGGTGAAGCGTCAGGCGTGGACGGTCCCCAGCCCGCCGGGCGCGCTGCGGGAACTCCAGTTGACCTCGAACCTGTGGTCGTTGATCGGCGTCGGTGACGACGGTCAGCTGATGTACTGGGATATCGCGAATCCGGGCTCTGCGGTGCTGCGCGACCTGGCCAGCGCGGTGGAAGGCGACGAGCGCGTGACCGAGTTGAAGATGCTCAACGGCACCTTCTCGATGGTCGTGGGCACGTCCGAAGGCCGGCTTAGCCAGTGGTTCCTGGTGCGCGACGAGCGCGCCACGGCCGGCGACAACATCTTCAGTCTGGCCCGGGTGCGCGACTTCGATCGCCATCCGGGCGCGATCACCCGGATTCAGCCCGAGTACACACGCAAGGGTTTTGCGGTCGTCGACGACGCGGGTGGGCTGGGGCTGCATTACGGCACCTCCGCGCGCACCCTGTATCTCGAGCAGGTCAGCGATGTCCCGCTGCGCGCGGTCGGCATTTCGCCGGTCGACGATCAGATCATCGTCGAGGACGATACCGGCACCATTACGCGTTTCGATGTCTGGAACAAGCATCCGGAGACGTCGCTGAAGGCCCTTTGGGGAAAGGTCTGGTACGAGGGCCGACAGGATCCGGAATACGTCTGGCAGGCGTCCTCCGGCAGCGACAGTTTCGAGCCCAAGTACTCGATGGTGCCTCTGACTATCGGCACGCTGAAGGCGGCGTTCTTCGCGATGCTGTTCGCCATGCCGCTGGCGATTGCCGGCGCCATCTACACGGCGTATTTCATGGCGCCGAAGCTTCGCGGCTACGTCAAGCCGACGATCGAAGTGATGGAAGCGCTGCCGACCGTGATCCTCGGCTTCCTGGCCGGTCTCTGGCTGGCGCCGTTCCTGGAAAATCACATTCCGGCGGTCTTTACGGTGCTGGTCGGGCTGCCGCTGTCGTTCCTGCTCGTTGCCTGGGGCTTCAGCCGGCTGCCGCAGTCGCTGCGCCTGGCCGTGCCGCCGGGCTGGGAAGCGGCCATCCTGCTGCCGGTCATCGCGCTGGTGGTCTGGGGGCTGGTCTCTTTATCGCCGCTGATCGAGGTCTGGTTTTTCGACGGCTCGATGCGCCAGTGGTTTACCGACATCGGCATCACCTACGATCAGCGCAACGCCCTGGTGGTGGGCATCGCGATGGGTTTTGCCGTGATCCCGACGATCTTTTCGATTGCCGAGGATGCCGTGTTCACGGTGCCCAGGCACCTGACCCAGGGTTCGCTGGCGCTGGGCGCGACCCCCTGGCAGACCGTCACGCGCGTGGTATTGCTGACGGCCAGTCCGGGCATCTTCTCGGCCGTGATGATCGGCTTCGGGCGGGCCGTGGGCGAGACCATGATCGTGCTGATGGCTACCGGCAACAGCCCGGTGCTCAATTTCAATATCTTCGAGGGCATGCGCACGCTTTCGGCCAACATCGCCGTGGAACTGCCGGAGACGGCGGTGCATTCGACCCATTTCCGCATCCTTTTCCTCGCCGGCCTGGTGCTGTTCGTGATCACGTTTACGGTGAACACCATCGCCGAAGTGGTCCGCCAGCGTCTGCGCGAACGCTACAGCAGTTTATAGACGATGCCAAGCAAGTCACTTTCGATGCGTCAGTGGTTCAAGTCCGGCGATCCGTGGATCTGGCTGATCGGTGGCGGACTGGCGATCTCGCTGATCATGGTCATCGGGTTGCTGACCCTGATCGCGGTGCGCGGGTTCGGCCATTTCTGGCCGTCGCCCATCGTCAGCACGACGGCGACCACTGCCGCCGGCGAGACCCGGCAGGTGCTCGGCGTGATGGTCCGCTCCGAGACCCTGCCTGCGCAGCGCGTGCGCGAAGCCGGTCAGGACATCCCCGCCGACCAGGAACTGGTGACCCGGCACCTGATCAAGGTCGGCAACCGCGACCTCAACGGCCGTGACTTCGTCTGGTACCTGGACTCGGCGCTGGGCGAATTGAACTATCCGGAGGGCGCGCTGAGGATCGAGCGGCGCGAATGGGGCAATTTCTACGGCTTCGGCCGGGCGCTCGAACGCGGCGGCCAGGTCGCCGCCCGCGGGGAAAATCTCTGGCCGCAGCTGCAGGAGGCGATTGCGCGGGCGAATGAATTGCATCAGCGCATCGAGACGCTGGAGCGCGTGGAGATCGGCGGCATCAACAGCAAGCTGGAGGCGTTGCGGCTCGAGCGTCGCTCGCTGGAACTGCGCGACGTTTCGGGCCAGGCGCTGACGGCCGCGCAGGCGGACCTGCGGGCGCGCCAGGCCGAGCTGGACCGCCGGTACGAGGATATCCAGGCCGAACGGCGTGCGCTGATGGAAGAAAGCGAGCGCGATGTTCTGATCGCCGAAACCGCCGCCGGCCGCGAGGTACGCATCGCGCTCAACAATATCGTGCGGGCCTCGCGCAACAACGCGATGGGGCTTTTCGACAGGATCGGCTTCTACGGCCACAGCATCGGCGAGTTCCTGTCGGGCTATCCGCGCGAGGCCAATACCGAGGGCGGCATTTTCCCGGCCATCTTCGGCACCGTGACCATGGTGCTGATCATGTCGGTGCTGGTCACCCCGTTCGGCGTGCTGGCGGCGATCTATCTGCGCGAGTATGCACGCCAGGGCGTTATTCTCAAGCTGATCCGCGTTTCGGTATACAACCTGGCCGGCGTGCCCTCGATCGTGTTCGGCGTGTTCGGCCTGGGCTTTTTCGTCTACCTGCTGGGCGGAACGATAGACGATCTGTTCTACCCCGAACGCCTGCCGGCGCCGACCTTCGGCACACCCGGCCTGTTCTGGGCCTCGCTGACGCTGGCGCTGTTGACCCTGCCGGTGGTGATCGTGTCCACCGAGGAAGGGCTGGCGCGGATTCCGCGCACCATTCGCGAAGGCTCGCTGGCGCTCGGCGCGACCAAGTGGGAGACCTTGTGGAAGGTGGTCGTGCCGCTGTCGGCGCCGGCGATGATGACCGGGCTGATCCTGGCCGTGGCGCGTGCGGCCGGCGAAGTCGCGCCATTGATGCTGGTCGGCGTGGTCAAGCTGGCCCCCAGCCTGCCGATCGACGGCGAGTTTCCCTATGTGCACCTGGAGCGCAAGATCATGCACCTGGGTTTCCACATCTACGACGTCGGCTTCCAGAGCCCCAACGTCGAAGCGGCCCGCCCGCTGGTCTACGCCACGGCGCTGACCCTGGTCATGCTGATCCTGATCCTCAATCTTTCTGCAATCGCGATCCGCAATCGCCTGCGCGAGAAATATCGCGCCGAAAGCGATTGACGGGCACAATCATCCGGGATGAAATGGAAAATGCTGCCATGAACGATCAAGCCACGCCCGCGTCTCCGGTTTCGTCCGGGATGTTCGACGACAACCGCCAGGCCCTGGAAATCGCGCGCGAGAAGGTCAGCATCGAGGTGCGCGACCTGGATCTGTACTACGGCACCGAACAGGCGCTGAAGGGCGTCAACCTCAAGATCGCGCACAATCGGGTGACGGCCTTCATCGGACCCAGCGGCTGCGGCAAGTCGACGCTGCTGCGCTGCTTCAACCGGATGAACGACCTGATCGACATTTGTCGCATCGACGGCGAGATCCTGATCGACGGCAAGAATATTCATGCCAGGGACGTGGACGTGGCCGAGCATCGCCGGCGCGTCGGCATGGTGTTCCAGAAGCCCAACCCCTTCCCGAAATCCATTTTCGAGAACGTAGCCTACGGACTCAGGCTTCAGGGGGTCAACGACAGGCGCAAGCTGGCCGAGGTCGTCGAGCGCGCGCTGCGCGCCGCGGCGCTGTGGGACGAGGTCAAGGACCGGCTGAACGACAATGCCTTCGGGCTGTCGGGCGGCCAGCAGCAGCGACTGGTCATCGCCCGGGCGATCGCGATCGAGCCGGAGGTTATCCTGCTCGATGAGCCATGCTCGGCGCTGGACCCCATTTCCACGGCCAAGGTCGAGGAGTTGATCGCCGATTTGAAGAACGATTACACCATCGTGATTGTCACACACAACATGCAGCAGGCCGCGCGCGTATCGGATTTCACCGCCTACATGTACATGGGCGAGATGATCGAATTCGACGATACCGCCAGGCTATTCACCAATCCCCGGCGCAAGGCGACCGAGGACTACATCACCGGGCGTTACGGTTGACCGCGGCATCAGCGCGCGATCTGCGCGCGGCAACCGTTTTGTCCGATTCCCGGAGCAACAGGATGGAAAGTTTCGATCAGCACATTTCGCACCAGTTCAATCAGGAACTGGAAAACCTGCGACAGAAGATGATGGCCATGGGCGGCATGGTCGAGGAGATGTTGAAGAACGCGGTACAGGCCGTGGTCACCGGCGATACCGATCTGGCCGTGCGCGTCATCGAGGCCGACGACCAGGTCAATCAGATCGAAAAGCGCCTGGACGAAGAATGCAACCTGATCATTGCCCGGCGCCAGCCCACGGCCAGCGACCTCAGGCTGGTGTTCGCCATCATCAAGGCGATTTCCGATCTCGAGCGCATCGGCGACGAGGCCGAGAAGATCGCGCGCTGGGCCATGGCACTGGCCGATTACCATCGCCCGCGCAACGACTACCGCGAGCTCGAGCGCATGGGCCACATGGTGCTGGAGATGCTGCGCAAGAGCCTGGACGGCTTCACGCGCATGGCGCCCGAGGTGGCGCTGGAGATCCTGCAGCAGGATCGCAAGGTCGACCAGGATTACGAAGCGGTGTTCCGCCAGTACTACTCCTACATGATGGAAGACGCGCGCAACATCCGGCGGGTGCTCGACGCGCTATTGGTGGCCAAGTCGCTGGAGCGCATCGGCGACCACTGCAAGAACGTCGGCGAATACATCGTCTACCTGGTCGAGGGCCGCGATCTTCGGCATGAATCGAAGAAGGCTTTCGAGCACGAAATCGGTGATGAGTCTTAGCCGGATGCCTCCGGTCCTGAACGTCCATGGCATAAAGTCGTGCGATGTCTGCCGCAAGGCGCGCAAGTGGCTGGACCAGGCCGGCATCGATTACGCCTGGAACGACCTTCGCGCCGCCGCGCCCGACCGAACGACGCTGCAGCGCTGGCTGGATGCCGTCGGCGCCGAACGGCTGGTCAACCGGCGCTCGGCGACCTGGCGCGGGCTTGACGTGCAGCGGCGCCCGGCGCTGGATTCGCCCGAGCTGTTCGACACGCTGCTGGAACACCCGACCCTGATCAAGCGTCCGCTGTTCGAGCGCGCCGGCGAGGTCCGGGTCGGTTTCGACGACGATCTGCGGAACTGGCTCGAGCCGGCATGAGCGCGGTGGTGCTGGACCTGGCCCGGGCGCTGATCGAGCGCGCCTCGATCACGCCGGACGACGCCGGCTGCCAGCCTTTGCTGGCCGAGCGGCTTGAGGCAGCCGGCATGCGCGTCGAATCCTTTCGCTTCGGCGAGGTGGACAATCTTCTTGCCAGTCATGGCGAGGGCACGCCGCATCTTTTGTTGCTGGGCCACACCGACGTCGTGCCCCCGGGTCCGCAAGACGCCTGGGCTTCGCCGCCGTTTCGGCCCGAGATCCGCGACGGCATGCTTTACGGCCGCGGCGCGGCCGACATGAAAGGCTCGGTGGCCGCGTTCACGATATCCGCCGAACGCTTTGTAGACGAGCACCGGAACCACGCCGGCCGGCTCTCCATTCTGCTGACCTCCGACGAAGAAGGCATCGCGGCCGACGGCGTGCGGCGCATCGTGCCCGAGCTGGAGTCCCGCGGCCTGTTGCCCGATCATGTGCTGGTCGGCGAACCCTCCAGCAGCGAACGCCTGGGCGACGTGATCCGGATCGGTCGACGCGGCAGCATCCAGGCCCGTTTGATCGTGTGCGGCGAACAGGGGCATACCGCTTATGCGCATCCAGGCGACAACCCGGTCCACCAGGCCGCGCCGCTGCTGGCCGCGCTCACGGCGCTGGAATTCGACGACGGCGACGCTGCATTCCCGCCCACGCGGCTGCAGGTTTCCAACGTGCGCGCCGGCACCGGCGCCGATAACGTCACCCCGGGACGCCTGGAGGTCCTGTTCAATCTCCGGCACAATCCGAACTCGACGGCCGGGGCGCTGGAGCAGCGCGTGCGTGCGCTTGTCGAGCAGCATGCGCCGGCCGATCGCCCGGCGAACTGGAAGCTGGACTGGCGGATTTCCGGCGCGCCGTTCGGTCCGGCCGACGGCAGGCTGCTGGAAGCGGTAAGCGAGACGGTGCGTGAGCAGTCTGGCCGGGCGCCCCGTCCCGATACCGGTGGCGGTACTTCCGACGGCCGTTTTTTCGGGCCGCTGGGCATCGAGACGGTCGAACTGGGGCCGGTCAACCGCACCATCCACAAGGTCGACGAATCGATCGCGCTGGATGACCTGGAGCGACTGCCCGGACTCTACCTGGGGGTGCTCGAGCGCCTGCTGACATGAGTCCGGATCCTTCATGACCGGGCGGAAACGGCGATTGCCGTCGATCTCCCGGAAGTCGGCGCGCTACACTTGACACTTCCTTGATCGGTAGGTGCAGGTGCGGACAATCATCGTGATTCTGATCGTGTTGCTGGTGCTGTTGCAGATCCAGGTCTGGCGGCAGTACGGCCGTGTCGCCGAGCTCGAAGCGCGGGTCGAGGCGCAGCGCGGGGAAAACGGCCGCCTGGCCGCGCGCAACGACGCGCTCGGCGCCGAGGTCAGTGATCTCAAGTCCGGCCTGGACGCGGTCGAGGAGCGCGCGCGCGCCGAACTGGGCCTGATTCGCGAAGGCGAGGAGTTCTACCTGGTCGTCGAGCCCGAGGATCTTGATCCCGAAGATGCGCGCGCGCTGCGCGAATTCGATAAACGGCAGCAGCGCGAGGAAGACGCCCGCGACCGTCGTGACGCCGAAGCGCGTGAGCAGCGCGCGGCGCAAGCAGACGCCGAGCGCGAGCCCGATTCCGACGATGGCTGAAGCCCGGGTTCGTTCACCGGCCCGTCTGCTGCGGCGCTGCCGCGCATCGGTTCTGCGGCGTTTCGCCGCTTCGCAAAGCCTGCCGGTTGCTTCGGCTATGCCTGCGGCCGTCTCGCTCGCCAAGCACCGCAGCCGGGGTATCGGGCGGTGCCAGGCGACGCAACGCCGATGACTCAGGGCGGCGAATTCGCACACGGTGGCCCGGCCGGCAGCGGGACGATCCGGGTGCAGCCGGAGGACTTCCGAGTTTTCGAGGCGACCGGCTACGCGCCGTCGGGCGACGGCGAGCACCTGTGGCTGGAAATCGAGAAGCGCGGCATGAATACCGTCGACGTGGCCCAGCGGCTGGCGCGCCTGGCCGGCGTACCGGTGCGCTCGGTCGGCTTCGCCGGGCTCAAGGACCGCAACGCGGTGACCCGCCAGCCGTTTTCCATCCAGATGCCCGGCCGGGAAGACCCGGACTGGTCGGGATGGAGTGACGAGGACATTCGCATCGTCTCGGTCAGCCGGCACAACCGCAAGATTCAGCGCGGGCGGCTGGCCGGCAATCGCTTCGAACTCGTGGTGCGCGAGGTGGAAGGCGACCGGGACGAACTCGAGGAAAGATTGCAGCGCATTGCCGAGCTTGGTGTGCCGAACGGTTTCGGCGAGCAGCGTTTCGGCGGCAATAACATCGCCCGGGCGCACCGGCTGTTTCGCGGCGAGCTCAGGCGCAAGCCGTCCAGGGCCAAGCGCGGCTTCTATCTCTCGGCCGCGCGCAGCCTGATCTTCAACCAGGTGCTTCAGCGACGTATCCTGGCCGGCACCTGGAACCGGGTCATCGACGGCGAAATCGTGATGCTCGACGGCACCCGCTCGACGTTTGCCGCCGACGCTTCGGACCCCGAGATCCAGGCGCGCTGCAAGGCCCAGGACCTGCACCCGACCGGGCCGCTGGTCGGCGCGGGCGATTCCGGCGTCGCCGGGGCGGCTGCAGCGCTGGAGCAGGGAGCCATCGACCGCGAGCGCGAGCTGGCCGATGGCCTGGCGAAGTTCCGTCTTCAGGCCGATCGTCGTCCGCTGCGAATGCGCGTGATCGACCTGGATTGGGAATTCGACGGCGCCGCGTCGCTGCTACTGCGTTTCTCGCTGCGTTCGGGCTGCTACGCGACCGCCGTGTTGCGCGAACTTCTTGAATACCGCGACGCCAGCCACGATACTTGACCGGCCATGAAATACAGACTCAAGACCGCATCCGGTCCCGATACAGGACAGACCTTCGATCTCGGCGAATCCACGTGGCTGGGCTCGGATGAGAATGCCGACGTGCGCCTGGACGGGCTGGAGGCCGAGCACGCCAGGATCATTCGTCGCGACGGCGGGCTGGTGCTGGAGGCTTCGGGCGAGGCGCGGGTCAACGGCGAGCCGGCCGACAAGGTCGCGCTGCAGTCGGGCGACGAGATCCAGTTCGGCACTTGCCGGTTCGTGCTGCAGGCGCCGGGGCTGAAACCGGTGCGCGTGCTCGACCAGGCGCCGGCGCGGCGCGCTTCCGGCTGGAAATGGCTGGTGGCCTCCGGATTGCTGGCTGCGGCCGGGGTAGCCGGTTGGTGGTTCCTGCTCGGACCGGGAGCGGCGGCATGATGCCCGCGGATGCTGCAAGCAGGCCGGTCGGCTCGCCGTCGTGGCGCGTCTGCGTGGCGCCGATGATGGACTGGACCGACCGCCACTGCCGCTATTTCCACCGGCTTCTGGCCCCCTCGGCGCGCCTTTATACCGAAATGTTGACCACCGGCGCGGTGATTCACGGCGATCGCGAGCACCTGCTGGGCTTCGACCCGGCCGAACATCCGGTGGCACTGCAGCTGGGCGGCAGCGAGCCCGGCATGCTGGCGCGGGCGGCCGAAATCGGGGCCGGATTCGGCTACGACGAAATCAATCTCAACTGCGGCTGCCCTTCGGACCGGGTACAGCAGGGGCGCTTCGGCGCCTGCCTGATGAACGAGCCCGAGCGGGTGCGCGACTGCCTGGCGGCGATGCGCGAAGCGGTCTCGGTGCCGGTCACGGTCAAGACGCGGATCGGCGTCGACGACAACGACAGCGAACGGTTCCTGCAGCGCTTCGTCGCGACCGTGGCCGAAAGCGGGGTGGATACCTTCATCATTCATGCGCGCAAGGCCTGGCTGAGCGGGCTCAGCCCGAAGCAGAACCGCGAAGTCCCGCCATTGGATCATGCCCGGGTCCGCCGCCTGGCGGAATCGTTTCCCGGTCTGCGCATCGTGCTCAACGGCGGCATTCAGCGCGTCGACCAGGCCGTTGCCGGGCTTGGCCGGCTCACCGGCGTGATGCTCGGCCGCACGGCCTATCGGACGCCCTGGGTGCTGGCCGAACTGGCCGATGCGCTGGGCGTTCCGGGCGTGGCCACGCGCGAAGCGGCGGTGCTGGCAATGGCCGATTATGCCGAGGCGCAGTGCGAGCGCGGGGTTCGCCCGGCGGCAATCGTCCGGCACGTTCTGGGCCTGTACCACGGCCAGCCCGGCGCACGTGCCTGGCGCCGGCATCTGAGTCAGCACATGCACCTCGAAGGCGCAGGCCCCGGGGTATTGCGCGCGGCGCTGCAGCGACTGCCCGCCAGCGCGGGTGCCGCAGCCCCGGCAGGATCGCCTTCGGTTGCACAAAATCGCGACACGCTGTTGACATAAGCGCCCAAACCCTCTAACATTCTCGTTCTTCGGCAGACCGGAATTTCTCGGTCTGTCGTTTGTTTTCTAAAGGTTTGGAAAAATGTCGACGATCAATCAGCTGGTCCGCAAGCCGCGGCGCCCGAAGCAGTACAAGTCGAACGTGCCGGCACTGGAAGCGTCGCCGCAAAAGCGGGGCGTGTGCACGCGCGTCTACACGACGACCCCGAAGAAGCCCAATTCGGCGCTGCGCAAGGTCGCGCGCGTGCGCCTGACCAATGGCTACGAGGTGTCGAGCTACATCGGCGGCGAAGGCCACAACCTCCAGGAACACTCGGTGGTGCTGATTCGCGGCGGCCGAGTCAAGGATTTGCCGGGTGTGCGATACCACACCGTGCGCGGCAGCCTGGACACCGCCGGGGTCAGCGATCGTCGCCAGGGTCGTTCGAAGTACGGGGCTAAAAAGCCAAAGACCTGAACGGGAAGCTCGGGAGCCGAAGTCCGGCTCGGCTTGAACTGAATTCATAACGGAAAAAACTATGTCCCGCAAGCACTCAAATTTCCAGCGCGACATCCTGCCGGACCCGAAGTTCGGCAGCGAGCTGCTGACCCGGTTCATCAATATGGTGATGATGGACGGCAAGAAGTCGGTCGCGGAGCGCATCGTCTACGGCGCGATCGACGAGATCGAGGCGCGCGGGCATGCCGAGTCGATCGAGCTGGTCGAAAAGGCGCTGGATGCAGTCGCGCCTTCGGTCGAGGTCAAGTCGCGCCGCGTCGGCGGTGCAACCTACCAGGTACCGGTCGAGGTGCGTCCGCGTCGGCGCCAGACGCTGGCCATGCGCTGGATTATCGACTTCGCCCGCAAGCGCGGCGAGAAGTCCATGCCCAAGCGCCTGGCGGGTGAGCTTCTGGACGCCGCCGAAGAGCGCGGCAACGCGGTCAAGAAGCGGGAAGACATACATCGCATGGCGGAGGCCAACAAGGCTTTCGCTCACTATCGCTGGTAAGGCCTGGAGTCTATCGTGCCTCGCAAGACAACAATCAAACGCTACCGGAATATCGGGATCATGGCCCACATCGATGCGGGCAAGACCACGACGACGGAGCGCATCCTGTTCTACACCGGCATTTCGCACAAGCTGGGCGAAGTGCATGACGGCAATGCCGTGATGGACTGGATGGAGCAGGAGCAGGAGCGCGGCATCACGATCACTTCGGCGGCTACGACCTGTTTCTGGAACGGGATGGACAACGATTGGCCGGAATACCGGATCAACATCATCGACACGCCCGGGCACGTCGACTTCACCATCGAAGTCGAGCGCTCGTTGCGCGTGCTCGACGGCGCTGTCGCGGTGTTCTGCGCCGTCGGCGGCGTCGAGCCTCAGTCCGAAACGGTCTGGCGCCAGGCGACCAAGTATGCCGTCCCGCGCATGGCATTCGTCAACAAGATGGACCGCACCGGTGCCGACTTCGAGCGCGTGGTCGGCCAGATCAAGGGTCGCCTGGGCGCGCGCCCGGTGCCGATCCAGCTGCCGATCGGTGCCGAGGAAGATTTCGCGGGCGTCATTGACCTGGTCAAGATGCGAGCCGTGTACTGGGATACCGAGAAGATGGGGACTTCCTACGAGGCTCGCGAAATCCCGGCCGAGCTGGCCGACGAGGCGCAGGCCGCACGGGATTTCATGGTCGAATCGGCAGCCGAAGCCTCAGAGGAGCTGATGGAGAAGTACTTCGAGGGCGAAGACCTCACCGAAGAAGAGATCATCTCCGGGCTGCGCACGGGCACGCTGGCCAACGAAATCGTGCCGGTGCTGTGTGGCACCGCGTTCAAGAACAAGGGGGTTCAGGCACTGCTGGACGCGATCGTGCAATACATGCCGAATCCGACCGAGGTCAAGGCGATCCGCGGCATCCTCGAGAACGAAGAGGAAGGCGTTCGCAAGTCCGACGACAACGAACCGTTTGCGGCGCTGGCATTCAAGATCGCGACCGATCCCTATGTCGGTTCGCTGACCTTCTTCCGGGTCTATTCCGGAGTGCTGAAGTCCGGCGATACCGTGTTCAATCCGATCAAGAGCAAGAAGGAGCGCATCGGCCGCCTGCTGCAGATGCACTCCAATTCGCGCGAAGAGCTCAAGGAAGTCTACGCCGGCGACATCGCCGCTGCGGTCGGCCTGAAGGACGTGACCACCGGCGACACGCTGTGCGATCCGTCCAACGTCATCACGCTGGAGCGCATGGAATTCCCGGATCCCGTGATCGCGGTGGCCGTCGAGCCCAAGACCAAGAGCGACCAGGAAAAGATGGGCGTTGCGCTGTCGAAGCTGGCGCAGGAAGATCCGTCGTTCCGGGTGCATACCGATGAAGAGTCCGGCCAGACGATCATTGCCGGCATGGGCGAGCTGCATCTGGACATCATCGTCGATCGGATGAAGCGTGAGTTCAAGGTCGAGGCCAATGTCGGGAAGCCGCAGGTCGCCTACCGCGAAACGATTCGCAAGCCGGTCGAGGCCGAGGGCAAGTTCGTGCGCCAGTCCGGCGGCCGCGGTCAGTACGGCCACGTCAAGGTCCAGATCGAGCCGATGGAGCAGGGCGGAGGCTTCGAATTCATCAACAAGATCGTCGGCGGAGTCGTTCCCAAGGACTACATCCCGGCTGTCTCCAAGGGCATCGAAGAGCAGTTGCAGAACGGCGTGCTGGCCGGATATCCGCTGGTCGATGTCAAGGCAACGCTGTTCGATGGCAGCTACCACGAAGTCGACTCCTCGGAGATGGCGTTCAAGATCGCCGGTTCCATGGCGATGAAGGACGGCGCGCTCAAGGCCGATCCGGTCTTGCTGGAGCCGATGATGAAGGTCGAGGTCTCCACGCCCGAGGAGTACATGGGCGATGTAATGGGCGATCTCAACCGTCGCCGCGGCCTGGTCCAGGGCATGGAAGATGCGCCGGCGGGCAAGGTCATCCGTGCCCACGTGCCGCTGGCCGAAATGTTCGGTTACGCCACCGACCTGCGCTCCATGAGCCAGGGGCGGGCGAGCTATTCGATGGAGTTTCTGGCGTATGCCGAGGCACCGAACAGCGTCGTAGACGAAGTTATCAAGAAAACCGCATAAGAACGCGAGAGGAAGCACCCAATGTCCAAGGCAAAATTCGAACGCACGAAGCCGCACGTCAACGTGGGCACGATCGGTCACGTCGACCACGGCAAGACGACGCTGACGGCGGCGATGACCAAGGTCTGCGCGGAAGCGCGCGGTGGTG
>JAGXKW010000080.1 GCA_018334995.1 Wenzhouxiangellaceae bacterium
GCAGCGAAGCGCACCATCTACAAAGTCACTCACCCGCGCAGGGTGCCGTTGAGCGCAGCGAAGCGCACCATCTGCAAAGTCACTCACCCGCGCAGGGTGCCGTTGAGCGCAGCGAAGCGCACCATCTGCAAAGTCACTCACCCGCGCAGGGTGCCGTTGAGCGCAGCGAAGCGCACCATCTGTTTGCTCAGCGACAGTTACGACGTTGGAGTCTTTGTGCTTCCTTCGTGATCTTCGTGTCCCGCTTCCAAGGATTACGGTTTTCACTTTTCATCCGCCACCTTTCACCTATCTCCGCACGATCTCGTAGGCCTTGCGCACCGGATCGTACATGCCCGGCTCGTAGCGTTCGAAGCCGTCGATCTCGTAGAGAATCCACAGCACCTTCTCATCGTCGGGCAGGTGGGCCTGCTCTTCGGCCAGGCCGATGAATGCCTCGGTGATGGCCTGCTTGAGGTCCTCCGGCAGCCCGGGCCGCAGCTGCACCCCGTCGTTGGGAATCATCGGCGCGTGGTTGAACACGATCGCCTTCTCGCCGATGTCGGCGTACTGATCGCAGATCATCATGCGCGCGTCTTCGTAGGCGACGCCGAACCGGGTGTCGCCGGCGTAGACCGCCAGCGCGGCGGCGTCGTGGCCGCCGACGAAGATCCCCTTGACGTCTTCCTGCGGATCGATGTCGTTGTTCATCAGCTGCACGGCCGGAAACAGGAAGCCCGAGGTGCTGTTGGGATCGACGAAGGCGACCGTCTCGCCGCGCACCTGCTCGATGTCGCCGTCGCAGCGGAGAAAATTGCGCGTGACCGTCTCGCGCCCCCGGACCCGGGTCTCGCACAGGCGCTCTTCGACCACCGGCGGCTCGTCGCACACCGAAGGGTCGTTGGTCATCCACTGGGTGCGGTAGCCGGTCTCGCCCTTGCGCGTGGAAATCAGGATGGGTTCGAGGTCGTAGCGGCGCTGGCCCAGCATGGCCGCGAACGGCGGCAGCATGCCGATGTCGGCGCGCCCGGAGCCCAGCGCCTCGACCAGGCCGGTGTAGTCCTGCGGCACGAACGAGCGCACCGGCATGCCCAGTTCGGCTTCCAGGTGTTCGGCCAGCGGGTCCAGGTTGTCGACCAGCGCCTCGGCTTCCAGAGCCGGCACCAGCCCGAGCACCAGCTCCTTCGGCCAGCCGCGCTCGTCGGTCTGTTCGACCGGGCAGCACGCCGCGACGCCGGCGGCGAGCGCGGCCATGACGAGTGCGCGAATGACGGGCTTCCCTCCTTTCACCGCGCCAGAATACCGCAGCGTCGATTGCAGAATCGTTTCAATGCTCGGCGCCCCGGGCGTGCGATTCCAGCGCCGCCAGCGGCACGGTTTCCAGCGTCCGCCGGTGGGTGGCCTCCAGGTCCACGCGCGGCGCGCAGCCGGCGCGGTAGGCCTCCAGCCAGCGCGACGCGCACAGGCACCAGCGGTCCCCGGCTTTCAGCCCGGGAAAGCCGAACGCCGGGTTGGCCGCGGTCAGGTCGTTGCCGCGCGCGCGGCTGAACTCGAGGAATTCGTCGGTCAGCACCGCGCACACGGTATGGCAGCCGACGTCTTCGTCGGCGGTGTTGCAGCAGCCGTCGCGGTAAAAGCCGGTCAACGGTTCGTTCGAACACGTCTCCAGCCTGCCGCCCAGCACGTTGATCGGATCGTCCGGCATCATTGGTCTCCATCGTCTGCGGGGGCCCGGTCCACGCCCTGCCCGGCGCCCATGGGTTCGTAGCGCGCACCGCTGCCGGCGGGCACGAAGCGCTGCAGGTCCAGCACGCGCGAAGCGCCGTAGCGCGCCGGCTCCGACGGCTCCAGCCCGAGCGCGGCGCAGACCCGGTCGAGCGTCGCGGACGTGTCGTCGAGCAGTTCCTCGCGTCCGACCTCGATGACGTTCAGCGGCAGTATCTCGCCCATGCGCCGCCACAACTCGAGCTCCTTGCGGAATTCGCCGATCATGCCCTCGACGTCGGCATAGCCATCGACCCGCCACTGCAGCGCCAGGTCGGCCGGGTCGGCGACCGGCAGCACCACGCGGGCGCCGGGGAAATAACGCGCCAGCGCCGGGAGGGCGCTGGCCTGCCACCAGCCCGGCTCCAGCGTCACCGCCGGTTCACTGCCGCGCCGGACGCCGCGCATGAACCGCTTGCGGCCCAGCAGCAGGCTTTCATGGTCGACGCCGGACAGGTGCTCCGGCAACGCCGGCAGGCCGAGCGCTTCGAGCCGGCGGTTTTCGCCTTCGCGGTCCAGCACGCCGACGTCGGGATGCCCGGCCAGGCCGGCCAGCAGGATCTCGCGCCCGCTGCCGGGCCAGCCGGCCACGATCACCGGCGCCGGATGGCCGTCGTCGAACGCTTCGGCTTCGAACGCCGCCGCGTCCCAGGCCAGCCAGGCGTCCAGCGCGCCCGAGCCGCGCTGGGCTTCCATGCGCGCGGCATGCGGTGCGATGCGCCAGGCGCCCTTCTGCCAGTGGGACCAGGCCGGCGCCTTCTGGTCGGCCAGGTCGTAGCAGTTGGCCAGCCGGTTGTGAATCACCGGGCGCTCGGACTCGCTGGCCACGTCGCGCGCCAGCAGGTCTTCCAGCGCCTGGCAGGCGTCGCCGTAGTGGCCGGCGCGCTCGCACAGGTGCGCCCACACCAGCACCGCGTCGGGCATCGGCGGGTCGCGGTCCAGCATCGCGGCGATCGGCGCGCGCGCGGCCTCCGGATCCTGCGGATCGGCGTCGGCAAGCACCCGGGCCAGCAGCAGCCGGGCCGAGTGCTGCTTGCCTTCGCGGTCGGCCTCGACCACCCGCTGCAGGATGTCGCGCGCCCGCTCGGCGTCGCCCTGGTAGTCGGCGACGCGGGCCTGCATCTCGAGCACCGCGGCATCTTCCGGGTCCAGTCCGGCCAGGATTTCGCGCGCCGCCTCGGGCTTGTCGGCGAGCAGCGTGAGCTCGGCCAGCCGCACCGCCACCGAAACGTCGTTCGGCCAGCGGGCATGCGCCTTTTGCATCAGCATGCGCGCCTGCACCGGATCGCCGATGCGCTCCAGGCAGATCGAGGTGTCGACGATCAGCGGCGCGCCGCCGTAGTCCTTTTCGATCGCCTTGATGTAGTGCTCCAGCGCCTCCTGGTCGCTGCGCCGGGCCTTGAGCAGCTCGGCCAGCCGGCCGTGCATTTCGGCGCTGTCGGGCGCTTTTTCCAGGCCTTCGCGGAAACACTTTTCGGCCAGATCCAGCTGGCCCAGCCCGAACAGCACCTGGCCCATGATTCCCAGCGCCACCGGATTTTCGGGGTTGGCCTGGAGCGCCTTGTTGGCGTACGGATACGCCTGATCGAACTGCTCGAGTTCGATCAGGCAGCGGGCCAGCGCGGTCAGCGCCGGCAGGTGGTCGTCCGCGGCCCGCAGCGCGGTCTTGAACTCGCTGACCGCGCGCTTGAAATCGGCCCCCATCATCGAGACCAGCCCCATGCCGGTGCGCGCCTCGACGTGGTTGGGATCCAGCGCGATGGCCTGGGAAAACTGCTCGCGCGCGGCGTTGCGCTGGCCGGAATCGGCCATCAGGCGGCCCAGGTAGTAATGCGTCACGGGCTGGCCGTCGCCGAGCTCCACCGAGCGCCTGACCCACTTGACGCCCTCGTCGGAATCGCCCTGCGAGTGGCGGCTGAGGCCCAGCAGCAGTGCGTGCTGCCAGTTGTCCGGGTCGCGCTCGAGCAGGCGCCGGAACAATTGCTCGGCCTCGCGGAACTGGCCGGACTGGTAATGCTTGATCGCCTGCCGGCTCAGGCCGGCGTCAGGTGCTGACATAGTTCACTCACGATTCGTTGTTCAATCCACGATTCCAGCCGCCAGTTGGCGAGGAATCCGCAATGGCCGCCGTGCGGCCAGATTTCCAGCTCCAGCGCATCGGGCCGCGACAGCGCCTCGAAGTCCGAGATCGGGATGATCGGGTCGTCGGCCGCGGTAATGATCAGGCTCGGAATCTCCAGGCCTTCCAGGTAATCGCCGGCGATCGAATAGCCCTCGAGATAGGCGTCGATGTCGCGAAACTCGGTGTAATCGTCCACCAGGTGGCTGGTCTGGTCGGCGAGATTGCGGTGCCTGAACCAGCGGTCGAGATTGTACCGTTCCGGGTACAGCAACTGCTTGCGCTTCAGCGACCGGCGCCACTTGCGCACGAAGTACTGCTCGTAGATCGGAAACCCGTCGGCCAGCGCGGCCAGCACGTTCTTCGGCCGGATCACCGGGCTGACCGCGACCACCCGGTCGAGCCGGTATCCGGCCGCCGGCGCGTGGCGCGCGACCCGGAGCGCGAAATTGCCGCCGAGCGAAAACCCGGTCAGAAAGACCGGCCCGCCGCCCGCGCGGTGCTCGGCGGTCACCTGGCCGACGGCCTGCACCACTTCCTCGAGCAGGCAGGAATGGAACAGCCCCGGGTTGAGGTGGTGCGAATCGCCGTGGTCGCGGAAATTCAGCCGGAAGGTCTCGAAGCCGGCCGCGTCCAGCGCCAGCGCGGTGTCGAGCAGGTAGTTCGAATCCGAACTGCCCTCCCAGCCGTGCAGCAGGATCGCCAGCCCGCCGTTGGGCGTGGCCGGCCGGCTGTGATAGCCCAGCAGGTGCACGCCCTGCGGCGTCGAGATCACCCGGCGCTCGGCGTTTTCGCGATAGGCGCGCGAGCGTTTCTGCACCCGCCGCTTGCGCCACGGGCTGGAGGTGAGAATCGACTGCAGGTGCGCGTTGGCCATCAGCCCCGTCGGCCGGAACGGCGGCGGCGCCCGGTTCGCGCGCGAGGCCTGCGCTTCGACCGACCGTTCAGCGGACCGCGGCATGGCCGTACATCCTCGTGCATTGGGTCTGCGCCCGGCGCGCCAGCTCGCTGCGCCCGGCGCCGGCGGTCGGCAGCGGCCGGCCGATGATCACCTGGCCCTCGCAGGCCGGCCGCGCCAGCATCGACAACAGCAGGCCCAGGAAACTGGTGCCGGGGCCGAACACCCGCTCTTCGTGCACGTCGCCGTCGCGCCAGTAGCGGATCGCCACCGGCAGCACCGGCACCGCCGCGCGCACCGCCGGGCCCAGCAGCCGGGCGTGGAACCGCCCCACCCCGCGCTCGGGCTGAATGCCGGCCTCGGGAAACACGGCCACGACGCTGCCGCGCTTGAGCAGCGCGGTCATCCGCCGGCCGGTGCGCCGGCGCGAATCCTCGTTGCCGCGTTCGATGAAGATCGTGCCCACCGCGCGCGCCACGCCGCCGACCAGCGGCCAGCCGCGGATGCTGTCCTTGGACACCAGCCACATCGGCTCCAGCGCATGCAAAAGCGGAATGTCGAACCAGCTGATGTGGTTGCTCACCACCAGGTAGGGCGGGCGCGGCAGTTCGCCGATCACGCGCAGCCGCATGCCCAGCACCGTCACCAGCATGCGCGCGTAGCGCCGCTGCACCCGCCAGCCCAGCGGCCGCCCGGCGGCGGGAATGTCGCGCACCCCCGGCGCCAGCGCCAGCAGCAAAAGCGGCAGGCCGACCACGCACATCGCCAGCAGCGCCGGCACGCGATACAGGTACCGCCACGGCTGAAACGGCCCCGACGGCGCGGCGGTGCTGATTGTCGCCTCGTCTTCGGAAGCCATCACGACACCCGGCTGGGACTGCTCGAAGAACGCATGAAAAATCAGGACCTGGCGGCGAAATCCGGCCAATTCGTTCAGGCCGCAGAGTTTACCGCGTTAACGGAGATGAACTCGATCGAATCCGGTGCTACTCGAGTATTAGAAAGGCAGTGTCGGGTTCCTCGAGAAACTTCTCCACCGTTCCCCGGGCCGACCGTAATAGCTCCGCAATATCGCTGGTGGTGCAATTGCCTCGCTGAATCCAGACCACTTTGGGTGGCGGGCCCTGAGCAAATGCCAGTTGATGAAAATCCGAATCCTTGGAAAGGATTGCGTATCCTTCGCGGAGGGCAAACGTCCAGATTTCCGGATCAGTGGCGGCTTCCAGCTGAAAATCCCGAACATGCGCGCTACCCGGGAAATCGGGTTGAAGGCGCTGAACGAGGCGGGGGGAGAGGTTCTGGTCGAACAGCAGCTTCACGCAGCCGGCTTGCTCGCTGAAATTTTGCGTTCACGATCGGCTGCAAAAGCCAGGCTTGCACGAATGTCGTCTTTGTTCAGATCCGGAAAATCTGCAACGATCTCGTCTTCGGACATGCCCGCGGCCAGATACTCCAGAATGTCGTAGACCGTGATGCGCAAACCCCGAATACACGGCTTTCCGCCACGCCGGGCAGGATCGATGGTGATGACGTCTCGATAATCCATACCGGCATGCTAATCAATTCGGGCATATTCGACAAGCAGCAGTGGGTGTCGATCGATTGCTGGAGCCCTCTCCCGGCCCGTTGCCGCAAGCGGGCGAGGATCCGGGTGGCGGCAAGCCGTGTCCACGCGAATTCTTTACACTACCCGCTTCGTTCAACAATGCGCGGCCGCGGCCGCGCCGGAACCCGCGAACAGGCCGACCCTTGAATCCCGCCGAAAACCACACCAATACCCGCACCGTCACCAACAACGCCAGCGGCCGGACCTTCCAGGCGCGCCCGGACGAAACCGTGCTGGCCGCGGCCCTGCGCCAGGGCATCATGCTGCCCTACAGCTGCCGCAACGGCACCTGCGCGAGCTGCAAGTGCCGGCTGGTATCCGGCCGCGTGGAGTATCCGTTCAACCCGCCGGCCGCGCTGGAGGAAGACGACCTGGCCGAAGGCGCCATCCTGGCCTGCCAGGCGGTGGCCGCCGGCGATCTCGAGATCGAGGCCGGCGAGATCGAGCAGGTCGCCGACATCCCGGTGCGCACGCTGCCCACGCGCGTCGAGCAGATCGACGAGCTGACCCCGGACGTGCGCCGGCTGCGGCTGAAGCCGCCGAAGGGCAAGCGCCTGCAGTTCCTGGCCGGCCAGTACATGGACGTCCTGCTGCCCGGCGGCAAGCGGCGCGCGTTCTCCATCGCCTCCAGCCCCAGCCGCGACGAATTCATCGAGCTGCACGTGCGCTACGTCGAAGGCGGCGGCTTCACCGGCCACGTGTTCGACGGCATGCAGCCCGGCGAGATCCTGCGCATGGAAGGCCCGCTGGGCATGTTCTTCGTGCGCCTGGGCAGCCCCCGGCCGATCCTGATGATGGGCGGCGGCACCGGCTTCGCCCCGCTCAAGGCCATGATCGAGGACCTCATCCACGCCGGCGACGACCGGCCGATCACGCTGTACTGGGGCGTTCGCACCGAGAAGGACCTGTACGCAAAAGGCCTGATCGACGAATTCGCCGAACAGCACCCCGATTTCCGCTTCGTGCCGGTGCTGTCCGAACCCGACGCCGACTGGAGCGGCCGCGCCGGCTTCGTCCACAACGCGCTGCTGGAAGACTACCCGGACCTGTCGGCATTCGAAATCTACATGTCCGGCCCGCCGGCCATGGTGCACGCCGCCAGAAAGGAATTCCTCGCCCACGGCGGCAGCGAAGACCACCTGCACTACGACTCGTTCGACTTCGCCCCCGACGTCCCCCCGGCCGACATGCCCTGAAGCTGCGATGCCCCCGGGCCTCGCATCCGCGCAAGACGCGGACGGAGCCCCGATCGCCCCAAACGCTGTGCGAGGCGCATCCTGCGCCGAAAACCCAACCGCCTCCCCGGGCCTGATCCGGCCCCGGTAAATTTCCATCGCCGGCGTCGCAAATTACACGTCATTCCCGGCCCCCTCGCCCGTCATTCCCGGCCCCCTCGCCCGTCATTCCCGACTTGATCGGGAATCCAGCCAAACAACCGCGGCGAAGCCGCCACTTCTTCTGCCGTCATTCCCCGGCCCGACCGGGAATCCAGC
>JAGXKW010000026.1 GCA_018334995.1 Wenzhouxiangellaceae bacterium
CGGCGCGAGAACCGGGCTGCTCATCTTCCGGGATGCTCTGCGTATACTCTATATTTCCCCTTCGACATATCTCCCCTTCGACAACACGAGCGTCTTCCAAATGTCCGAGCTGCACAACACCGGCCGGTCCAGCGGGCCGATGAAGCCTTTCCCCGGGCTGAGTGTCGGGATGCCGATCCTGCTCATTCTGGCGCTTGCGTCGGGCTGTCATCAGAGCGCCGGAGACAACGCGACCGATGCGTTGCTGGGCTCGCGGGTGTTGGTGTTCGATGACGGAATGGATATGCGCGCCATCCAGGGAAGGCTCGACGCCTTGCACGAACGGCAGAAATCGAGTGAATTCAGTGACGAACGGTTTGCGCTGCTGTTCAAACCGGGCGAGTACGATCTGACCGTGACCGTGGACTATTACGTGCAGGCCGCCGGGCTGGGCATGACGCCGGGCGACGTGCGAATCAACGGGGCCGTGCAGTCGGTCTCTTCCACCTCGAACAATAAAGTCACCACGATGTTCTGGCGCGGCGCGGAGAATTTGTACGTCGAGCCGGATGCGGACCCGATGCTGTGGGCGGTATCCCAGGCCGCACCGTATCGGCGCATGCACGTGGCGGGCAATATCAATTTCGACAAGGGCAGTTGGGCCAGCGGCGGTGTGCTCGCCAATTCCGTCGTCGAAGGCCGGGCCGGATTGACCACCGGCCAGCAGTGGTTTACCCGCAACAGCGAGATCGGGCGCTGGGAGGGCGGCAATTGGAACCGGGTTTTCGTCGGCGTCGAGGGCGCGCCGCCGGACCAATGGCCGGACAAGCCCACCACCATCGTCGAGCAGACCCCGGTAATCCGGGAAAAGCCCTTTTTGACCTGGAACGAAGCCAATGGGTATTCGGTATTCGTCCCGGCGCTACGGCGCAACAGCCAGGGCGTCTCATGGCGCGACGGGCCGGAAGCCGGAGAGCAGATCCCGCTCGAGCAGTTTCATATCGCCCGCCCCGAGCACGACGATGCCGAATCCATCAACCGCGCGCTGGCCGGGGGAAAGCACCTGTTGCTCACCCCCGGCATTTACCGGCTGGATAACGCCATCGAAGTCAGCAGGGCCGATACCGTGATTCTGGGATTGGGCCTGCCGACCCTGGTGCCGCAAACCGGCAAGCCGGCCATGACCACCTCCGATGCCGGCGGTCTCAAGATCGCCGGGATCATGATGGATGCCGGGCCCGAGCTCTCTTCGTCGCTGCTACGCGTGGGCACCCGGGGCGCCACGGCGGATCATTCGGCTAACCCGACCTCGCTGCACGATGTGTACTGCAGGGTCGGCGGGCCGCATGCCGGCCGCACTGAGGCCTGTGTGGTCATTCACAGCAATGGCGTGATCGGCGATCACCTCTGGCTCTGGCGCGCCGACCACGGCGACGGCGTGGCCTGGGAGGTAAACCCGGCCCGGCACGGGCTGGTGGTCAACGGCGACGACGTGACGATGCATGGCCTGTTCAACGAACACTTTCAGGGCTACCAGACCCTGTGGTCGGGCGAGCGGGGGCGCACCTATTTCTACCAGTCGGAGATTCCCTACGATCCGCCGAGCGTCGAGCAGTGGAACGACAACGGCCGGGCGGGTTTTGCCTCGTACAAGGTGACGGATTCGGTACAGAGTCACCAGGCCTGGGGGCTGGGCATCTACAGCTTCTTCCAGGGAGAAGCCGCGGCCAACGGCGTGCGCCTGGAAAATTCCATCGAGGTGCCCGATAACCCCGGCGTCGAAATTATCCACATTGCCAACTTCGCGGGTTTGAACGGTGGCATCAACCATGTCGTCAACGGCCTCGGGCCGGCCACCGACGTCGGTGAACTGACGTTGTTCGACGGCTACCCGACCGAAGAATCCGATTGACTCAAGGCGCTGGGCCGACGAAATACCGACACCCGTTTCAGCGGAAATTCGATTCTTACGGCGCTGGGGATTGGGGCGTCCCCGTTGTTACCACCCGTCGACCCGTCGCCCCGGACTCGATCCGGGGCCCAGCGGCTTAGTCGAGCGCAACATGGAAGTCTCGATCTGGCGCCAATGCAAGCAAGATGTGCCACACGGATCCGTGAACCCGCCGGCTGAGCAGGGCTACGTCGCGCTCAGGAATCAACAGCCGGTCTGGCGCGCAGTTAAGACGCCATTCTTTTCCCTGCCTCAGTGTGACCATCGACGAGCGTAGCATCAGATTCTGGCATAGGCATCAATGCGCTCAAGAACTGTGTCAGAAAAGCCCGCGAAGAAACATCGAGCTTTCGGTAATACTGAAGCAAGGCCTCCTCTTCGTCGGACAACGAAAGCGTACCCAGCGCTCTCTCTCCAAATTGTGCAGGCCGCATCTCACCCCGGCCTGCAGCGAGCCACTCCAGGCTGATCGAAAGGTACGCGGCAACCTCGATAAGGTTTTCTGTTGAAGGCAGATGACCACCGGGCCGCTCCCAGTGACCGACAGCACTAGTCGTTACCCCCAGGTTGCCCGCTAACCTTGCCTGGCTCCATCCTTCGAGCCGACGAGCCCTACGAATCCTATCGGCAAAACACCGCATAGCCGTTTCCTCCCTTAGCGTTGGTTATCTTCGGACGCCGGAAGTATGAGCAGCGCGATCACAAAAAACCATAGGTAAAGTTCTCTATTGGACTAGGAAATTTCCTATTAGCGCCTTCTAATCTTAAGCTCGACAGTTGACCGATTTGAGGTCATGTATGTCTTTGTGATTCGCCTAGACTCTCGAAAATGCTCGGCGATAAAGTCTTTTCAAGATGACTGGGAATAAGGGCTCTGACTGATGCTGTATGTCGTTAGTGAAATTCATGAAATTTGTGACAATAGATCAAGTTGGTCGATAAACCTTTGAAATTCAGTCTTACAATATAGTTTTTGTGACCAGAACTTTTATGCGAACTAAGTAAAAGTCAGCCATTCAGGCGTCCTTACGTTGACAAGTTTTGGGCTTGAACATAAATTCGATATACCGGCATTCGGCCGGCAATTTAGAAGATTAGGAGGAACAAAATGCGTGAACTTAAGACAGAAGAAATTTCCGTGGTCGCAGGAGCTGGCTGGCTGGCAGATCTTGTAGATGATATCCAATATGCAGTTGATCAGGCGCCGAGTATCTATGAGAGTGCTATCAACGCAACGACAGATATGATGTGCACGGCAACGGGTGATTGTTGAGCTGTTCGGGGCGCCCCATTGGGCGCCCCCTTTTTTTTTAAACGGTTTTGCGTATGAGGGCTAAGTATGCTGCGTATCCTGCCATTCTTCTTTGTTATCGGCTTCTCGATTGCCGTCGGTCTTTTATGTTCCTTGGGCGTCAGCCGATTTGCAGAGGCAGCGTATCTGCAGAGGCCATTAGCTCAGGTATTTATCCTCGCAATTTTTTTCCTCCTGGCGGGCAAAGCTGGCTGGTTGGAAGCTGCTCGAATAACGTGGAACAGCACCGAAACAAACCTTCATGTTACGCATTTGGTCTGGCGTCTGCTCGCACTGTGCGCGGCAGGCATCCTGCTTGGTATCGTTGTACGTTTGGGAGTTCAGGGTAACGTTTTGGTATTGCTAAAACTTGTGAGCCCACGGATATATTCAGATGAAAGCAGAGATCTAGTTGAACTTTGGCAAAACCAATCGGAGTTTTCTTTCGATAAAATCGCGCTATTCGCATTGGGGGCCACGAGAGAGGAAATAATGTACCGATATATCCTGATCGGTGCAATTATTCCCCTGTTCGGGCCATTAAGGGCGCTGATTCTAAGCGCCTCAGTTTTTGCGTTTATTCATTTGAATCCCATTACATTTATTTTTGGGATTATTTTTGGCGCATTATTTATGCTTACTAGATCTCTATTGCTCGTATCTGCGATGCATACGACAATCAATGCGTGGCATATGATAGTAGCAAAATTTAACCTTGTGCCTCAGGACGCCACTCAAAGCGATATTTTGAATTCCGGATATGGTTTCGCTTTAATTTTAGCCGCAGGGGTTTTGGTTTTGCTCGGCGTGCTTGTTGTTCTGGAAGCGAGAAATGACGGATCCTTTCGAGAAACCAGATCTACCGCTTACAGGTGAACGATGTGTCGTCAAATCTACTGTTTGAAAAGAAAACGTTGCAGCGTAGAACGAACGCGTCTAGGTTAAACAGGGAATTTCCCGGTTCAGGTGCAGGTTATATTGTATGAGGGCGCAACTTCAGTCCGAATCGTCAGAATGCGGCTTGGCCTGCATGGCCATGATAGAGGAGTATTACGGCCAGGGCTGGGGGCTAAGGAGATTACGCGAGAAATTCCCGCAGTCAATGAAAGGAGCAAGCCTCTCACGATTGATTGACGTTTCGCGCAGGTTGGGTTTTTCAAGTCGTTCTCTAAAGCTGGAATTGGCAGATTTGTCGAAGCTAAAACAGCCCTGCATTATCCATTGGGATTTGAGTCATTTTGTAGTATTGGAAAAGGCCGGGCAACACCGGGTCATAATACTGGACCCGGCTTGTGGGAAGCGTCGGCTGAGCTACTCCGAGGTCTCGAAGCACTTTACGGGTGTCGCGCTCGAGCTTGAGCCTGGAAATGAATTCAAACCCGTTAAGGCTGAGCCGGCTATCTCGCTGCGCCAGCTGACGGGCCCGATTCGCGGATTTTGGCGAATTCTCACGCTCATTCTTCTGATATCGCTGGCGCTCCAGATATTCACAGTACTGGGGCCGCTTTATCTGCAGTGGGTTGTGGATCAGGTGCTCGTATCGGGAAACCGAGAGTTGCTGACGGTCGTCGGTACCGGATTTGGGTTGCTTGTCCTGCTGCAGGTTGGAACGCATCTATTGCGTGGTCTGGTTGTCTTATTCCTTTCCAACCGGCTGGTGTTGCAGTGGACTGGCAACGTTTTCGGTCATCTTTTGCGGCTACCACTGGAGTTTTTCGAGAAGCGTCACCTTGGAGATGTGGTTTCCCGTATGGAATCCGTGCGGGCAATTCAGCGCACGCTTTCGACAAGTTTTGTCGAGGCGATCATAGACGGACTGATGACAATTGTAACCCTAGGGATGATGCTGCTTTACAGCTGGAAGCTGGCGCTTGTGACGTTGGCGGCAGTGGTGATCTATCTTGCTCTCAGAGCGCTGTCTTTTCGCGCCGTGCGAGATGGGACGGAAAAGCATTTGGTCGCTGCGGCACACCAGCAGAGCCATCTATTCGAGTCGGTTCGGGGCATGCAGTCGCTTAAAGTAGCCGGACGCGAGGATATGCGGGGTTCAGGCTATTTGAATCGTTTGAACAAAACGGTTAATCAGGAGCTGTGGCTAGGGAAGCTGAGGATGGGTTTTACGAGCGCGAATCAGCTGATATTTGGGATCGAGAGAATTGCGGTGATATGGATCGGGGCGATGCTGGCGCTACAGAACGTTTTTTCGGTCGGAATGTTGATGGCCTATCTCGCTTACAAGGACCAATTTTCCCAGCGCATTGGCGGATTGATCGACAAATGGATCGAGTTTCGGATGCTTCGGCTGCATGGTGAGCGGTTGGCCGATATTGTAATGACGCCGCCGGAGTCCGAACTGGAGCAGAGCCACGAAGCGTCGGCACCTGCCGATACCGGAACCGAGGTACGCAAACTCTCATTCCGCTACGGAGAGGGCGAGCCGTGGGTGCTGAAGGATTGCAGCTTCTCGGTACGAGCCGGGGAGTCAATTGCCGTCATTGGCTCCTCCGGTTGCGGAAAGTCGACGTTGGTCAAGCTGATGTTGGGGTTGCTCAGACCCACCAGGGGGCAAATCCGAGTTGGCGGCCTGGATATTCACACGCTCGGTGCGCAGAATTTTCGCCGGAAAGTTGGCGCGGTGATGCAAGACGACCAGTTGTTTGCCGGAAGCGTAATGGAAAATATTTCGTTTGGTGACGATGGTGCCGATGTCAAGCACATTGAACACGCGGCGCGACTGGCGGCGATTCACGATGAGATCGCTGCGATGCCGATGGGTTACCACAGTCTTATCGGTGATATGGGCACAACGCTTTCGGGAGGCCAGAAGCAGCGCGTGATTCTTGCGCGGGCGCTGTATCGGCAACCCGATATTCTGTTCCTGGATGAGGCAACCAGCCATCTGGATGTTTCTCGCGAAAGGTTGGTCAACGAAGCCGTGCGAGACCTCGAATTGACCAAGGTGATCATTGCCCATCGACCGGAAACCATTGCCTCGGCCGACCGCGTTCTGGTGCTGGAAGGGGGGCGAATCGCCGAGGAGTTGCGGCCAGAGCCATTGCGCCCGGTACGTTCCGGTCCAACCCCCGCGCAATTGCCTGACCCCTGGGCCGACGCAGAGATTGATTTGGCGTCACGGGCTTGAATTGGATTCGAGCCGATGAATTCACTTTTTCGCAAGGAGGTGCTCACAGCGCGCCAGAATGAGTGGCTGGGGGGAATCTCGCTGGTGCAACCTGTTCGGGGTTGGATTCTGGCAGGATTTGCCATCACTGCGGCTACGCTGGTCCTGCTATTTCTTTTTTTTGGCGACTATACGAGACGCTCGCGGGTTTCGGGACAACTGGTTCCCAGCGCCGGGCTGGTCACAGTCATGGCACCAGCGGTTGGTGTTATCCAAAAAATGCTGGTTGATGAAGGCGAGTCGGTTTCACAGGGTCAGGCGTTGGGGATTGTTTCGGTCCCGCGCGCACTTGCTTCAGGCGTGCGTGTCGCCGACGCCCTCGGCGAGGTTCTACGGAGGAGACAGGCAGGTGCAGCGGGCGAAGCACGATCCCGGGAAGCGTTGATGCGCGCCCAGGCGGCGGGTATAGAACGACAAATCCGTATCGCGCGGGATGAACTCGAAGGCATCGCGAAGGAGATAGCTACAAGAGGCCAACAGGTGCGCCTGGCGCGGAAGATTCTCGAGCGTTATCGACGGCTTTCGAGTGATCATTTCGTTAGTGAGCTAGAGCTTCAACAACAGGAGCAGCTCGTGCTCGAACAAGTCTCCACCCGGCAGGGCCTGGAGCGGCAGCATAGATCGATTCTGCGGACGGTTGCGCAACTCGAACAGAGACTGGCCGAAATGCCGGCGCAGCAGGCAACGCAGGATGCGGTTCTGGAACAGGAACTCGCGGTAATCGCGAGAGATCGCGTGCAGACACTGACCGGTGCTGAACTGATGGTGAAGGCACCTGCTGCAGGAATGGTCGCGAGCCGCACGGTTGAGGTGGGGCAGGGAGTACAGGCAGGGCAGCCGTTGTTGACATTGCTCCCAAAGGATTCGGGTCTGGAAGCCCGTTTACTGCTGCCGAGCCGCGCCATCGGATTCATCGAACCGGGTGATAGCGTCTTGCTTCGCTATCAGGCTTTCCCGCACCAGAAATTCGGGCATCATCGGGGTACGGTCAGGCAGGTTTCACGCAGTGCCCTGGCTGAAGCTAATTCGATGACCGGTGCTCAAGAAGGGCGTGAGCCTGTTTACCGTGTCCGCGTCGAGCTCGAAGCGCAGACGATCATGGCCTACGGAAAACCGGAAGCTTTGCGCCCGGGAATGCTGGTGCAAGCTGACATCTTGGGCGAAAGCCGGAAACTGTATGAATGGGTTCTGGAGCCTCTTTACTCGGTATATGGATCTGTTGTTGGCGATCCGTAGCGACGACACGATGGTACCGGTGCCGCTGGAATTCGACAAGCGATAGGACGGGCTCGCACCGCCGACGCCTCGAAACCGAATATCCCGCCAGCCACGTCGCGCCGACCTACTCAACTTGCCGCCGTGTGGTCGTGATCGCATGCCCGACCGCCGACACCTTTCGCCCGGCGTAAAATACCGGGTCTCCAGCCATAAACCACAAGCCGACCCGATGACCTCAAATCCCAGCAATCGTCGCCGCGTCCTGACCGGCATTACCACCACCGGCACGCCGCACCTTGGCAACTATGTCGGCGCGATCAAGCCGGCCATTGCCGCCAGCCGGGATGAATCATTTGACTCGTTCTATTTCCTGGCCGACTACCACGCGCTGGTCAAGTGCTTCGAGCCCGAGCGCATTCACCAGTCCACGCTGGAGATCGCGGCGACCTGGCTGGCGCTGGGGCTGGATACCTCCAGGAGCGTCTTCTACCGCCAGTCCGACATCGCCGAGATTCCGGAGCTGACCTGGCTTCTGACCTGCGCGACGGCCAAGGGGCTGATGAACCGCTCGCACGCCTACAAGGCCCAGGTGGCCGACAACGAGGCGGCCGGCGAGGACCCGGATTACGGGATCAGCATGGGCCTGTTCTGCTACCCGATCCTGATGGCCGCCGACATCCTGATGTTCAACGCGCACTCGGTGCCGGTGGGCAAGGACCAGATCCAGCACCTGGAGATGGCGCGCGACATCGCGGCGCGCTTCAACCACCGCTACGGCGAGCGTTTCGTGCTGCCCGAGGCGGCCACCGACGAGTTCGTCGCCACGCTGCCGGGCACCGACGGGCGCAAGATGTCGAAGAGCTACGACAACACCATCCCGCTGTGGCTGCCGGAAAAGAAGCTGCGCAAGGCGATCATGAAGATCAAGACCAACTCGCAGGAGCCCGGCGAGCCCAAGGACCCGGACGAGGCCAGCGTGTACGCCGTATACGCAGCGTTCGCCAGCAAGGCCCAGCGCGCCGAGATGCGCCAGGCGTTTTCCGACGGCATTTCGTGGGGCGAGGTCAAGCAGCAGTTGTTCGAGCTGGTGAATTCGGAACTTTCCGCGCCGCGCGAGCGCTATGAGGCCCTGATCAACGACCCGGCGAAGATCGAGAAGGAGCTGAACCAGGGCGCCGAGCGCGCGCGGGCGATCGCCACGCCGTTCATCGACGAACTGCGTCACGCCGTCGGCATCCGTCGCCTCGATTGATCCCGTGGCGATACTTCCCGACTGGCGCCCGGCCGCGCTGAAGCTCGCCGACGGGCGGGATTTCCACCTCCGCCACGCCTGGTGCGTGGGCCGCAATTACGCCGAGCACGCGCGCGAGATGGGTTCGGACCCGGACAGGAGCGATCCGGTGTTCTTCTCCAAGCCGGCCGCCGCAATCGTCCAGGCCGACACGGTCGAGTGGCCGCCGGCCACCGGGGATCTGCACCACGAGGCCGAGCTGGTGGTGTTCCTGGCCGCCGGCGGGCGCGATCTTGCGCCGGAGCAGGCCGCGGAATCCGTGTTCGGTTACGCCGCCGGCTGCGACCTGACCCGGCGCGACGTGCAGGCGCGCGCCAAGGCCGCCGGCATGCCGTGGGCGTTGAGCAAGGGCTTCGACCAGTCCGGCCCGGTCGGGCTTATCGTGCCGGGCGACGACTGGCGGCCCGGCGACGACACGCAGATCCGTCTCGAGGTCAACGGCGAGGCCCGCCAGAGCGCGGTGCTGGGCGACATGATCTGGCCGGTGGCCGAGTTGCTGGCGCGGTTGTCGCGCGAGGTTACGCTACATCCCGGCGACGCGGTGTTCACCGGCACGCCGTCCGGGGTATCCGGGCTGGCCCCGGGCGACCGGGTGCGGACCGAAATCGCGGGATTGCCGGCGCTGGAGTTCTCGATCGCGCGCGGCCGGAATTGATGTATCTTGACGGGCTGTTTCAGGTTTTCGATCGTTGTACGCCATGTGGGTTGATCTGCTGATTTCTGCGCCGGTGACGGCGTTTCTGCTCTGGCTGTACTGGTATTCAGCGCCCGAAAGCGCCCCGGGCTGGTCCCGGCTGCTGGATCGCGCGGCCTTGCTGATTTCGCCGCTGGCGGTGATCCTGATCATTGCCGTCGGTCATGACCGGATCGATTTCCCGGGCATGGGCCTGAACGTGATGCTGGTGGCCGCGGCTTACGTCACCCTGATCTTCGTACTCGGCCTGGGCTGGCTGCAGCGCGTGCTGGCGGGCCGCGGGACTTCCGGCACCGATTCCTGAGCCCGTCGACACGACCGTCGCGCGCGTCGAGAAAGCCTGTTTGTGGCGAAACTGTTCCCTGGAGATGCAACACCGATGATCATTCGAATCCTGACTTGCCTGGCATTGGTCGGGCTGCTGGCGGGCTGCCAGCGTTCCGACGTCGGCGAACTGGATCCCCCGATACAGACCGAAGGCCCCGGAGAACCGGTTCCGGTGCCCGAAATGCCGGCCGGGCAGCTTGGCGACGCGGTGGTGCCGCAGCGCTATATGCTCGACCTGACCATCGTGCCCGAGCGCGAGCGGTTTTCCGGACGGGTGGCCATCGATGTCGAGATCGGCGAGCCGTCGACCCGGATCTGGCTGCACGGCAATCGGCTGAACGTCACCGAAGCGTGGCTGGAGCAGGGCGGTGTGCGCATCGACGGCGAATATGCCCAGGCCGACGATACCGGCATTGCGCGGCTGGACCTGGTGGCGCCGCCCGAGGCCGGCGCCGGCACCCTGCATTTCGAGTACGACGCGCCCTTCGACCAGGCCCTGGAAGGCCTGTACAAGGTCGTCGAGGACGAGCGCGCCTATGCCTTCACCCAGTTCCAGGCCACCTCGGCCCGGCTCGCGTTTCCCGGCTTCGACGAACCGGTATTCAAGACGCCGTTCGAGATCCACGTCACGGCGCCGGCCGACGAGCGCGTGATCACCGCCACCGGCGAGATCGGATCGCGCGCGGTGGGCCAGGGACTGGTGCGTCGCAGCTACGCGGTCACCCCGCCGCTGCCGACCTACCTGATCGCGTTCGCGGTCGGACCGCTCGACGTGGTCGAGTGGGCACCGGTCCCGGCCAACGACGTCCGCGACTGGCCGCTGCCGCTGCGCGGCGTGGCCGCGGCCGGCAAGGGCGGGCAGCTCGAGTTCGCGCTGGAAAACACCGCGCGCCTGGTGCACGTGCTGGAGCGCTACTTCGACTACCAAATGCCGTATCCGAAGCTCGACATCATCGCCGTGCCCGATTTTGCCGCCGGCGCGATGGAGAACGTCGGCGCGATCACTTACCGCGAGCAGCTGCTGCTGCTCGACGCCGACGATTCGGTCGGCCGCAGGCGCGCCTACGCCTCGGTGCACGGGCACGAGCTGGCCCACCAGTGGTTCGGCAACCTGGTCACGCCGAAGTGGTGGGACGATATCTGGCTCAACGAATCGTTCGCCACCTGGATGGCGGCCAAGGCCGCCGACGAAGCGTTTCCGGACCTCGGATTCGAGGACCAGATCCTCGGCCGCGCGATCGGCGTGATGAACGCCGATGCGCTGGCGTCCACGCGCCAGGTGCGCGAGCCGATCGAGTCCAACCACGACATCGCCGGCGCGTTCGACGGCATCACCTATGCCAAGGGCGGCGCGGTGCTGTCGATGTTCGAGGCCTGGGTGGGCGAGGACGCCTTCCGCGCGGGCGTCCGGCTGCACATGCAGCGCTTCGGGCACGACGTGGCCGACTACGCGGATTTCCTGACCTCGCTGGCCGAGGGCTCGGAGCGGCCGGAACTGGTCGACGCGTTCTCCAGCTTCCTGTTCCAGCCCGGGGTGCCGCTGGTCGCCGCCGAGCTGAACTGCGCCGGCGACCGGCCCGAACTCGAGGTCGAGCAGAGCCGTTACCTGCCGCTGGGTTCCAGCGCCAGCCGCGACCAGCAGTGGGAAATTCCCATGTGCGTGCGTTTCGGAGACGAGAACGAAAATCAGCGCCACTGCGAACTGGTGAAGGCGGCCGAGGCCGGCATCGAACTGCCGACCGAATCCTGCCCCGACTGGTTCATGCCCAACGCCGACGGCAAGGGTTATTACCGCTTTGCCCTGGACGATGCCGGTTGGGCGGCGCTGGTGTCGAACCTGAACAGCCTCGACGACGCCGAGGCGCGCATGCTGCTGGGCTCGGTGTCGGCGGCCTGGCGCTCCGGCGACATGGGCACCGGGGCGCTGCTTGAAATCGCCGAGGTGCTGGCGCAGGCCGACGACCGTGAAGTGGCCACCGCGCCGATCGGAGATCTGAACACCATGTATTCGCGCCTGGCCGAAACCGGGCCGGCGCGCGCCGGCGTGGCCGCGATGCTGCGCGGGATGTATGCCGAACGCATGCAGGCGCTGGGCCTGGCCGCGCGCGAAGGCGACAGCACCGACGATTCGCTGCTGCGCGCGACGCTGGCCTCGGTGTTGTCCGACGAGGGCCGTCACGGGTCCTTGCGCGAGTCGCTCAATGCGGCGGCAGACGACTACCTGGAAGATCTCGAGATTGCCCGCGACGCGCTCGATCCGGGCCTGGTCGGCACGGCGCTGCGCGTGGCCGTGGAGATGCGCGAGGCCGAATTCGCCGAGGGGCTGTTCGAGCGTGCGCTTCAGAGCACCGACTCGACCTTCCGCGGCCGGGCGCTGGGCGCGGTGGGTGCGTCGGAAGATCCCGGCATCGGCGCGATGCTGCGCGCGCACATCGGCGATCCGAGGCTGCGCGACAACGAGGCGATCTCGGTTGCCTTCGGCCAGGTCGGCAACGAAGCCCAGCGCGAGGCGATGTGGCAATGGGCGCAGGACCGGGACAACCTGCAGGCGCTGCTGGACCGGATTCCCACCTGGCGCAAGGGCAGCATCGTGGCGGTCGGCGCCGGATTCTGCAGCGACGAACGCGCCGATGCGCTCGAGGCGATGTTCGAAGACCGGGTGCAGGACCTGGAGGGCGGTCCGCGCGCGCTGGCGCAGACGCTGGAGCGCGTCCGCCTGTGCGCGGCGCTCAAGGACGAATACGCCGACGAGGTTACGGGTTTCTTCGCCGGCTACGCGAGCGAGGCGTAGAAGTCCTCGAGCACCCGGGTGACCTCGTCCGGCTTCTCGGCGACGGTCATGTGTCCGCTGCCCTCGATCGTCACCAGCCGCGAGCCGTCGATGCGCCGGTGAATGTTCATGGCCCTTTGCGGCGAGGTGGCTCGGTCCCGGTCGGCGGTGACGACGAGCGTCGGCAGCTCGATCTCGCTGATCCGGTCCAGTATCGACTTGCGCGACACCACGCCGCGCACCGCGCGGCTGGCGCCGATCCGGTCGTTGGCGGTGACCATGGCCAGCCAGCGCCGGCGTTCGTCCCGGCATTCGGGATCGGTGATGAACCTGTCCGAAAACAGCAGCGGCAGGATCCTGGGCGCGACCTTTTCCAGCCCCAGCAAGCGTGCGGCCAGGTTCAGCAGCGCGAAGCGCGGACGCTTGGTCCATCGCTCCCGCTCGGCCGAGGTGTTCATCAACGCCAGCGAGCGCAGCAGGTCGTGGCGTTTCAGCGCCACCCGCTGCGCCACCATTCCGCCCATCGAGAAGCCGAGCAGGTGGACCGGCGCGCCGTCCAGCGATTCGATCAGCGCGATCACGTCTTCGGCCAGCGTGTCGAGGTCGTAGCCCGACCGCGTCACCTCGCTTTCGCCCTGGCCGCGGAAGTCCATGCGCACGCAGCGGAACCGGGACCCAAGCGCATCGGCCTGGGCATCGAACATGCGCTGGGAAAAGAGCAGGCCGTGAAGCAGCACCAGGGTTTCCGGGCCGGTGCCCGATTCGAAGACGTTCAGGCGGGCCTGGTTCAGGGTCTGCTGCGGCATGCGGGGAACTCCGGGTCGGCTCGACGCGTCGGTCAAGCTATCACGCCAGTGAATCCGGCGTCCAAAGCCCTTGCCTGGGCGGCATGTCGGCCGTACGCCGGAATCTGCCACCCAGCATCTGCAGGCCGCCGGTCGCGGCGCGCCATGCCTTTCTGCTTTTCGAGGTATGGCTGCGCTCGCCCAGCCGCTGGCGGCCGCGCTTGCGTATCTGCAGGCCGATATCCCGATAAACGCCCCTGGCCGTGGCGATCGCCCAGGCCGCCCGCGCGGGCAGGGCGCGCTCACCGATACGCGCGGAAGCATAGTAGGGCTCGGCGGTATCGACCAGCCGGCAGACCAGCGGAAACGCCTTTTCCCGGCCGGCCTCGTCGGCCAGGTCGGAGACTTCGAGCCCGGCCTCGCGCAGCCATTCCCCGGGCAGATAGCTGCGCCCGGCCCGCGCGTCCTCGGCCACGTCGCGCGCTATGTTGGTGAGCTGGAAGGCGATTCCCAGGTCGCAGGCGCGGTGCAGCGTGTGCTTGTCGCGCACGCCCATGATCAGCGCCATCATGATGCCCACCGACCCGGCGACGTGATAGCTGTATTGCAGCGTGTCCTCCAGGGTCTTCGGCTGCCAGCCGGCGACGTCGAGCTCGAAGCCGTGGATATGCGCCTCGACCAGCGCCGGGCCGATCGGGTGGCGGCGCGCGACTTCGGCCAGGGCACGGTAGGGAAAGGCGCCGGAGGGTGCATCACCGAGCGCGGCAAGTGACTCGTCACGCAGTTGCTGCAGGGCCTCGGCCGATGCGGTCTCCAGCCGCCCGCGGCCCAGTTGCTGGCCGTCGGTCAGGTCGTCGCAGTGGCGGCACCAGGCGTACAGCAGCATCACGTCGCGGCGGGTTTCCGGATCGAACAGCCGCGCGGCGGCGGCAAAGCTCTTCGAGCCCCGGGCAATGACGGCCTCGGCCTGTTGCTGCAGCGCGTGGTCCACGGTCGTCAGCGCGTGCCGATCATGCTCATCGAGCGGGCACCGGCAGGCCGAAGTCTTTCAGCATCAGCCCGGCGGTGGCACGCGCCGAGCCGACCACGCCGGGAATGCCCGCCCCCGGGTGGGTGCCGGCGCCGACCAGGTAAAGGTTGGGGATCTTCGAGTCGCGGTTGTGCGGCCGGAACCAGGCCGACTGGGTCAGCACCGGCTCGACCGAGAAGGCCGAACCCAGGTGCGAATTGAGCTCGTCGCGGAATCCGAACGGGTGCAGCGTGTGACAAGTGACCAGGTCTTCCTTCAGCCCCGGGATATGGTGCCGCTCGAGGTAGTCGAGGATGCGGTCGGTGTACTTCGGACCGACTTCGTCCCAGTCGATGTCGGCCGTGCCCAGGTGCGGCACCGGCGAGAGCACGTAGTAGGCGCTGCAGCCTTCCGGGGCCAGCGACGGGTCGGTCAGCGTCGGGGCGTGCAGGTACAGCGAGAAGTCGTCGGACAACCCGGGCGCGTTGAAGATGTCGTCGATCAACTCCCTGTAGCGCGGACCGAACAGCACCATGTGGTGCTTCAGGTCGGGGTGGACGCGCTTGAGGCCGAAGTAGATGACGAACAGCGACATGCTCCAGTCGCGTTTGTGCAGTGCCTGCGACTGCTTGCGGCCGCGATCGGTATGGCCGAGCAGCTTGCCGTAGGTGTGCAGCACGTCGGCGTTGCTGGCCACGGCGTCGAATTTCTTGCTGTAGCCGTCGCGGGTGGCCAGCCCGGTGATGCGTCCGTCGGCGGTGTCGATGCGCGCGACCTCGCTGTTGAGCCGGATGGTGCCGCCCAGGTCCTCGAACAGCCGGACCATGGCGCGCACCAGCGCGCCGGTGCCCCCTCTGGCGAACCACACGCCCCATTCGCGCTCCAGCGCGTGGATCAGGGCATAGATCGACGAGGCCTTGAACGGGTTGCCGCCGACCAGCAGCGGGTGAAACGAGAACGCCTGGCGCAGGTGTTCGTCCTGGATGAACCTGGAAACCTGGTCGTACACGCTGCGGTAGGCCCTGAGCTTCATCAGCGCCGGGGCGACCTTGATCATCGAGCCGAAGTTCAGGAACGGCACGTGGCCGAGCTCCAGGTAGCCCTTGTGGAACACCTTGCGCGAGTAGTCCAGGAAGCGCCGGTAGCCGTCGACGTCGGCCGGATTGCGCTTGCGGATCTGCGCCTCCAGGCGGTCGGCGTCGTTGGTGTAGTCGAACACGTCGCCGTCTTCCCAGCACAGCCGGTACATCGGGTCGACCGGCATCAACTCGACGTAGTCCTTCATTTCCCTGCCGCCAAGGGTGAACAGGGCTTCCAGCGCCGACGGATCGGTAATCACGGTCGGACCGCCGTCGAATACGAAGCCCTGGTCCTGGTAGACATAGGCGCGGCCGCCGGGCTTGTCGCGCTTTTCCAGCACGGTGGTGTCGAATCCGGCGGCCTGCAGCCGGATCGCCAGGCTCAGCCCGCCGAACCCGGAGCCGATCACGGCGGCGGTTTTCTTGGTCTTCATTGTCTGCTTACTGCTCCCTGCGGATGAAAGGATCCTCGCGCACCAGAGGAATCGCCTCGGTAACCGGAACCGGCGGTTTGCCGACCAGGATGCGCGCTTTGTCGCGAAGTTTGAGTTTCGCGGCGTAAAAGTTTGTGATGAGCGGTTCGGACAGCGTGTAGAAGCGTTCTAGCACGCGGTAGCGCAGTTCGGGACGGCCGGCGCGGAACAGCATGCGGTTGAGCAGCCGAAAGAACCGCGTTTCGCTCCAGAAGCGCCGGGCATGGTCGCGCGTGAACGCCGCCAGCGCGGCGCCGTCCATGGGCCAGTGCTCGGCAATCGCGTCGGCCAGCGCCATGGCCTGCGGCAGCGAATAGCCGGTGGTCGGGTGAAAAAGTCCGGCGCGCAGCCCGGCGCGCGCGACCGCGTCGCCGGGCGGCCAGAAGCGTTCGAAGTCCCCGGCCAGCAGGATCGGCAACACGCCGCGCTCCTCGCGCAGCGTCTCGGCAATGTGCCAGCCGCGGTCGGCGGCGTAGGCGTCGATCGCGGCGGCCAGCTCGGCCTCGGACAGGGCGGCGCCGTCGCTGTAGCGGGTGTCCTCGATCAGCAGCGTGGTCGCGTCGAACGGCAGCAGATAGACGAAGCGGTAGCCGTCGGCCTGCGACACCGTGGCGTCCATGATCACCGGACAGTCGACGCCGTGCGCCTCGGCAGTTTTCACCTCGCGGCCGAGAAACTTCTGGAAGCCCAGGGTCATCCCCTGCGTCGCCCCGGGGCCGCGCGCGTCGATGACGGCATTTCCTTGCAATCTTTTACCGTTGTCGATTTCGACGAAATCCGGGCCCAGCGCCGTGACGGCGGAATCCGTCATGACCTCCAGCAGGTCCTGCCGCGCCATGTGGCGGCGCAGGGATTCGTCGGTGATGCTGAAATATCCGGCGTCCAGGCGTCGTGCATAACGCGGGAATCGCACCTGCTGCTCCGGCCAGCGATGTTGCACCAGCGGCGCCAGGAAGGCATGCTGCGAGGCATCCAGGTCGCCGGCATGAAACGACCAGGTATGGTTGCCGCCCAGGACCGGGCCCGTTTCGACGAGGCCGATGCGCGCTTCGGGGTGGCGTGCGGCAACGCGAAGCGCAATCAGGCAGCTGGCCAGCCCGCCGCCGGCCAGTATGAGATCGCGGGTTCGTCCATTCATCCAGCTATTGTGCGCGATTGCGTGTCACGCGCGATTCACAATCGGGCAGCGTATCGTGCGAGTATTGTCAGTGACAAGAATCAGCAACCGCAATCACTGACAATGATCGGCGACGGCCAGCTTGATCGATCCGGCCTGACGCGGATTCAATTCAATCGGGAGCTCGTTGATGGCAGCGATTGTCGATATCGTTACAGTCGCCGAGAATGAGAACGGCACGCAATCACGCGCGGTGCCGGCAAGCGTAAGGCTTTGGCGCGATCGCATCGACACCCGGCTGGGGCAACTGATCCGGGCCGACGAACAGGCCTGCCCGACGCTGGTCGAGGCGATGCGCTACAGCCTGATGTCGCGCGGCAAGCGCGTGCGGCCACTGCTCGCCGTGCTCACTGCGCTCGACTTCGGCCGCGATCCGCAGCGGCTGCTCGATTTCGGGTGCGCGCTGGAGCTCGTTCACTGTGCATCGCTGATGCTCGATGATCTGCCGTGCATGGATAACGCGCGCATGCGCCGCGGCAAGCCGGCGGCCCATATCCAGTTCGGCGAAGCCACGACCACGCTGGCCGCGATCGCGCTGCTCAACCAGGCCTACGGTGTCATCGCGAACAGCGATGCGCTTGCCGAGGCGATCCGCTGCCGACTGGTCGCCCAGCTGAGCGAGGCGGTGGGCACGGCCGGCCTGGTTTCCGGCCAGTCGCGCGACCTGGTCGAGCGCAAGCGCGGCGTCGACAGCGCTGGCCTGCGCCGCATCAACCAGCAAAAGACCGGCGTGCTGTTCGAACTGGCGGTCGTCGGTGGCGGCACCATCGCCGATCTGCCCGAAGCGCGCCTGAAAATCCTCAATGATTTCGCCGGCCACGTCGGTCAGGCGTTTCAGAGCGCCGATGACTTGCTCGATTGCCAGCAGCATTGCGGCACCACGGGCAAGGATTCCGGCGTCGACGTCGAAAAGGCGGGCTCGGTCCACCAGCTCGGCGAGGACACGCTGCGCGAGCGGCTGATCGGCGAGCTGGACGCGGCCGACGCGCAGCTCGACGCGCTCGGCATCGACGACAGCCTGCTCAAAAACTTCGTGCTGTCGCTTTTCCGGCGTCTGCTCCAGGGATCGCGGCCGCAATAGACGATATGCGCCAGGTAGATTCCGAGCCGATCCTCGCGATCGAACAGCTTGCGTTTTCATATCGCGACAAATCGGTCCTGGACGATATCGAGCTCGACCTGGAGCCCGGCCATATTCTGGCGCTGCTGGGGCCCAACGGCGCCGGGAAGTCAACGCTGATTCGCTGTATCTGCGGCCGTCTGCAGCCCGATGCCGGTCGGGTCCGGGTCGCCGGGGACGATCCCATCCGCAGTCGCGCCGCACGCTCGGCCATCGGGCTGGTGCCGCAGCAAGTCGCCTTGTACTCGCATTTGACGGTGACCGAAAACCTCGAGACGTTCGCTCGCCTGGCCGGGGTCGAGCGCAAGGCGGTGGCCGCGACCGTGGCCAGGACGATCGAGTTCTGCGACCTGGGCGCGGTCGCCGGGCGGCAGGCCGGGCGGCTTTCCGGCGGGTGGCAGCGCCGGGTCAACATCGGCTGCGCGATGAGCCACTCGCCGCGTCTGCTGATCCTCGACGAGCCTACCGTGGGCATCGATCCGCCGGCGCGCGAGGAAATCGAGCGCCTGCTGCAACGCCTGGCCGCGACCGGACTGGCCGTGCTCATGACCGGCCACGACCTGGCGCAGATCGAAATCCTGGCCGACAGCGTGGCGCTGCTTTCGGAAGGCCGGATTGCCGCGACCGGCGCACCCCGGGGGTTGATCCGCGAGTTTTTCGGCGAAAGCCACGAATGCCGCGTCTCGCTGGACCGGCCGCCCGAGGTCGGGTTGGCCGAAACGCTCGCTGCGCTGGGTCTGAAGGCCGAAGACGGTCACGCCCTGCACTGGTCCGGCGTGATCGACGAGGACGCCGCCCGCCGGTTGCAGTCCAGCTTGCCTGCCGATGCACCGATCAACGATTTGCGCGTGCGGCGGCCGGGCCTGGATACGCTGTGGGCACAACTCTACGGCAGCGAACTGGAGCATGCGGCTTGATTCCCACGGTGGCGAAGGTGATGTGGCTGGCGGTGTGGCGCGATCGCGGTGCGCTGATGCTGGCGTTCGTGCTGCCGCCGCTGATGTTCCTGGTGTTCGCCGAGGTGTTTTCAGGCGCCGGCGACAGCGACCTGGAAATGCGCGTGGCCCTGCACGACAGCGCGCAGACCCCGCTGACCGGGCAGATCGTTGCCGCGCTGGCCGAACTCGACGGCATCGAACCGGTTGCGCACGAAACCGAGCCGGATCGCTCCGACGCCGGCGGGCTGGAAGCGCTGGTGCGCCAGGCCCGGGTTGACGCGGCCGTGTGGGTACGCGCCGAGCCGGACGGCAATCTCGATGCCGAGCCGGCGATCGTGGTCATCGGCGACGCGTCGCGCCGGCTCGCCGCGGCGATCGTCACCGGGCGCGTCCAGCGCTTGCTGCAGGCCGAGTTTCCGGAACTGGGCGTGCAGCGCGCCGCCGCCCTGGTCGACGCGCTGGCCGGGCCGTACACCGAGCAGCAGCGCAAGGCGCTGGATCTCGCGCTGTCGGAACTGGATTCGGCCGGGCTGGAAGAAGAGACCGGCGAAGACACCTCGCAGGATGGCCTGGTGGCGCAGCGCCTGCTCGGCGGCGGCCGGCAGATCGATGACGGGGTGAGCTACTACGCCGGCGCGGTGGCCATACTGTTCCTGTTGTTCGCGGCCATGCAGGGCGCGATCTCGCTGATCGACGAGCGCAATTCCGGGATCGTCGACCGGCTGGTGGCGGGGCCGGGCGGCTATACCGTGGTAGTCGTCGGCAAGGGGCTGTTCCTGACCCTGCAGGGGCTGGCCCAGGCCGGCCTGATCTTCGCCGTGGCCTGGTGGATGTACGGCATCGACTGGCCGGGGCGTTTCGGTCTCTGGCTGGTCACGGCATGCCTGGCCGCGGCGGTCTCAGCCTGGCTGGGTCTGCTGCTGGCCTCGCTGTGTCGGACGCGTCAACAAGCGCAAACGGCGTCTGCATTCGTGGTGCTTATACTGTCGGCCATAGGCGGCAGCATGATGCCGCGCTTCCTGATGCCCGGCTGGCTGCGCGAGCTCGGCTGGTTTACGCCCAATGCCTGGGTGATCGAGAGCTGGCACGGCATCTTCTGGCGCGGCAACGGTCCGGCGGAACTGGTTCAGGGCTGGGCGGTGCTGCTGGCGACCGCGCTGGCCGCGATGCTGCTCAGCATATGGCTGGCGCACCGACTGGCGCGGGAAAAATGAAGCCTCCGGACACGCGCAAACGCCGTGCCGTGGCATCGAACCGAATCGAAACGAAGAGCTTGTGGACATGAACATCGTCATCAATGCATTGCTGTTTTTCGGCACCCTGGTCGCCATGGAAGGCGTGGCCTGGTGGACGCATCGCTACGTCATGCACGGCTGGGGCTGGGGCTGGCACAAGTCGCATCACGAGCCGCGTACCGGCATCTTCGAGAAGAACGACCTGTTCGCCGTCGTCGGTACCGCCATCTCGATGTCGCTGATCGCGTTCGGCGCCGAAAATCTCGGCCCCACCTGGTGGATCGGCTGGGGCATGGCCGGCTACGGCTTCTGCTATTTCGTGTTCCACGACGGCCTCGTCCACCGCCGCTGGCCGTTGAAGTGGCAGCCGAAGAGCGGCTACCTCAAGCGCCTGATCCAGGCCCACAAGATGCACCACGCGGTGCACGAAAAGGACGGCGCCTTCTCGTTCGGGTTTCTCTACGCCAGGCCGCTGCCGGAACTCAAGCGGCAGTTCCAGGCGTTGCAGGAGCGGAAGCGGGGAAGCTGAAAGGCAAGTCAAAGGCCTGCTTGATTTTCTAATCGATCGTCGGCCCCGTCGCTTCAAACTCCAGCAGGGAGTTCAGCACCCGGTCGGCGGCCTGGATGCCGGGTTCGTCGGGCGCGAATACCGAGGGTACGGCGATGACGGTCATGCCGGCGGCCTTGCCCGCAGCGACCCCGGCCGGGGCGTCTTCGAAGACCAGGCAGCGGTTTGGTTCCACGCCCAGTTTTTTCGCCGCGGTCAGGAATACCGCCGGGTGGGGCTTGCCGCGGGGTTCGTGGATGCCGGAGTGGGTGATGTGCAGAAATTCGGCCAGTTCGAATTTTCTCACCACGGCCTCGATCAGCGGCGGCGGCGAAGACGAGGCGATGGCGAGTTTCATGCCGGACTCGCGAAGCCGCTGCATTGTCGCGTGTACGCCGGGCAGCGCTTCGCCCTTGTCGACGATCAGGCGCGTGACTTCAGCCAGCACCCGCTCGACCATTTCCTCGACCGGCGGACCCTGCCAGTCGAAGCGTTCGTGCCAGAGCGCCAGCACTTCGTCGATGCGGCGCCCGGCCGTGGCGCGGCACAATTCGCGCGTGACCGGCACGTCGAACGGCGCATAGGTCGCGATCTCGGCGTCCTGCCACAGCGGCTCGGAATCGATCAGCAGCCCGTCCATGTCGAAGATGGCGGCGGAATAGCGTGACAGGTCGATCATGGATTCGGGTCGCGGTCTGGGGGAGGGGGATTGTGCCGGATTTCAAGAACCAGAGTCGGCAAAGATCTCTTTCCGCAGGGGCAGTCTCCAGGCCGCGACGAGCACGGCGGACAGGGCGTCCACGCCCCGGAAAAAAATGCCCGGCGCGTGGCCGGGCAAAGCGGTTGGAGCTTGGGGAGAGTCGTCGAGCGGCCGAAGCGAGCGGTACGCGAGCTCTATGTTTCCGGCCGATCAAGTTGACCGAAACAATACACCCGGGCCATCGATTTGTGAAATGAATTGTTTATATGGGTGCGATAGGCATACAAGATGATTGATCGACCCCCCGCGCCCGCAGCCAGGCGCCGGGCAGGCGGCCGTTCACGCTTATCGACCGGTTGCCGCCAGTGCCTGAGCAAGCGCATCCAGGTCAGGGGCCAGCGGCGCTGCGTGGCTGGGGCGCTGCAACAACGTTTCCAGCGCCGGCGGCAGCGGGATGCTGCGGCCGATGATGGGTTCGATCACGGTTTCGAACTTGGCCGGGTGGGCCGTGGCGGCGACCAGCGTGGGCCGGTCGTGGCCGTTGGCCCGCAACCGGCTCAGTAGCTCCAGTGCGCAAGCGGTGTGCGGACAAACGATTCGGCCGCTCTGCTCGTATTCCCGCCTGATGCACGCGCGTATTGCGTCGTCGTCGATGCTTTCGGCATGAATGCCCGCCGCCCGCGGGTCCGTTTCACGATAAAACCAGGCCAGGCGCTCGAAGTTGCTGGGATCGCCCACGTCCATCGCATTGGCCAGCGTCCGGAGTCCGGCGCGGCCCTGGTAGTCGGCGCCGGCAAAATATTCCGGCAGGGTCCGGTTGGCGTTGGTAGCCAGGAACACGCGGCGGATCGGAAAGCCCATGTCGCGGGCCAGGATGCAGCCCAGCGCGTTCCCGAGATTGCCGGTGGGCACGACGACGTCCAGCGGCGCATCGGCGCGCAGGCGCACCGATGCCAGGGCGTAATAGCTGATCTGCGGCAGCAACCGGCCGATCGAGATGCTGTTGGCCGAGGTCAGGCCGTGGCGCTTCGCAATCTGCGGGTCGCCGAGCGCCTGCTTGGCCAGCCGCTGGCAGTCGTCGAAGCTGCCCTGGACGCGGAATGCCCGGACGTTATCGCCGAATGCGCCGAGCTGGTGGGCCTGGCGACCCGATACCCGCCCTTCCGGATACAGGATGACGACGCGGAATCCGGGCTGGCGGTGAAACGCGGCTGCGACCGCGGCACCGGTGTCGCCGGAGGTCGCCACCAGCACGGTGCGCTCGGCCATGCCGCTTCGCAGGCTGCCCAGGCAGCGCGCCAGGAAGCGTGCGGCAAAATCCTTGAACGCCGCAGTGGGGCCGTGGAACAGTTCCAGCATCCAAGCCGGCGCGTCGTCGCCGATGGCCTCCAGCGGAAGCGGCAGGTCCAGCGCGTCACGGCAGATCGCATCCAGCCGCTCGGCCAGCGCGGAATCTTCGAAAAACGGGGCCAGGATGCTGGTGGCCAGCTCGGGCAGGCTGATTTCCGGGCGAAAGGCGGCGGGTTCGAAGCGCGGCAGGCCGGCGGGTACGTACAGCCCTCCATCCGGCGCGAGCCCGGCTTCCAGCGCCTGGCCGATGTCGGCTTCGGCCGCGCCGCCGCGGGTGCTCCGGAATTTCATCAGCCGCGCTCCACGATCTGCGCGCCGGGCGCGGCGACCGGCGAGACGAAGGCTTCGGCGCCGAGTCCGGCGCGACCGAAAGCGTCCACCATCGCCGCACCGGCCGATTCGGCGCGGCTTTCGTCGGCAAACCATCCGAACACGGTCGGCCCGGCGCCGGAAATCGAGGCGCCCAGCGCGTCGTGATCCAGCGCGGCCCGCTGCACTGCGGCAAAGCCCGGGATCAGGCCGGCCCGGCGCGGCTCGATCATGACGTCGCGCAGTCCGGCCCTGATCAGCCCGGTGTCGGACTGGTGGCAGCCGGCGAGCACCTGGGCCAGGCCGCTGGACTGTTCGACGACCATCGCCAGATCGAACGGCTCGGCCAGGCAGCGCCGGGCGTCGCGCGTATTCACCTTGTATCCGGGATGCACCGCCACGGCGAAGAGGCCGTCCGGGACGGGAATCGATACCAGCCGATCGCGCGTGGCAAGCACCAGGCCGCCGAGGAGCTGGCAGCCGACGTTGTCGCCGTGCGCCGCGCCGCTGGCGACGGCCTCGCCGGCCAGCGCAAACGGATACAGCCGTTCGCGCGGCCAGCCCAGGTCCAGAAGATCCGCGGTGGCCACCACGGCGGCCACGGCCGAGGCCGCGGAGCCGCCCAGGCCCGAAGCCAGCGGAATGCCCTTGGCGATATGCAGTTCGAGACCCGCATCCACACCGGCCGCATCGAGCAGGGCGGCAACCGCCTTCGAGGCGGTGTTTTGCTCCGGCTGGAGCGGTATGTTGTCGGCGATGCCAGTGATCGAGCCGATGTGCAGGCCCGGCTTTGCGCCTCGGCTTACCGTAACGCGGTCGCCCGGCGCCCGCAGCGCGTGTCCGAGCAGATCGAAGCCTACGGCAACGTTCCCTACGCTTGCCGGCGCAAACGCCGTGACGAAAGATTTATTCACTGCATGTCATCTCGTTGGAACCGGCATGGGCGTGACGTCGGTCGTGATTGGATCAGAAACCCAGGGTATGTTAATATTGTGTAACAAGCTCGAAGCAAAGGACTGGATATATTCCGGAATCTGGCTGCGGTCATTCGTGGTCAGCCATAAAATTAGAAACCGTGATGAACGGGGACACCGGCATTTCGATCGGCGACGATAACGAGAATAATACCGTCTGCTGTTGAATGCGAGGTAACCTGGTTGCAAAATGTTCTTGGAATCCGAGAGTTCGGATTTCATGACGAACGATGTCCAGTGGCGAATATCGCCATGCAGGGCTTCCCCCGTAGTTCCGTGAGCGACCCCCGTGACCGGGCGGCGCTATCATCGCGTGGAGCGGACATTGATCCTTGCCTCGCTTCGTTGCCTCCGGCACCGAGGACAGGAGAAGTAGTGTCTTTCTTTATGGTTTCCGTTTCCGGACCCTGCATCCGTTCCGCGGGCCCTGGCCCATTCTAGGTTTCAATTTCCTTACGCAAAAAGAGGTGGAAACGAACACATGATGAAAAAGAATCGACTATCGCAGGCGATCCTCTGGGGTCTTGCGGCAACGGCAACCACGTTGCAGGCGCAGGAGGACCAGAACGATCAGGAGGAGGGCAACACGGAGATCGAGCGGATCGTGGTCACGGCGACCAAGACCGAGGAAGTGGATCTTCAGCAAGCGCCTCTCACGGTGCAGGCGCTCGACGAAAGCAGCCTGTCCGAGCAGAACATCGGCAACTTCGATGATCTGCGCAACAACGTGCCCGGCCTCAATGCGGCCAGCCGTGGTCCGGGTCAGCAGACCATCTTCATTCGGGGCATGGCCGTGCAGCCGATCACAGTGCTGCTCTCGGGCGCCCAGGGAACGATGCCGAACGTCGCGCTGTATCTCGACGAACAGCCGGTAACGGCACCCGGCCGCAACCTGGACGTATATGCGACCGACCTGCGGCGTATCGAGGTGCTTCCCGGCCCGCAGGGCACGCTGTTCGGCGCCAGCTCGCAGGCCGGCACGATCCGTTACATCACCAACAAACCGCAGCTGTTCGAATTCAACGCCGGCTTCAGCGCCGAGGCGTCGTTCACCAAGGACGGCGAGATGAACAGCTCGGGCGAGGGATTCCTGAACATCCCGATCGGCGAAAAGACCGCCGCGCGCCTGACGTTCTACAACGTCAATCTCGGCGGCTACATCGACAACGTTCGCGGCGAGTTCACGCTCGATCCGGAGATCAACCCCGAGTCCGCCGTCGATCTGGGTCCGGACGCGACCTACGAGACGACCGATAACGGCGAGCTTGTCGAAGACAACTTCAACGACAGCTTCTACAAGGGCGTGCGTGCAGGGCTCTATCACGAGTTCAACCGGGACTGGAGCGTCCTTGTGCAGAACACCTATCAGGAACTCGGTGCCGACGGCGTTTTCGATTATGACCCGGAAATCGGTGACCTGAAGGTCTCGCGTTTCTTCCCGGACGAACTGGAAGACAAATTCAACCAGACCTCGTGGACCGTCGAGGGCCGTGCGGGCATGCTCGACCTGGTCTACACCGGCGCATACCTGTATCGTGAAGTCGAGCAGTCGGTCGACTATACCGGTTACAACAACGCCGGCGCGTTCATTGCCTACTACACTTGCACATACGATAACCCGTCCTATATCGTCAACTACGATATCGACCCGCAATTCATCACCGAGAACCGCCAGTGCCTGGATCCGACCAAGGGCACCAAGATCAAGCAGGATCATACGCGCAGCACGCACGAGTTTCGTGTTTCGACGCCGGCCGAGAACCGCTGGCGCTTGATCGGCGGCGTGTTCTACGATGATTATGAACTCGACACCCAGGATGATTTCTATTACCTGGCCACGCCGGATCTCGGCTTTGCGCCGAATGCCCCGATTTCGGATGCTTTCCAGGTGAATCCGGAAACGCGTCCCCCGGGCGTTGCATTCTTCAACGACATCCGGCGTACCGAGGAACAGCTGGCGTTCTTCGGCGAGTTCGGTTACGACGTCGTTCCGAACACGCTCCGCGCCACTGTCGGCCTGCGGTATTACGAAATCGACTCCGGCTACCGCGGCTCGTCGAACTTTGCCGACGGCATCTTCCAGGGCTCGGTCAATACCGATCGCGGCCGCAACTACGATGTTTCGGGCGGGCACCGTCGTGAACCGCTGACGATCGACGACGTGATCACGCGCTTCAACATCTCCTACACGCCGACCGATTCGCTGATGTTCTTCTTCACGCGCTCGGAAGGGTTCCGGCCGGGTGGCTGGAACCGCGGTGGCGGCATTCCGTCGGCCAACCCCGAATTCCCGACCGTCAGCGCCACCTATGATACCGATGACGTGACCAACTGGGAACTGGGCTGGAAGACCCTGCTGTTCGACAATTCGCTGCGCCTCAACGGCAGTGCCTACTTCGTCGAATGGGAAAACATGCAGGTTTCGCGCTTCGATCCCCAGAATGTTTCCATCCTGACGTTCATCGAGAACTCGGCCGATTCGGAAATCTTCGGCATCGAGGGTGATTTCAGCTGGCGCGCCACCCAGAACCTGACGCTGTCGGGCTCGATTTCCTATAACGACACCGAGCTGACCGACGTCGACGCGCAGGTGATCGAGCTCGCGCCGGTTGGAAGCAGCCTTCCGCTGGTGCCGGAACTGCAGGGTTTCCTGCGGGCCCGCTACGAAAAGTCCCTGAATGTCGACTGGGCCGATACCGGCTATGTGCAGCTTTCGGGCAACTTCGTCGAGCACTCCTTCAGCTCGTTGGTGGCCGAAGAGCGTCGTCGACAGGCGGGCTACGGCATTCTGGATGCGCGCGTCGGTATTTCGCGCGAAAGCTGGAATATCGAGGGCTTTGTCGAGAACCTGACCGACAAGCGGGCAGAGTTGTTCATCAACACCCAGGACGACATTCCGCGCATCACCACCAACCGGCCGCTGACGGCCGGCGTTCGGGTTTCCTACCGCTTCCTGCCCAACTGAGGCTGCGGATGGACGGCGCCACGCGCCGTCCATCACCCGAAGCGGTGTAATCAACCGCGTTTTGTCCAGGCGGCGGTCCCCCGGGGTCTGCCGCTTTTTTTTGCCATGTGTCTGCACCCGGGCGCCGCGACCTCATTGCCGGGCAGCCACGGTACACTTTGAGCATGTCTACTGAACCTACCCCTTCCGAACGTCAGGCCGGCGATCCCGTTCGACAGGCCGAGCAGTTGCTCAAGCAGCAGCAGGTGCCGCAGGCGACTGCGCTTCTTGAAGAAACCTGCGGCGAGGCCCCCGAGGACTCTAAGGCCAGTTATCTGCTGGCGGTATGCTATCGCGTCCAGCGTCGCTTCGACGAAGCCCTGGCGACACTGGACCGTCTGCACGCGATTGCGCCCGATTATGCGCGGGGCTGGCAGGAGGTTGCGCACAACCTGCGCGATCTCGGGCGATTCGCCGAGGCTATCGAGGCCTACGAAAGGGCCGTGGAGCTGAATCCGGGGCTGGTCGCCAGCTGGCGCTTTCTGGCCGAGGCCCATCGGCAGGCCGGTTCTGCCGAACGCGCGCAGGTCGCCGAAGCCAATTTCAAGCGCCTCAGCGGCCTGCCGCAGGAACTGGTTGCCGTGACCTCGATGATGCACGAGGGAAAGATCTACAAGGCGGAAAAGATCTGTCGGCACTTCCTGCAGCAAAACCCGCACCATCTGGAAGCCATGCGGCTGCTGGCCCAGATCGGCAGCCGCCTGAACATTCACGACGATGCGGAGTTCCTGCTCGAAAGCGCCCTGGAAATGGAACCGGACTTCGATCTCGCACGCATCGACTACGTCAAGGTGCTGAACCAGCGCCAGAAGTTCGAGCGGGCTTTCGTCGAGGCGCGGAAATTGCGCGAGCGTATGCCGGGGAATCCGGCCGCCGAGCTCGCATACGGCAATCAGTGTTCGGCCATGGGAAAGTACGCTGAAGCGCTTGAAGTGTTCGATCGGCTCATCGACAGCATCGACAACCCGGCCAACGTGCAGATGCTCAGGGGCCACGCGCTGAAAACGATCGGCAGCCACGACGCGGCGGTAGAAGCCTATCGCGCCGCCTGTCGCGCCCGTCCTTCACTGGGTGATGCATGGTGGTCACTGGCCAACATGAAGACCTTTCGGTTCAGCGACGAAGAGCTGGCGCGCATGCAAGCCCAGGTGGATTCGTCCGGGCTTGGACGCGTCGACGAGTATCATCTGTGCTTCGCGCTGGGCAAGGCGTTCGAGGACTGTTCGGAATACGAAAAGGCATTTTCGTTCTACGCCCGCGGCAACCGCTTGAAGAAGGATGAACTGCGCTACAGCGCCGATCGCATGCAGGCCGACTTCGACCGGCAGAAAGCCTTCTTCACGCCCGAGCGCGTGCGGTCCTTCGAGGGGCTGGGCATCCAGGCCCCGGACCCGATCTTCATCGTCGGCCTGCCGCGCGCCGGATCGACGCTGGTCGAGCAGATTCTCGCCTCGCACAGCCAGGTCGACGGCACGCTGGAACTGCCCAACATTCTCGCGCTGGCGCACCGGCTGAACGGTCGTCTGCAACGCGGCGAAGAGCCGCGATATCCGTCCAGGCTGGCTGAACTGGCGCCCGAAAAATTCGCCGAGATGGGACAGCAGTACATCGACGAAACACGCATTCACCGCCGGGATGCACCGTATTTCACCGACAAGATGCCCAACAATTTCCGGCACATCGGCCTGATCCTCTCGGTCCTGCCCAATGCGCGCATCATCGATGCCCGGCGTGCACCGATGTCATGCTGTTTTTCGGGTTTCAAGCAGCTGTTTGCCGAGGGCCAGGAATTCAGCTACAGCCTGGATGACATCGGCCGGTACTATGCTGGTTACGTCGACCTGATGAACCACTGGAAGCTTCTGTATCCGGAGTCGATCCTGCAGGTCGACTACGAGGACGTGGTCGAGGACCTGGAGTCCCAGGTCCGGCGCATGCTCGACTTTCTCGGCCTGGAATTCGAACCGGCCTGCGTCGAATTTCACCGCACGCAGCGCTCGGTGCGCACCGCCAGTTCCGAGCAGGTCCGAAAGCCGATCTATCGCGCCGGCGTCGAGCAGTGGCGGAATTTCGCGCCCTGGCTGGGCGACCTCGAGCGCGCTCTCGCCGGCGCGGCTGAATCCAACCAGGCACAGTCCTGATGGATTCGAAGCTCGATATCGTCGAGAACTGGCTGCCGCGCTACACCGGCACCCCGCTGGATGGATTCGGCAAGCACATCCTGCTGACCAATTTCGACAACTACGTCGAAAAATTCGCCGACGAGATGGGCGTTGAAGTGCTCGGGCGCGACAAGGCGATGCGCAATGCGACGGCCGAAGACATCACCATCATCAATTTCGGGATGGGCAGTGCGAATGCAGCGACCATCATGGACCTGCTCAGCGCCGTATCCCCGCGCGCGTGCCTGTTCCTGGGCAAATGCGGCGGGCTGAAGAAGAAGAACAAGCTCGGCGACATGATCCTGCCGATCGCCGCGATCCGCGGCGAAGGGACTTCCAACGATTATTTCCCGCCCGAAATTCCCTCGCTGCCGGCGTTCACGCTGCAGCGCGCCGTGTCGTCGACGGTGCGCGACTACGAAATGGACTACTGGACCGGCACGGTCTACACCACCAACCGGCGGGTCTGGGAGCACGACAGGAAGTTCAAGAGATACCTGCGCGAGACCCGTTCCATGGGCATCGACATGGAAACCGCGACCATCTTCATCACCGGTTTCGCCAACCGGATCCCCACCGGTGCGCTTTTGCTGGTCTCCGATCAGCCGATGGTGCCCGAAGGCGTGAAGACCGACGCCAGCGACCGGACCATTACCGACCGCTTCGTCGACAAGCAGATCGCCATCGGCGTCGATTCGCTGCGCGAGATCCGGGACAAGGGGCGATCGGTCCGCCACCTCCGTTTCGACTAGGAAGCGCCTGAAAGCTACTGCGCGCGCGCCTGACGGCGTCCGGCGGTGCTCGGATTCCTCATGTACAAGTGCGTACACTCCGGATCCGGCGCTCCGGCGGACACCGTCAGCCACCCGCTCGCTACGCTTGCAGACGCTTCCTGGAATTGCGATGAAGCTTACACAGATTCAGGCAGATTGTTCAACCCGCGAGAATCTGCGTAATCTGCGGTCTGCCCTGCTTTACTGAACCTCGAGGGTGTGTTCGGCCGGGACCCAGCCGGTCTGGCCCTGATCGTCGCGGATCTGCACCCAGTCGCCGGCGCGCACGACGGCTTCGACCATGTTGCCGGCGCTCAGCGTGAAGGCGGTCGGGCTTTCGCTGTTCGGCCCCTGGTGGGCGTTGGCCGAGGTCGCGGTGATCACCAGGCGCTCGCCGCTTCCGCCGGTGGCGGCGCCGCTGCCGGAACCCGCGCCGGACGAGGCCGCCTGTACCGGTCGGCCTGCGCTGTCATAGCGCATCATTTCCTGAGGCGTGACCGAAATGACGTAATCGACCGCGGCGCCGATGACCTGGCGCAGGGCTTTTTCGCGCGGGGTGTTTTCCCAGGAAGAGAGTGAACCGCCCAGGCCCGTCGAGCCGGTGTATCCGGACAGGGCGCCGCCGATATCGAAGTCCTCGGCTTCGCCTTCGACGCTGGTCGCGGCCAGCACTCGGCTGGTGGTCGCGTCGACCACGCGCAGGTCGATGGCCATGTGGGCGCTGCGCGAGCCGCCCGAAATGGCGCCGAACACGCGGCCGATCTTGCCGCCGCCGAGGCTGCCGGAGGTCCCGCCCGAATCGCCGTCGAACTCGGTCACGGCGGCGACCACCAGCAACTCCGCGCCTTCGATTTCACCGATCGCCGCGGCGGTGTCCCGGCGCACGCGGCCGCTGGCGCCCAGGTCCTGTTCGTCGAGCACGGTATCGAGGCTTTCGCGTTCGAGCACGATGAAACGCCCGGAGTTGACCAGTGCGGTGGTCAGCATGTCGGCCATGCCGTCACCGATCGAGGGGCTGTACCAGTCCTGGGCATCGGCGGTCTTGTTTTCGAACCGGGCCACGGCGATGCGCGCTTTCGGGCCGTTGTAGTGATCGGCCTGGGCGTCGGCGATGCTGCGGCCCGAGCTTTCGCGCACGTTGACTTCCGTGCCCGCCTGGGCGATGCAGTTGGATGTCATGCCGGCCGCGGCCAGCAAAAGAATCGAACTCGTGATCCAGCGTTTCATGAGGGCTCCCCTGCGTTTGGACTGAACATGGTGAAGACGGTCACCAGGATACTGGATGACCGCGCTCGCTCGTTCAATGTATACGCATTCCGGGCATGTTGCACGCCACCTGCGTTGACCGGAATCAATGCCCCGACGCGGCAATCCCCGATTTCTCCGCAGCGGTTTCGGGCAGAGTGGCCCGTCGGCCGATGCCTTCGTGCCGGAACCCGAGCAAGGCCAGGTCCTGCGGGTCGTAGATGTTGCGCCCGTCGAAGATCACCGGCTCGGAAAGCAGGCTCTTGATGCGCTCGAAATCCGGGCTCCAGAACGCTTTCCATTCGGTGACCACGACCAGCGCGTCGGCGCCTTCCAGCGCCGCGTAGGGTTCGGCGACCAGAGTCAGGTCTTCGCGCTCGCCGCAGATCCGGCGGGTCTCCGGCATGGCCTTGGGATCGAACGCCCGGACTTTCGCACCGGCTTCCCACAGCGCTTCCATCAGCACCAGCGCCGGGGCTTCGCGCATGTCGTCGGTTTCGGGCTTGAAAGCAAGTCCCCACAAGGCAATCGTGCGTCCGGCCAGATCGTTGCCGAAGTGCAGGCTGACTTTCTCGAACAGGCGCAGCTTCTGTTTCTGGTTGACCGTCTCCACGGCCTGCAGGATGCGTGCCTGGTGGTCGTGGTCGGCGGCGGTGCGCGCCAGTGCGCGGATGTCCTTGGGAAAGCAGGAACCGCCGTATCCTACGCCGGGATAGATGAAGTGATAGCCGATGCGCGGGTCGGAGCCGATACCGATGCGCACCCGCTCGATGTCGGCGCCGACCCGCTCGGCGATGTTGGCCAGTTCATTCATGAACGAGATCTTGGTCGCCAGCATCGCGTTGGCCGCATACTTGGTCAACTCGGCCGAGGCGATGTCCATCGAGAATATCTTTTCCCGATTTCGATTGAACGGTGCGTACAGCCGGCGAAGCTGCGACTCGGATTGCGGGTCGTCGACGCCGATGACGATGCGGTCGGGCGCCATGAAGTCCTTGACCGCGGCGCCTTCCTTGAGAAATTCCGGGTTCGAGGCCACGCGCGGCGTGAATCTGGATGCGCCGGTTTCGGCCATGGTTTCGATGATCGAGGCGCGCACTTTCTCGGCGGTGCCGACGGGCACCGTGGACTTGGTCACCACCAGCTGCGATTCCGTCAGTTCGCGGCCGATGGTGCGGGCGACCGAAAGCACCGCGCGCAGGTCGGCCGAGCCGTCCATGTCCGAGGGCGTACCCACGGCAATGAACAGGATTTCGCCGTGTCGGATGGTCTCTGCCGCATCGGAAGAAAAACGCAGCCGGCCGGTCTCGGCGTTGCGCTGCACCAGCCCTTCCAGGCCCGGCTCGAAGATCGGGATCTCGCCGCGGTTCAGGGCGTCGACCTTGTCCTGGTCGATGTCCATGCAGACGACGTCGTTGCCGACCTCGGCCAGGCAGGCGCCCGTGACCAGGCCGACGTATCCGGTACCGAAAATACTGATGCGCATGCTTAATCCTTCTGTTCTTTACGAAAAATCGCAGTGAAGCGTAGCGAGCGGACGCAGTCGCTTCACTGTGATTTTCGCAGGTCCTCGATCATCGCCTTGAGGAACCTCGCCGCCTCACCGCCGGTGCAGATGCGGTGGTCAAAGGTCAGCGAAAGCGGCAGCTGGCGGTGGACTTCGATGCCGCCCAGTACCGGCACCACCTCGTGCCGCAGCACGCCGGCGGCGACAATGGCCACGCACGGCGGATTGATGATGGGCGTGGCGTAGCGGCCGGCGAACACGCCGAAGTTGGACAGCATGATGGTGTAGCCCTTGAGATCCTCGGGCGGAATCGAACGGTGCTTGACGTTGTCGCGCAGCCGGTCGATCTCGCCGCGCATCTGCTGGCGATCCGACGAATGCACGTCCTTCAGCCGCGCGACGAACAGCCCGTCGGGGGTGTCCACGGCCATGCCGACGTGCATGCCCTTGTGCACCATGCGCACGTTCTGCTCGTCGTCGTACCAGGCATTCAGCCCCGGCTCTTCCTGTGCGCCGGCCCACAGCGCGCGCAGCAGGCGCACGGTAATGTCTTCGCCCGGCTGCCAGGCGTGGATGTCGGCGTCGTCCATGATGGTGGTGGCCACGACGCGGGCGTGCGAGTCGCTCATCGCGCGCGCCATGGTCCGGCGCGTGCCGCGAATCGGCGTCCATTCGCCGGAGGCTTCCGACTGTGCGCCTTCGGACCGCGATGGCCCGGACGGGCGCGCTTCGGCCTGTGGTTCCCGCTCGGTTTCGGATAAGGGCTCGGGCGGTGCGGCCGGTTTGTCTTCCCGCGCCGGCGCGGCGGCCGGCTTGCGCGTCGGGCCTTCTTCTGCGGCCCTGCGCACGTCCGAAGAGGTCACGACGCCTTCCGGACCGGTCGCCTCGACGGTGGACAGGTCGATCTTGAGCTTGCGCGCCAGTGCGCGCACCGCCGGCGTGACCTTGACGCCGCCGACGCTGGAGTGGGTCTGCTGCACGACTTCGTCGGAGGTGGTCACGTTGCCGACCACGGTGCCGGTGTCGGCGCGCTCCTCGCCGGCCTGGCCGACGTCGTCGTCGGGCGCCGGTTCGGCGGCCTGGGGCTCGAGTTTCGGTTCGGCGGACTGGTCTTCGCCGGCCTCTCCCTCGGCCGCTGTTTCCACGCCTTCACCGGTGTCGAAATCGATCAGCGGGGCGCCGGTCTTGATCACGTCGCCGGCCTGGCCGTGGAACTTCGCGACCTTGCCGGCATACGGCGAAGGCACTTCCACCACGGCCTTGGCCGTTTCCATCGAAACGATCGGATCGTCGACCTTGACCTCGTCGCCCTCGGCGACCAGCCATTCGACGATTTCGGCATCGGGCAGGCCCTCACCGAGATCGGGCAGATTGAAAGTCTTCATTCGAACTCCAGCGTTTCATTGGCCGCGTGCACGATGCGCTCCGTGCTCGGCATGTAATTCATTTCGCTTCGATACAGCGGCATGACCGTGTCGTATCCGGTCACGCGCTTGATCGGCGCCTTGAGGTGCCAGATGCCCTTGTCCGCCAGGCCGGCGGCGATTTCGCCGCCCACGCCGCAATGCTTCGGCGCTTCGTGCACGATCACGCAGCGACCGGTCTTCTCGACCGACTCGACGATCGTTTCCATGTCGATGGGCGCGACCGTGGCCACGTCGATGACCTCGGCACTGACGCCGTTCTTTTCCAGCTCGACGGCCGCCTCCATGGTTTCCTTGACCATCGCGCCCCAGGTCACCAGCGTGACGTCGGTGCCGTCCCGGAGCACGAAGCACACGTCCAGCGGCAGTTCCTCGCCGTTGTCTTCGACCTCCTCGCGCTGCCAGCGATAGATGCGCTTGGGTTCCAGGAACACGACCGGGTCGGGATCGCGGATGGCGGCCAGCAGCAGCCCGTAGGCGCGCGACGGCGACGACGGGATCACGGTGCGCACGCCGGGGAAATGGGCCCAGGTCGCCTCGTTGCTGTCGGAATGGTGTTCGGGGGCGTGGATGCCGCCGCCCCAGGGGGCGCGGAACACCACCGGGCAGTTCATCCGGCCCCGCGTACGATGCCGCAGGCGCGCGGCGTGGTTGACGATGTGGTCGACCATCGGGTACATGAAGCCCTCGAACTGTGCCTCGGCGACGGGCTTCATGCCCTGGGCGGCCATCCCGACGCACATGCCGGCGATCATCACCTCGGCCAGCGGCGTATCGAGCACGCGGTCGTCGCCGAACTTCTGCTGCAGCCCGGCGGTGGCGCGGAACACGCCGCCGTTGACACCGACGTCCTCGCCGAACACGACCACGGTAGGGTCGGCTTCCATCTCGTGCGCCAGTGCCAGCGTCACGCCTTCTACAAGAGTAATCTCGGCCATCAGTGCTGTCCTCCCCTGGCCGGGAAGCGGCGCGCGATCTCGCGCTGCTCTTCCAGATGATGCGGCAGGTTCTTGAACATGTAGTTGAACATTGCGTCGATGGGCTGCGGGTCGTTGTCGATGCGGTCCTGGTATTCGGCCACCGCGGCATTGACGCGCTCGGCGGACTCCGACAGCAGTTCCTCTTCCTTGACCTGGTCCCAGTGGCCCTGGTCGGTCAGGTAGTTGCGCAGCCGGGTCAGCGGTTCCTTGTTCCATGCCGTGTCGACTTCGTCCTGCTCGCGATAGCGGCGAGCGTCGTCGGCCGTGGTGTGGTCGGAAAGGCGGTAGGTCAGCATTTCGACGACCGAGGCGCCGCGGCCCTCGCGCGCCGCGGCAATCGCCTTGTCCATGGCCCAGCGCGACGCGACCAGGTCGTTGCCGTCGACCTGGACCGAGGGCAGGCCGCCGGCGATGCCCTTCTGCGCCAGCGTGCGGGCGCTGTTCTGCTTTGATCGCGGCACCGAAATGGCCCACTGGTTGTTGACGATGACCAGCACCAGCGGCAACTTCCAGGCGCTGGCGGCGTTGATGGCCTCGAGAAAATCGCCCTTGGACGATCCGCCGTCGCCGACCACGCTGACGGCCACGCGCGGCTGGCCGTGCAGCTTGTAGGCCAGCGCCGCGCCCGCAGCGTGCAGGCACTGGGTGGCGATCGGCACGCACCACGGGAAATCGTGCTTCGGCCCGGAGAAATCGTTGCCGCGCTCGTCGCCGCCCCAGTACATCAGGACGTCCGACATCTTGACGCCGCGGAAAAATTGCGCGGCGTATTCGCGATACATGGGCGCGAAGCAGTCCTCTTCGCGCATCGCCGATCCGACGGCCACGTGCGCCGCCTCGTGGCCGAGGCAGGAGGCGTAGGTGCCGAGCTTGCCGGTGCGCTGCAGCGCGACGGCCTTCTTGTCGAATACCCGGGTCAGCGTCATCAGCCGATACAGGCTTTCGAGCTGCCGGGTGTCGCGCGCAAGCGCGGGAATCTGCGCGCCATCGGCCAGCCGTCCCTCTTCATCGAGGAACTGGAAATAGTCGACTTTGAACGAGGCAATGGTAGCCGCCATGAGATACCTCAGGGTTGAAGGATTGATTGTTGTTCGTTCGGCTTTTTCGCTCGGCCGGTGCCGGAACCCCGGCCCGGGGGCATGCGGGCGAACGTAAACCAGCGCGTCATTATAACCGTCTGTGAGAGGCGGGTTAAACTGCCGGACCAATCCGAATCAACGGGAATCGCATGAGCGATCAGCGCAATCGCCGCGAGCTCGAGGCCGGCATCGAGACCGAGCTCGGCGACCGGCTCGACTACCAGGACTATCTCGGCCTGGACCGGGTGCTGGACGCCCAGCGCCCGCTGAGCGACCCGCCGCACCACGACGAAATGCTGTTCATCATCCAGCACCAGACCGCCGAGCTGTGGTTCAAGCTCATCATCCACGAGCTCAAGGCGGCCATTTCGCACCTGGCGGCCGACGATCCCTCGCCGTGCCTGAAGATCCTGGCGCGGGTGAAGATGGTCCAGCAGCAGCTGTTCGACCAGTGGGCCGTGCTCGAGACGCTGACCCCCAGCGAGTACATGCAGTTTCGCGACGTCCTGGGTTCCGCCTCGGGCTTCCAGTCGTTCCAGTACCGCAGCGTGGAGTTCCTGCTGGGCAACAAGAACGGCGACATGATCCGGCTGTTCCGCCACCAGCCCGAAGTCGCCGCCGAGCTTCGGCGCGTGCTCGAATCGCCGTCGGTCTACGACGAGTTCCTGCGCTACCTGGCCCGGCGCGGGCTGGACGTGCCGCCGGCGTGCATCGACCGCGATTTCAGCCAGCCGCACGCGTTTTCATCGGAATTGGTCGACGTGCTGGTCGAGATCTACCGCAACACTTCGCGCTGGTGGAGCGAGTACGCGCTGTGCGAACGGCTGGTCGATGTCGAGGAGTCGTTTCAGTTGTGGCGCTATCGGCATCTGAAGTCGGTCGAGCGCATCATCGGCCACAAGACCGGCACCGGCGGCTCCAGCGGCGTCGGGTTCCTGGAAAAGGCGCTGTCGCTGCGATTCTTTCCGGAGTTGATGGAAGTGCGCACGCGCTTGTGAACACAGCCACGTCACTACGGGCAGGCAGCCCCTGTCCGCAGTGACGCGCCTGTGCAATAATGACGCGAAGGGTACAAAAACCCTACGGCAATCAATTAACACGGGGTAGAAAAATGAAACCAGTCCTGTCCTTTCCCGGCCGGTTTTTCGCGGCTTTCCTTGCAAGTTTTTCAATCGCCGTTTCGGCCCAGACCATCCAGGTCCTCCCGTCGGACGGTGAAGTGACGGTCTATACCGATGCAAACGGCATTCCGACTATCGTGGGTGACTCCGAGACCGACGTGACCTTCGTGCAGGGCTACCTGCACGCGCGCGACCGGTTCTTCCAGATGGACTTCCTGCGGCGGGTCGCTTCCGGCACGCTGGGCGAACTGCTGGGCGCGGGTGCGCTGGGCAATGACGTCCAGCTGCGCACACTGGGCCTGCGGCGCGCCGCGTTCGCGACCTGGGCGGCGCTGTCGCCCGAAGAAAAGGGCTGGGTCAAGGCCTACGCCGACGGCGTCAACACGTATCTGCGCAACAATCCGCTGCCGCCCGAATACGGCGCGCTGGAACTGACCGGCGCCGAGCGCTGGACGCCTGTGGATTCGCTGGCCGTTGGCAAGCTGCTGGCCTTCCAGCTTTCGTTCGATTCCGACGACGCGGATCTTACCGTCGACCTGCTGACCTACCAGGGCACCGGCGATGCGGTCGGCTTCGACGGCACTGCGCTGTTCTTCGAGGACATCAACCGCGTTGCGCCCGAAGACGATGCGGTCTCGATCCCGACCTGGTTCGAGGATGCCGGCATCATCGAGGTGCCCGGCAATGCCGATGCCGTGCAGACCGAGGGCGGCAAGCGGGCTTCCGCGCCGGCCACGTTCGATCTGCCCGAGATCGATCCGGCGGTACTCGACAGCCTGCGCGCGCACGTCGAAGCGCTGCGCGACATCCCGGTGGTCGGCAATTCGATCGCCGGCGACCTCGACCCGGCCGGCAGCAACTTCTTCATCGTCTCCGGCGAACACACCGAAAGCGGCTATCCGATCATCGCGAACGACCCGCACCTGGGCCTCGACATGGCGTCGACCTTCACCAAGGAAAACCTGGTGATTCGCGATGAAGGCGTCGCGGTCAGCGGGGTCGCCTTCGCCGGCACGCCGCTGGTGGTGCAGGGCTGCAACACGAACATCTGCTGGGCCTCGACGGTCAACCCCAACGACGTCACCGACTATTACCAGGAAGACTTCCTGGTCAACAACTTCGGCCTGCCCACGCATACGCTGTACAACGGCCAGCCGGAGCGATTGAAGCTGGTGTTCCAGTCCTACTTCGTCAACGGCGTCGGCGACGGTGAGCCGGACAACCTTTCGCGCGCCGATGTCGGCTTCGACGCCGGGGCGATCACCTTCCTCGTGCCGCGCCGCAACAACGGTCCGGTCGTCGCCCAGCCCTCGGCCACGACCGGGGTCTCGGTCCAGTACACCGGCTGGGGTCCGACCTTCGAGCTGTCGACCTTCCGCGCCTGGTCGCGGGCCAAGAACATCGATGACTTCACCGAGGGCCTGAAGAATTTCTCCGTTGGCGGACAGAACTTCGGTTATGCCGACATCGACGGCAACATCGCCTATTTCACTACCGGCACCGTGCCGCTCAGGGCCGACCTGCAGAACAACACGGTCGACGGCGCGCCGCCGTTCCTGCTGCGCGACGGTACCGGCGCGAGCGACAACGAATGGCTGCCGGCCGAAGGCGAACCGGTGACCCGCGGATTCCCGTTCGCCGCGCTGCCGCTCGAGGAAATGCCGCAGATCGTCAATCCGGAATCGGGCTTCATTGCCAACGCCAACAACGACCCGGTCGGCGTGACGCTGGACAACAACGCGCTCAACCAGCTGCGTCCCGGTGGCAACGGCATCTACTACCTCAGCGAAGGCTACGCCTCGCTGCGCCAGGGCCGCATCGACCGCGAACTCAAGGACATGATCGCCAGCGGCAAAGCGATCACCCCGGACGACATCAAGGCGCTGCAGGCGAACAACCAGCCGCTGGACGCCGAGATCGTCGTGCCCTACGTGTTGCAGGCGTTCGAGAACGCAGTGGCCGACGACGCGTGGCCGGGACTGGCCCAGTTCGCGCTGGACCCCGCCATCCAGGAGGCCGTGGGCCGCCTGGCCGAATGGGATTTCTCGACGCCCACCGGCATCCAGGAAGGCTTCGATCCGGGTGACAACCCGCTGGCGCTCCCCGAACCCGGCGAAGACGAGATCGCCAACAGCGTCGCCGCCACCATCTATGCGGTGTTCCGCGGTCAGGCCATCGCCAACACCGTGGATGCGACGCTGTCGGCCATCGGCCTGGAAGACAACCTGCCCAGCGGGCGGGTCGCCAACCGTGCCTTCATGCACCTGCTGCAGGCTTTCGACGAGAAGCAGGGCGTCGGAGCTTCCGGCGTGCCGTTCTTCAACGTCGAGGAAGCGCCGGACATGGCGACGGCCCGCGACACGGTGCTGCTGGCCAGCCTGAAGGCGGCGCTGGACCTTCTGGCAAGCGACGAGTTCGCGCCGGCGTTCGCCAACTCCACCGACCAGGGCGACTATCGCTGGGGCCGGCTGCACCGTGTCGTGTTCGACCATCCCCTCGGACAGAAACCGTTCAACGTGCCGCGCGGCTTCGGCCTCAACGACCTCAGCGAGGAACTGCCGGGTATCGCGCGTCCGGGCGGTTTCGATGTGGTCGACGCCTCCAGCCACAATCCGCGCGCCGACAGCGTCAACGAATTCATGTTCGGCGGTGGCCCGGCGCGACGCAAGGTGGCCTTGATGGCGCCCAGCGGCCCGGTATCCGACGAGATCATTCCCGGCGGCCGCAGCGGCGTGGTCGACAGTCCGTTTTATACCAACCAGCTGTTCCTGTGGCTGGTCAACGGCTACTTGCGAGTGGATATCGGCGAGAGCGATGCGTCAAGCAGCGCGGTCCAGGTAATCACCTTTACCTCGGCGGATTAGGCGACCGAGCCGTTCAACGCTGCCCGCTCGGACAGCTTGTCGAAAATGCCCGCCGCGTGCGGGCATTTTCGTTTTATAATGGCGGGCTATTCCGGTGCCTGGTCGCGGGCTTCCGGCTTTTCAACCTCGACATGGAACTTCAATCATGAGCCAGACTTACAAAGTGCCGGCCGAACTGCGCGAGGACGTGGGGAAAGGTGCGAGCCGCCGCCTGCGCCGCCAGAAAAAAGTGCCGGCCGTTGTTTACGGCGAATCGCGCGATCCGGTCGCGCTGACGCTGGAGCACGACTACATCCTGCACGCGACCGAAGAGGAAGCGTTCCACGCCTCCATCCTCGAGCTGGACGTCGCCGACGGACGCAAGCAGAAGGTCATTCTGCGCGACCTCCAGCGCCATCCGTTCAAGCCGACCATTCTGCACGTCGACTTCCAGCGCATCAGCGAAAAGAACGAGCTGCGCATCTCGGTGCCGCTGCATTTCGTCAACGAAGAAATCAGTCCGGCCGAAAAACAGGGCGGCGTGGTCGTTTCCTATCTCGCCACCGAACTGGAGATCTCGGCCCTGCCCAAGGACCTGCCCGAGTACATCGAGGTGGACCTGGCCAATCTCGAGCCGGGCGAGCGCTACATGATGAGCGAGCTCGAGCTTCCCGAGGGCGTCACCATTCCTGTATTGGAGCACGGCGACGACTACGACGAAGCGCTGGTCAGCGCGATCTTCATTCGTGAAAGCCAGGGTTCGGGCGAGCTTGCCGCCGAGGCCGATGCCGCGCTGGCCGAAGGCGCCGAGCCGGAAGTCGGCGAGGAAGAAGCTGCCGAGCAAGCCGCAGCCGGCGAAGAAGGCGAAGGCGAGGGCGAAGGCGGAACTTCCGGAGAGACCTCGGGCGCGAAGGAAAACCCGCCCGACAAGAAGGTCGACAAGGACGAGTAACGCCTGCCATGAGCCCCTGGCTGATTGCCGGGCTCGGCAATCCGGGCCCGAAGTACGAAAGAACCCGGCACAACGCCGGGTTCTGGTTTATGGAGCGCCTGGCCCGGCGCCATCATCTATCGCTCAAGCCCGAAAAGAAGCTGCACGGCGAGGCCGCCCGCGTCCGCCTGGATGGAACCGATGCGGTCCTGCTGGCGCCGACCACCTTCATGAACGAATCGGGTCGCGCCCTGCGCGCGGCGACCGATTTCTACCGCATCGAACCGGCCCGGGTGCTGGTCGCCTATGACGACCTGGACCTCGAGCCGGGTATCGCGCGACTGAAGAAGGGCGGCGGTCACGGCGGGCACAACGGGCTCAGGAGCATCTTCAGCCACCTGGGCACCCCGGACTTCTGGCGCCTGCGCATCGGCATCGGCCATCCGGGCCTCGCCGAGCAGGTGTTGCCCTGGGTGCTGGGCCGCGCCGCGGCCGCGGACGAAAAGGCGATCGTCGATGCGATCGAGCGCTCGCTCGACGTGCTGGGCGATTTTATCGAGGGGCGTGCCAACGACGCCATGACCCACCTGCACGCGCGCCGCAAGGACGCGCCCGAAAGCGGAACCTGAAGACATGGGATTCAAGTGTGGAATCGTCGGCCTGCCGAACGTCGGCAAGTCGACCCTGTTCAATTGCCTGACCAGCGGCGAGATCGCGGCCGAGAACTATCCGTTCTGCACCATCGAACCGAACGTCGGCATGGTGCCGGTGCCCGATCCCAGGCTCGATGAGCTGGCGGCCATCGTCAAACCGGAGAAGGTCATTCCGACGACCATGCAGTTCGTCGATATCGCCGGGCTGGTCGCCGGGGCATCGAAAGGCGAGGGACTGGGCAACAAGTTCCTGGCCCACATCCGCGAAACCGACGCCATCGCGCATATCGTGCGCTGCTTCGAAGACGACGACGTCACCCACGTCGCCGGGCGCGTCGATCCGGTCGCCGACATCGAGACCATCGATACCGAGCTTACGCTGGCCGATCTGGAGTCGGCCGAGAAGGCGCTGGCCCGGACGATCAAGCAGACCAAGTCCGGCGACAAGGAAGCCAAAGCGCTGGCCGCGCTGCTCGAGCGCGTCGTCGCGCATCTCGGCGAAGGCAGTCCTGTTCGCTCCCTGGAGCTATCGGGCGAGGAACGCCGGGCATTGCGCGAATGGCATTTCATCACCGCCAAACCGGTGCTGTACGTGGTCAACGTCGACGACACCGCAAACCCCGACAATCCGCTGGTCGCGAAGGTCGCCGACTACGCCGAAGCCTCGGCCGCCGGCGTGGTCGTGGTCTCGGCGGCCATGGAAGCCGAACTGGCCCAGCTCGACCCGGAAGAGCAGGCCGAATTCCTCGCCGACCTGGGCGAGACCGAGCCCGGCCTCAACCGCCTGATCCGAGCCGGCTACGAGTTGCTGGACCTGCTTACTTTCTTCACCGCCGGGCCGAAGGAAGTGCGTGCCTGGACCGTCCACCGCGGCGCCACCGCGCCCCAGGCCGCCGGCCGCATCCACACCGACTTCCAGAAAGGCTTCATCCGCGCCGAAGTCACCGCCTACGACGACTACATCGCCTGCGGCGGCGAAACCGGCGCCAAGACCGCCGGCAAGCTCCGACTGGAAGGCAAGGAATACGTCGTGAAGGAAGGGGATGTGATGCACTTCCGGTTCAATGTTTGATTCATTGCTCCGAATTGAATTTAGTTGAAAGGCGGCTTCGCCGCCGGCTGCGCCGGCTTTCGCGAGTGACTTCTTGGCGCCCCAAGAAGTAACCAAGAAACGCTGCCGGGCGACGCCGCCGGCCCTACGGCTGCTGGCGCAGCCTCCGGTCCGGTGCCCTGCGCGTTTCGGTCGGGCCGGGGTCCGCCGAACTCGCTATGGTCGCTGCGCTTCCGTCGCTCAGACATGCGGCGGCCCTTTTTCCGGCCCGCCCTGCAATGCTCGGCGGCGTCGACGGCCGGAAGCGGGGTCATCACGTGCTGTAGTCATTTGCGACATGCACCCAACGTCCGGTGGCCACCCATCTGCCTCGAAGGCGCCGAGAAGCGCAGGGCCGGGCGGAT
>JAGXKW010000027.1 GCA_018334995.1 Wenzhouxiangellaceae bacterium
TGGATGAATTCATTGACTTCGATAGACGCCGTGACCGGCATCATCCAGGCGTCGCTGACGCCGGTGTTTCTGCTGGTTGCCATAGGCAGCTTCCTGAACGTGCTGTCGGTGCGGCTGGGCCGCATCATCGACCGCAAGCGGGCCGTGGGCGGCCAGCTCGGAGGGGTGGCAGACGCCGGACTGGATTCGCGCATGGCAGGCGAGACCGCTCGGTTGCGAAGGCGGTCCGGACTGATCCTGTGGTCGATCCGGTTGTGCGTATCCAGCGCCGTGTCGATATGCATCGTGGTTGTCGCCCTGTTCCTGGACGGCCTCGCAACAGCCGGGCTGGGACTCTGGATTGCCGGCCTGTTCATGCTGGCGATGCTGCTCATTACCGGCGGCCTGGCCTGCCTGCTGGTGGAAGTCGGCATGGCTGCGCGACAAGTGCAGCAAACGGACGCCGGCTAAAAGGTTCGGCCGGTTATGACGAGTTGCAAGTACCTCGTCGACAGTGACATGATTGGATTTCCAATTTCACTGGTTGGCCTGGAGTGTTTCCGATGTCGCGATCCATCCTGATGTTTCTTCTTGCCTGCAGCGGCGGAACGGCGTTTTCCGAAGAGATCGAGACCGTGCGGTCCTGGGATCACTACCGCGAACTCATGATCGTTGATGGAACGTCTGCCGCTGAGTCTGATGCGCGTATTGCCGGGATGCTCTCCAGTCTCAGGTCTATGGATCGCTCGGCGGGCAGCGACCGCATTGGCGTGCCGGCACCGTCGTTCGAGTTCGATGGTTGGCTGAATTCGGAACCGCTTTCGCTGGAGGATCTGCGGGGACAGGTGGTGCTGGTGCGCTGGTGGACGGAGACTTGTCCGTTCTGTGCCAGCAGCGCGCCGGCGCTTCGTGCGATTGACGAGCAGTACTCGCCCCTGGGGCTGATAGTCATCGGGGTGTATCACCCGAAGGCCGATCGCGACGGACCGCTCGATGCAGCGCGCGTGGAACGTGCGGTGGCGGCGCGCGAACTCGATTTTCCGATTGCCATCGACTGGGACTGGCGAAACGGCACACTGAAGGACTGGTGGCTGACCGGCCCCGACCGGCCGGCTACTTCAGTGACCTTTCTGCTCGACAAGTCCGGTGTCATCCAATTCGTTCATCCGGGCATGGAGTACCACGACCCGAATGGCTCGGAAGGGCACGCGATGTGCGCAGTCGACATGGCCGGAATTCGATCCGAGATCGAGCGCTTGTTGGCAGAGTAGGGGGTGCTACTGTCGTCAGTCAGGAGCGACCGCCACGCCGGCATCGATCATGTCGCTGCGAATGCCTTCCAGGCGCTTTCGGTTCTTGCCCAGGTCGGAATACCCGATGCGCGACGCCGATCGCATGTCGATCCGGCCGGGCTCGCGCTTCAGCAGGAACTCGACGTCGTCGGTAAAGCGCAGGATTCGTGTGGTCGCCTCTGCGCGGAGGTAGTGCTCTGCCGATGCGGTGATCTTGAAACTGCGATCCGCGGCGAGAATTTCCTGCAGAGTCTGCCATGCCGCATCCGGGTCGCCTTGAATCGTGATCGGCGAGATGAAATGCGAGTCGTCGGGGTCGGCGCTGGAAACGCAGTTCGGGCTCGAAGGGCAGCGCGCCAGTTCGGTGACGGTGTCTGGATCGACGTTCTTTTCCGGCATGCCTGTGCATCCTGTCAGCAGTAGCGCAACGATCAGCGCATTGGTGGTTCGTTTAATCATGATCAGCTCGGCTTCCTGTTCGGTCATTGGCAGTGAGCCACGGCCCGGCGCCGCTGTGTATCAGCCTTCCCCGCTTACGATACCCGAGATTGCGTCAACGCCGATTACTTTGGGCAAACCTCGCGGAATTTGTCTCAAACCGCGGGTGGGGAAGTGAAGGGACGGGTATCCGAATTCTCGGATTCAGGCGGAAATCAAGTCGTGCTATTGGTGCCATTGCAGTGACTTGGAGGCATGGGATATGGAAATAAATTTTGGATTCGGCTACGCTGGATTGTGCTTGGCCCTGGCTTGGTATTCCGTCCAGAAACTCAAGTCCGGGCACCACCTCGACGGTTGATTCCCGATTCGGAAAGACCATTCGCCGGCGTCGAAAAGACTGTCGACGGGCGTCGCGTGCGGATGTATCACGACGCCGGATCGATGAGCCCGGCGTTCGGCGCGTACTCGACAGCACGTGATATGGGACGCCTGCTTCTTTTTCTGCTCGGTAACGGCGGCGAGGGTTTCCTGTCCGAGGAGATGCGTGCCCGGATGTATGAACCGATCGCTTCAAACCGGGGTTTGGGCTTGCGTGTTGAATCGATCGACGGCCGGCGCGTTGCCCGCCACGGCGGCTGGTTCGCCGCGTATCGGTCGCACCTGCTGCTTGAGCCGGCACGCGGGATCGGGATCGTGGTCTTGGCCAACAGCGACAGCGCGTCGCCGGGTGCCATCGTGGATGAGCTTTATCACATGACTGCGCGCGCAGCATCGCCGTGAAAACAAAGCGCCTGGAGGCGTGCATGGGCTGGTCGTGCTTGTTGTAGCATCGAGGCATGATCGACCCTGGTGAGCGCTTTGCAAGATGTCGACGACGGTCATGACGAAAGACCTGCGCTGAAGCGAGCCATCGGCTTCCCGCTGCTCGTGCTGTACGGCATCGGCACGATGGTCGGGGCCGGCTTCTTCGCGCTGTCCGGCGAAGTGGCAGGAAAAGCCGGGACGCACGCACCGGTGGCCTTCGGCGTGGCCGGGCTACTGGCGCTGTTCAGCGCGCTGGCGTTCGCCGAGTGGTCGTCGCGCCTGCCGCATGCCGGCGGCTCGGCCCGCTACCTGGAACAGGCATTCGGCCGGCGCTGGCTGTCGGCGATCGTCGGCTGGCTGATCATCACCACCGGCGTGGTTTCCGCCGCGACGCTGGTGGTTGCGACGGACCGGTTCCTGGGGGATTTCGTGGATTGGCCCGATGCGCCGGCGATCATTGCAGTGACGCTTGCGATCGGGGGCATTGCTGCCTGGGGCGTTCGCGAGGCGGTCGGACTGGTCGTCGGCATCTGCGTCGTCCAGATCGCGACGCTGATGTATGTCGCCTTTGCGTCGTTCGGCGCGCCGGAGCCCGTGGCCGCCGGGCCGATGACGCTGATGCCGCCGCTGGCGGGCTCGGCCTGGATCAGCATCCTGTCCGCGGCGTTTCTGGCGTTCTATGCGTTCATCGGCTTCGAAGACATGGTCAACATGGCGGAGGAGACGCAGCATGCGCGCCGCAACATGCCCTGGGCCGTGGTCCTGAGCCTGGTGCTGACGACCATCCTGTACATGTTCGTCAGCACGGCGCTGGTGCTGTCCATTCCGTCGGCCACGCTTGCCGAGGCCGGCACGCCACTGGCCGAAGCCGTTCGCCATCACGGCCGGCCGGCGATTGCCGCCATCGGCATCGTAAGCATCCTGTCGGCCGTCAACAGCGCCCTGGTACAGATCGTGATGGCCGCGCGCGTCGCCTACGGAATGGCCAACCGCGGGTATGCGCCGGGGTTCCTGGCAACGATCGGCCGGCGCACACAAACGCCGTGGATCGCTACCGCGCTGGCGACGCTGGCGATCGCGTTACTCGCGCTCGGCCTTGAGCTGACGACGCTGGCCAATATCACCAGCGGCGTGCTGCTGCTGGTTTTTGCGATGGTCAACGCCGGTTTGTGGTGGACCAAGGGCCTCGAGAAAGATCGGCCGTCCCCGGCGGCGTTCACGCTGCCGCGCAGCGTGCCGCTGCTTGGGACGGCGGTCTCGGTCTCGGCGCTCGTCTTCAAGCTGGTCACTTCGCTGTAGACAGGCCTGGCTGGAAGACACGCGGAACTCTTCGAACCGTCGAGTGGGTGTTAACGAGGTGGGTGTCCGGATTCTTCTTCCAGCCAGGCCGGCGCACTGGTTTCGATGTTCTGGCGGTACCGCGCTGGATCGTCGCCTGTCGATGGGGCGGAGAAAAGCAGGCTCAGGCTTGTCAGGATCGATGCGAGCATTCGGATCGGCCGGGCGAAAGGGTCGAATTATAGTTTTCTCCGTGGCTGTGCGCGGACGAATAACGAGGTGGGTGTCCGGATTCTTCTTCCGGATTCTTCTGCAGTCGAGTGGGCGTTAACGAGGTGGGTGTCTGGATTCTTCTGGATTCTTCCGGGACGGTTCAGGGTGTCCCGGATGGCGTGTGTTTGAGGCATCATGATCCATGCATGAACAGGAAAATCGAACTCGGAGGACTCTGATGAACGACCGCAGCGATTCCAACGCCACCCAGATTGCACGCGATTACTACAACAGCAAGGATGCCGACCTTTTCTATCGCGAGGTGTGGGGCGGCCAGGACATTCATGTCGGCCTGTACGATTCCGAGGACGAACCAATAGCGCCGGCGAGCCGGCGCACCGCAGAGCGAATGGTCGACTTGTCGGGGCCGTGGACGCCGGAAACTCGCGTCATCGATCTCGGCGCGGGCTACGGCGGATCCATGCGTTATCTCGCGGAACGCTTCGGATGTCACTGCGTGGCACTGAACCTGAGCGACGTCGAAAACGACCGAAATCGTCGAATGAATCGCGAAGCGGGCCTGGACGAGCGGATCGATGTCGTCGAGGGTGATTTTGCTTCGCTCGATTTCGCCGACGCCAGCTTCGACCGAGCCTGGTCGCAAGAGGCATTCCTGCACTCCGGCCAACGCGAAAAGGTCCTCGCCGAGACCGCTCGCGTGCTCAAGCCCGGCGGCCGGCTCGTGTTTACCGATCCGATGCAGGCCGACGATGCGCCGGCCGATTCCCTGCAGGACATTTACGATCGCCTTCACCTCGACTCGCTGGCCTCACCGTCGTTCTACCGAAACACGCTGGACGCGCTGGGATTGGAGCAGATCGCGTTCGAAGAGAGCCCCGAGCAGCTCGCGCGCCACTATGCGCGCGTCCGCGAAGTTCTGATCGAGAAGAGCGGCAAGCTGCGCGAGAAAGGCGTCGACGGCGATTATATCGAACGGATGAAGGCGGGCCTGAACCATTGGGTCGAAGGCGGCCGGAACGGAGTTCTGACCTGGGGGATCCTTGTATTCGAAAAGAGGCGGCCTGGCTGAACGCTGCGATGAGCGCGTTCGGCCTGTTCGCGCATTCATGGCGCGCTCGATCGAGTCGTTTCTTCACGTCACTCGCCTCCAAGGCCCGCGGGAATGACTATGCCCGCGTTTTCATTGCGCTGACGGGGTTTCAGTATCGTTTCGCCAGTTCCCCAATCGAAACTCTGCCGCATGCCGAGTGAAATTCAGTTCACGCGCCGGATACCGGCCGACGACGATATCGAGCGCGCAGTCTGCGATCGCTGCGGTTTCGTCGACTACGAGAACCCGAAAATCGTGGTGGGGTCGGTCGCGACCTGGGAGGATCGCGTGCTGTTGTGCAGGCGTGCGATCGAGCCGCGGGCCGGTTACTGGACGCTGCCGGCGGGTTACCTGGAGCGCAATGAAAGCCCGGAGAATGGCGCGCTGCGCGAGGCCTGGGAAGAGGCGCGGGCCCGGCTGGCGATCGATCAGCTGCTGGCCACCTACGCCATTACCCGCATCAGCCAGGTCCAGCTCATCTATCGCGCACGCCTGATCGACCCGGCGGTGGCAGCCGGGCCGGAGTCGCGCGAAGTGCGCCTGTTTTCGTGGGATCGACTGCCGGCGATCGATCAGATCGCCTTTCCCTCGGTCAACTGGGCGCTGGAGGACTTCCGCGCGAAGGCCCTGGAAGCCGGATTTGCGCCGCGGTCTCGCGCCGACGCCGGACAAAGCGGTATCTGACATGCCGGCTGCCAAGCCGGGGCGGAGCGAGGCGCCGGACGGGTGCCGACGAAGTGTATCCTGCGCAACATCATCGATACTGGAACCGGAGATCTCATCAATGCATGCAACCCGATCGATCATCCATGCATTCATCATCGTTTTTATAGCTTTCCCGGCATGGGCCCAGGACGAGCCGGCGACCCCCGGCTTCGATCGGCCGGGGCTGCTGTTCGCCACCGATACCGTGCCGGCGGGGCGGTTCGTGCTGGAGCAGGGTCTTGCCGACGTGGCGCACGACGAGGCGGGCAACGTGGACGTCACGTCCCTGACCCTGGGCACGCTGTTGCGCTACGGCTTCGCCCGCGAATGGGAATTACAGGCCGGCTTCGCACCGCTGGCGCGGCTGGAGGTGGATGCGCCGGGCAATGATTTCAGCGAAACCGGTCAGACCGACCTGCGCCTGGGCGTCAAGCACCGCCTCGGGCGCGGCTTCGGCGAGGCGCTGGGCGGCGCGGACGTGGCTTTTCTGGGCGGCGTAACACTGCCGACCGGCGACGACGCATTCAGCGCGGACGACGAGATCGTCGACCTGGGGCTCACTGCGAACTGGGCCCTGGATCGGCCCGGCACTTCCATCGGTGCACTGGCGCAAGTGACCACCGGCGGCGGCAGCGACGATCTGCTGCTGGCGGGCGCGTACAGCGCACCGGTGTCCGGATCGGCCGGGTACTACCTGGAAGCCGGAGTGACTGTGGGCGACTCGGATGGCACCGTGCTGGGCGGGGGCTTCGCCTGGACGCCATGGCGTGATACCCAACTCGACGTCTACGGGCTGGCGGGTGTCAGTGGCGACGCGCCCGATCTGCAGGCCGGCCTGGGTTTTTCCTGGTTCTTCCGCTAAGTGAACTCGAGCACGTTCGCCGAGTCGGACAGCGTCAACACCCGCAAACACCGTAAACGTCCTTTGTCACGGTTGTTCCTCGCCCGGTCTCGACCGTCAGCGTCCCGGTCTGCACCCAGACCTCGTGGTCGGGGCGTTGGATTGCCTGCAGGTCGACCGTGACCCGGTAGTCATCGCTGGCATAAACTTTTTTCAGGGTCCTGGCCTCGTCGTCGATCCGGACATCCTGAACGGTCAGCCGCACCGGCTCGCCATCGATGAAGATGAAGGCAAAATCCTTCTCCGGAGGCGGGCTGCCGTACTTTTCGGCGTAGAGGAATTGCTGGTCGCGGTACTGCGCCGCATTTTCGGCCAGAAGGCAACTGCAGCCGGCAACCGAGGGCGGGACACCGGCAGTGGTCAATTCGATGTCGGCGGAGGAAGCGCTTCCAGTTTCTCCGGAAGCGACGGTTTCGACTTCGGTGTTCCGCACCTGATGGCTGCACGCGCACAGAGTCGCGCAGAATAGTGCCGATAGCAGCAGCGCTTTTTTTCTCATTTCGATATTTTCCCGTCGAGAATGAATCGTAGGCTCACCGACCCTTGACGCAGGGCCCAGATCGGCTGAATGAGCCCTGGAACGGCCTCTGGACGGGCCGCGTCCGGGCGAATATAGCGCAAAAAGCACCGTTGTTGCGTAGCGAACACAGGGCAGCCGCGCGGCCTCCGGACTTGCCGAACCGCCGCCCGACAGACGGCGTGCAGCCGGGCGCCGTCATTCCTGGACTCGATTCGCTGCTGTTATCCTTGTATCCAAACTATTCGAAAAGGAGTCGGATCATGCACAGGCAGCCCAATCACCGATTCAATTCGCGATTCGCGGCCGGAGAATCGGCCAGCGCAATTCGACCCGCGAGGATGGGCCGAATGCTCAGCGCTCTCGCGCTGGGCCTGCTCGCGCTCATGATGGCTGCGGTTTCGGCACCGGCGGCGGCCGAACCGACGGATATCACGATCCGCGTGCTCAGCAAGGACGCCAAGTTCGTCGGCACGAGCATGGGCGGTGCCCGGGTGGTTCTGCGCGACGTTCACACCGGCGAGGTGCTGGCCAGCGGTGCGACCGAAGGCGGCACCGGGAACACCTCGAAGATCATGCACAGCGACGGCGGTCGCCGTGCCCGGATGGCCGATGAAACCGCGGCCTCGTTTACAGCGACGCTGGAGCTGGACGAGCCGCGCCTGATCGAGGTCGAGGCCATCGGTCCGGCCGCGCAACGTCAGGCCGAACAGCGTGTCACCGCCACGCAATGGGTGGTGCCGGGACGCGCGCCGGGTGGAAGCGAAGGCTGGATCCTGGAGCTGCCGGGTTTTGCCGTCGACGTGCTCGCCCCGCCGGCGCATGTCCGGATTTCCGGCGACCGCGAGCAGGTCGAGATCCGCGCCAACGTCACGATGATGTGCGGCTGTCCGATCCAGCCCGGCGGGCTCTGGGACGCCGACGGTTACGACGTCGAAATGATCGTCGTGCGCAACGGCGAGCGCATCGACAGCGCATCGATGTCCTATGCCGGGCAGACCAGCCAGTTCGCCGGCGAGTTCGAGATCGACGAATCGGGTGTCTACGACATCACGGTATATGCCTACGATCCGCGCACCGGCAATACCGGCCTGGATCGTACGACGTTCATCGTGCCGTAGCGGCACGACAGGGGCTATCGCCCGAACGCCGCCCGATGGTCCCGGCTACGGTTGACCGGCGTGCGCGGGACCGGCGCCGGTCGCCCATTCATCCGGGGTCGATTGATTCCAGTTCGGCGAGGACGCCCTCGGCGGTCGCTTCGTCGGGCATGCGCCAGTCGCCGCGCGGCGACAGCGTGATGGTGCCGACCTTGGGTCCGGCCGGCAGCGTGGTGCGCTTGAACTGCTGGGAAAAGAAGCGCCGCACGAAGGTCAGCAGCCAGCGATGGATTTCCGCCGGCGGATAAAGGCCGTCGAACGCCAGGCAGGCCAAGTGGTAGATCTTGGTCGGCCGGGCGCCGTTGCGCATGAAGTGGAACAGGAAAAAATCGTGCAGCTCGTAAGGCCCGATGATCTGCTCGGTGTGCTGTGCGATGCGGCCTTCTTCGGCCGGCAGCAGCTCCGGCGAAACCGGCGTTTCGAGAATTCGGTTCAGAACCTCCGAAAGCGCCGTGCCGGCCCGGTTGCCCGCATACCAGCGCACCAGGTAACGGATCATGGTCTTGGGCACGCCGGCATTGACGTTGTAACTCGCCATGTGGTCGGCATTGTAGGTGCACCAGCCCAACGCCAGTTCCGAGAGGCTGCCGGTGCCCACGACGATACCCCCGGACTTGTTGCCGTAGTTGAACAGGATCTGGGTGCGTTCGCGGGCCTGGGCATTTTCGAACACGACGTCGTCCCGGGTTTCGTGCTCCAGGTCTTCGAGGTGCTGACGGACCGCGGCGTGGATCGGTATCTCTTTCAGTCTGACGTTCGCCGCCGCGGCCAGTCGACGCGCCGACGTCAGCGTGTGCTCGCTGGTGGCCGGTCCCGGCAGTGTCAAGGCATGCAATCGATCGGGATCGCGCTCGAGCTTTTCCAGAGCCTCCAGGCAGACGAGGAATGCCAGGGTGCTGTCGAGGCCGCCCGACAACCCCAGCACCAGTCGATCGGCGCCCGAGGCCAGCGCCCGCCGCGCCAGCCCGGTGGCCTGGATGTGCATGATTTCGCGCGCGCGGGCCTCGAGGCGCGCCTCGTCATCGGGCACGAACGGATGCGGCTCGATCTCGCGCGTCAGCGTCTTGAGCCCGGGATTTTCGTCCAGCGCCCGGATGCGTCGGTAATCACCGGGGCGCGGGGACTGGGCGAAAGTCGTGTTCTGGGCCCGGTCATGGTGCAGCCTTTCGACGTCGAATTCGGTGACCAGCGTGCGCGCATCCATTGAAAATCGGTCGCTTTCGCCCAGCGCCTTGCCGTTCTCGAAAGCCAGCAGGTGTCCGCCGTAGACGACGTCCTTGGTCGATTCCATCGGGCCGCAGCCGGCGTACAGGTAACCGCTGACGCCACGCGCACTGGCCATGTGTACCAGCGAGCGGCGGAAGTCGGCCTTGGCGATGTGTTCCGGACTGGCCGACGGATTGAGGACCAGTTCCGCACCGGCCAGACACTGTTCGATGCCGGGCGGCCGCGGCGCCCACAAGTCTTCGCAGATCTCGATGCCGAAATGGATGGCGCCGGCCCGGAACAACTGGTTGCAGCCGAGGCGGAACTCGCCGAAGTCGGGGTCCTCGACGGGCAGGTCGACATCAGCCCCGGATGCGAACCACCTGCGCTCGTAGAATTCGCCGTAGTTGGGCTGGATCTGCTTCGGCACGACGCCCCGGATTCGTCCCCCGGCGACAACGACGGCCGCGTTGAACAGCCGGCCGTCGGGCGCGCGCCACGGCGCGCCGACCACCGCGACGATGCGGTCGGTGGCTTCGGACACGGTCGTCAGCGCCCGACGCACGGCGTGATGCAGGCCGGTGCTGAAAAACAGGTCCTCGCAGGTATACCCGGTCAGACAAAGCTCGGGGAACAGCGCGATGCTGACGTGCTGATCCGCCAGTTGGCGCAGGTGCCCGGCGATCCGTTGCGCATTGGTCGCCGGGTCGGCAAGCGCCAGTACGGGCGCCACCGCGGCGGCGCGAACGAAGCCGAAATCGGTCAGGTCGACATTCTTGGTCGTCATTGCCTCTCCGTGAGTGGAATCCAGGTGGACAGTCAGGAGGATAAACGTGTACTGCCAAGGAACGGTGTCCAAGCGGCTGAGGCAATGGCGTTCAACATCCGTGGGCCGGGCAAGTCTGGATGGTCATGCGCATCGGCGGCGCCCGCAGGTCCCTGCCATGCAACGCCGCGCTCACGCGCTGAGCCATCCGGCGATGCCGGGCGGGTGGAAAGCCGGCGACTGCCGGCCTCGACGCCCGAACCTCGAGCGATCGAGTGGACTTCGGGCCGGAATCGTGGAACCGGGTCGGACTCATCCGCTCATCGAGTCCTTGCTGCGCCTCGACTCGAAACCGTCCTCGGTTCGCCAAGCTTCCGGGGTCTTTGATCGATTCGGCTCGGCGCGGCAGATGCGGTCCAGGACCTTACTGGACTTCGGTAATGTCGTGGTTCCTGAAGGCTTCCCGGATCTGCGGCGACTCCTCTTCGGGAATGATCACCTTGATCTGCTGCCGGTCCTCGTCGATATAGATCTTCTCCTGCGGTATCCCGGCCGCGATCATGTCCTTGCGCGCGACGCGCGCCTGGTCGAGCTCTTCGAAACGTCCTGTCAGAGTCGTGTTCATCGGGCAGTCCTCTCGTGTGGCGTGAACGGCGAATCCCGTCGCCGGCAATCAAGCTTAGCACGGGTAAAGCGTCGCGATCGCCGAACGGCGGACACGGCCCGTTGAGCCATGCGTTATATGCTTGGATTTCAGACTCGAAAATGGAACCTGCATAAGTGGATATGACGCTGCCTGTTTGGTTGTTGCCGTTCGTCGTGGCAATCGTTTACCTGACGATGTTTCTGCTGGAGCGTCGTTTTCCGTTGCGCAAGGCGCGTCGCCCCCTCTGGCCGCGGGTGCTGGTGAACGTGGCGATTACCGGCATTGCCGTCGCCACGGCCGCGATCACGGTCAGGCCGGCCGTGGAGCATTTGCTGGCGTTGTCGCCCCAGCAGAATTTCGGTGCGCTGGCCCTGCTGGAACTGCCGCTGGCGGCTGAATTCGCGATCGCCTTCGTGTTGTTCGACTGGTCGTTTTACTGGTGGCATCGATTGAATCATCGCGTGCCGCTGCTGTGGCGATTCCACAACGTGCACCATGTCGACCCGGATCTGGATGTGACCACGGCATTCCGGTTTCACGCCGTGGAGATCGGCTATTCTTCGGCATTTCGCGCAACGCAGGTCCTGCTGATCGGTCCGGCGGCCTGGATGTACTTCATGTACGAGCTTGTCTTTCAGGTTGCGACCCTGTTTCACCACAGCAACGTGAAGCTGCCGCTACGAATCGAGCGGGCGGTGAATCGGGTGTTCGTGACGCCCCGGATGCACGGCGTCCACCACTCGCATTTCCATACTGAAACCGACTCGAATTACTCCACGGTGTTGTCGTGGTGGGATCGGCTGCATCGTTCGCTGCGCCTGAACGTGCCGCAGGAGGCCATCCGGATCGGCGTTCCGGCTTATTCGCAGCCAGCCGACAATCGCCCCGGCAAGCTGCTGCGCATGCCGTTTGCCGAACAGCGGACTTACTGGCGGCAGGATGGCGCGACGATGGAGGCCCGGCCGGCATCACGAACCCCGGGTCCGGCGAACCGGATGCACGAATAGTCCTTTGGCGGACCTTTACCGGGGGGCCGCTGCGCAATGGAGCCCGTTTGCGCAATGGGCGTCCGGATTCTTTTCCGGGTTCTTTTTTTCCGGTTCTCCAAGCCCTGGAGACGGCGTGCGCAATACCGCTCGAAGCGCGGTTTACATCGTGATCTGATAATCTGGTTTCACGCCTCGGCAAGAGAGAATACATGCCCGTACAACGAATCGCCGTGCTTGCCTTCTTCCTTTCGCTGACGCTCCTTTACCCGGCCCGCGCGCCGGCGCAGTCGAACGGTATCGAATGGGTTCCGGTGGCACGCGCCACGCTGGTGGAGAAAGTCCGCCTGGACGGTTCGGTCGAAGCGGTGCAGGAAAGCACGGTCTCGGCCCAGACCGCCGGCACCATCATGGAACTGCCGTTCGACGTCGACGACCAGGTTGAGCAGGGCGCATTGATCGCGCGCCTGGAAGACACCGAGCAGCGCTCGCGCCTGCGCCAGGCCGAGGGCAACCGCGAGGAGGCCGAGGCCAGCCTGCTCGATGCGCGGCAGCAGTTCGAGCGCATCGAGTCGCTGTACCGGCAGGACGTGGCTTCGCGCTCGGATTTCGATGAGGCGCGCAACCGGCTGGACGGCGCGCGCGCGCGCTTCGTGCGTGCCGAAGCCGCGGTTGCCGAAGCCCGCGAGGAACTCGATTACACCCGCGTCGAGGCGCCGTACAGCGGCGTGGTCACCGCGCGGCACGTGGAAGTCGGCGAGTCGGTGCGCCCGGGCCAGCCGCTTCTCAGCGGATTTTCGCTGGACGAACTGCGCGTCGTGGCCGGCGTACCGCAGCGCTATGTCGAGCATGCGCAAGATGCTTCCCGGTTGACCGTTTCGCTGGACGACGGCCGGACGCTGCCGGTCGCGCGCATCACCGTGTTTCCGTTTGCCGATGCCGAGTCGCACAGCTTTCGGATTCGCCTGTACCTGGAAGAACGCACCGACGGCATCGCCCCCGGCATGCTGGTGCGCGTCGACCTGGCCGCCGACGAGCGCGAAACGCTGTGGATTCCGGCCGAAAGCCTGCTGCAGCGCGGTGAACTGCGCGCGGTATTCGTGCGCGGCGAGCAGGGTCGGCCGCGCTTGCGCCAGGTGCGGGTGGGCGTGCGCGAAAGCGACCGGCTCGAAATCCTTTCAGGACTGGATGTCGATGATGCGGTGGCGGCGCGGCCCAACGCACTGTTCGAGCGGGCCGAAGGTGCGATCGAGAGCGGCAGCGGAGACACGCGTTGAGCGAGGCTGACCAGTCGCTGGGCCCTTCGGGGCGGATCGCACGGGTATTCCAGAATTCGCGCCTGACGCCGCTGCTGGCGCTGGTCGGACTGATCGCCGGCGTGCTGGTGATGATCGTCACGCCCAAGGAAGAAGAGCCGCAGATCGACGTGACCATGGCCGACGTGGTCATCGCCTTCCCCGGTGCCAGCGCGCGTGAAGTCGAAAATCTGATCACCAATCCGGGCGAGCAGATTCTCGATGAGATCCTGGAGGTCGAGCACGTCTATTCGATGTCCAGTCACGGCCAGGCCGTCATCACGGTACAGTTCGAAGTCGGCGTGCCGCGGCAGGAAGCGCTGGTGCGCCTTTACAACAAGGTGTTTTCCAACCGCGACTGGTTCCCCGAAGATCTCGGCGCCAGCCAGCCGGTGGTCAAGCCCCAGGGGATCGACGACGTCCCGATCGTTACGCTGACGCTTTTCGACCCGCAGGAACGGCACAGCGGCGAGGACCTGACGCGGCTGGCGCACACGCTGGAGATTGCCTTGAAACGCGTGCCCGGCACGCGTGACGTGTACACCGTCGGCGGCACGCCCGACCGGGTGGACGTCCGGTTCGACCCGGCGCGGGTGGCCGGTCACGGGTTGGTGCTGGAGGACCTGGCGGACGCCATTCGGGCGGCCAACACCAGCGGCGTGGAAAGCCGGATCACGCGTGACGGCGTCTCGGTGCCGGTCGCACCGGGCACCTTGCTCGATAGCGCCGAGACGTTGCGCGAGCTGGTCGTGGGCATGGCGAAGGGCAGCGCGATCCGGCTCGAAGACGTGGCCTCGGTCGTACGCGGCGGCACCGTTCCCGACCAGAGCGCGCAACTGGGCTTCGGGCCGGCCGGCAGCGGCGAGCCCGGCCGCATCCACCGGGCGGTGACCGTGGCGGTGGCCAAGAAGCCCGGCGAGAATGCGGTGGTCGTGGCCGAGGCGCTTCAGGAGCGGCTGGCGCTTTTGCGCGGACGCGTGATTCCCGACGACATCGAGATTCTCGTGACCCGGAACTACGGCGAAACCGCGGCCGACAAGGCACGCTCGCTGATTACCGACCTGGTCATGGCCACGCTGTCGGTGGTGCTGCTGGTGCTCGCCGCCATGGGTTGGCGCCAGGCGGCGATCGTCGGACTGTCGGTACTGGTGACGCTGCTGCTGACGCTGGTGTTTTCATGGGCCTGGGGCTTCACGCTCAACCGGGTCTCGCTGTTCGCGCTGATCTTCGCGATCGGCATCCTGGTCGACGACGCGATCGTGATCGTCGAGAACGTCAACCGGCGGCTGCAGAATTCCGCGCGTGCGTTCGGCGAAATCATTCCGGTGGCGGTCGACGAGGTCGGAACGCCGACCATCATGGCCAGCCTGACGGTGATGGCTGCGCTGATTCCCATGGCGTTCGTCACCGGCCTGATGGGTCCGTACATGAGCCCCATCCCGATCAACGCCTCGGCCGGCATGGTGCTGTCCCAGCTCGTGGCGTTCGTACTGGCGCCCTGGCTGGCGATGCGGCTGATGCGCCGCCGTCGCCGTGGCGATCCCAACCGCGGGACTGTCCATTCAGGAGGTGGTGAGAGCGCCGGGGAAAGTGTCGGGGATGCCGCGGCCGAAGGCGCGAATCCGAGGCTGCTGGCCATCTTCCGTGCCGTGCTGACACCGTTCCTGGGTCCGCATCGCATGCGCCGCCTGCTGCTGACCGCCGCGGTGGTCGGACTGACCCTGGCCGCGGCGCTGCTCCCGGTGTTCCAGGTCGTGATCCTCAAGATGCTGCCGTTCGACGACAAGTCGGAATTCCAGGTGGTGGTCGACATGCCCGAGGACACGCCGATGGAGCAGACCATGCGCGTGCTGACCGACATGGCCGGTCACCTGGAAGGCGTCGACGAAGTGGAGAACTGGCAGGCCTATGCCGGCACCGCCGCGCCGATGAACTTCAACGGGCTGATCCGGCAGTATTACCTGCGCGACCAGCCGTATCACGGCGATCTGCAGATCAACCTGACCGACGACCGCGACCGCCAGTCACACGAAATCGCGCTGGATCTGCGTGCCCCGCTGACCGAGATCGGTCGAAAATTCGGGGCCGCGGTCAAGATCGTCGAGGTCCCGCCGGGCCCGCCGGTGCTTTCGCCGGTCGTCGCCGAGGTCTACGCCGTGGATCCCGAATCGCGCATGCAGGTGGCCCGGAACCTGGCCGAGCGCATGGGCGGGATCGCCGGGCTGGTCGATATCGATACCACGGTGACCGCGCCGACCCGCCGCTGGGAGCTGGTCGTCGACCGCCACCGCGCGGCGAGCCTGGGCGTGTCGCAGGCGCAGGTGGTCGACACCCTGGAAATGGCGCTGGGCGAGCGCAACGCAAGCTATCTGCACGACCCCATGGCCAAGCATGCCGTCCCGATCCGGCTGATTCTGACCGAGGGGCACAAGGCCCAGCCGGATACGCTGCTGTCGCTGACGGTGCGCAGCCGGGCGGGCCGGCAGGTGCGTCTTTCCGAAGTGGCCGAATTCGTCGAATCGCAGTGGCCGGGCGTGATCTACCACAAGGACCTGCTGCCGGTCACCTACGTGACGGCCGACATGGCCGGAGACACCGACTCGCCGCTTTACGGCATGTTTCGCCTGGCCGGCGAACTGTCCGACGACCCCGACGCTCCGGAGCAGACCTGGATCGTGCAGCCCGACTGGCCGGGCAGGCCGGCGCTGAAATGGGACGGTGAATGGCAGATTACCTATGAGACGTTCCGCGACATGGGCATGGCCTACGCGGTGGGCGTGTTCGTGATCTTCCTGCTGCTGGTGGGGCAGTTTCGCGGTTACCTGATGCCGCTGATCGTCATGGCGCCGATTCCGCTGACGCTGGTCGGGATCATGCCCGGCCACGCGCTGCTGGGACGCGAATTCACGGCCACCAGCATGATCGGCATGATTGCGCTGGCCGGCATCATCGTGCGCAATTCGATCCTGCTTGTGGTGTTCATCCGCCAGCTGCTCGACGAAGGCGAGTCGCTGGAAAAGGCCGTCGTCGTGGCCGGTGCGGTGCGCTTCAAGCCGATCGCGCTGACCGCGATTTCGGCCATGGTGGGCGCGGCCTTCATCCTGACCGACCCGATCTTCAACGGCCTGGCGATCTCGCTGATCTTCGGCCTTGCCGTATCCACCCTGCTGACGGTGGTGCTGGTGCCGCTGCTTTATTACAGCCTCGACCCGGATCGCGCAGGCGCATGACGATTGACAAGGCGGGTGTTCGGACACCCGCACGGCGGTGCGTGTTCACCATCCCATCCAGTGCGCGTAGGCGTTGACGAATTCGTCGTAGATCTTTTCCCTGGATAGCTCGTCCAAGGCCCAGTCGCCGGTTCGTCCGGTCGGCAGGACGATCTCGGCGCGCGGGTGGACCTGGTCGGGCTCGAGATTGATTTCCGGAAAGGCGAAGGTCAGCGGCTCACGCACCAGACAGCGGATGTTGAAGTTGAACTCTTCCTGGCCCTCGCGCCAGACCGTGAGCCGGGCGCCGTCGGAATCCCGCTCGACGGCCGCTTCGCGCCCGTTGCGTTCGAGCTCGGCGCGGATCCGTTCCAACGCCGGCATGGCCTTTTCGTCGAGAAACTGCTGGATCCGCGGTAACGCCTCGGTCCGGTGCTCGGCGGCCCGGCGAGCGTAGCGTTCGTAGCCCCAGATCACGGTCTTGAGCTGCTGGCGCCAGTCCTGCTGGCGGTCGGCGGCCGCCAGCACCCGCGGCGTTGCACCGGTGTAGCCCTCCGGCGGGGTGGCCCCGGCGAGCGGTACGCCGGAAGAAGACGGGGTTGCCGGCTGCGGCACGGCCGTCGCCGAACCGCTTTCGGCGCCGGGCGGCACCAGCCGTTCGCTTCTCAGCGAGCGGCTTAGGCTGTAGCAGATCAGGATCATGATGATGCTGAACGGCATGGCGGTGGTAATGGCGGCGGTCTGCAGGGCCTGCAGACCGCCGGTCAGCAGCAGCACGGCCGCCACCGCGCCGATCAGCACCGCGCCGATTGCGCGCCGGTATACGGGCGGGTCCGGGTCGCCGCCGCCGGTCAGGATGTTGACTACCAGTGAACCGGAATCGGCCGAGGTGACGAAAAATATGGCCACCACGACAACCGCGACCAGCGTGCTGAGACTGGCCAGTGGCAATTCCTCGAGCATGACGAAGATGACCGTGGAGATGTCGGCGCGGACGGCCTCGACCATGCCGCCGGTGCCGTGCAGCTCGAAGTGGATGGCGGTGTTGCCGAACACGACCATCCAGAAGAAGATGATCAGCGACGGCGCCAGCAGCACCCCGGCGACGAACTCTCGAATGGTCCGGCCGCGCGAGACGCGTGCGATGAACATCCCGACGAACGGTGACCAGCTGATCCACCAGCCCCAGTAGAACATGGTCCAGGCTTCCTGCCACTCGGTGCCGATGTAGGCGTCGGTGTTGAACGACAACTCGATCAGCGAGGCGGCGTAGGAGCCGATGTTCTGGACGTAGGAGCTCAGCAGGAACAGTGTCGGGCCGGTCACGAACACGGCCGTCAGCAGGAGCAGCGCCAGCGCGATGTTGAGCTGGCTGAGCCGCCGGATGCCACGGTTGAGGCCGGTGGCCGCGGAGATCGATGCCAGCAGCGTGATGATCGCGATGAGCATGATCTGGTTGGAGACCGAAATTCCGGCCACGCCGAGGTGCGCCAGGCCGGCGTTGAACTGCATCGCGCCCAGGCCGAGCGAAGTCGCCAGCCCGAACACCGTGCCGAACACCGCCAGCAGGTCGACCGCACTGCCCAGCGGACCGTGGACGCGCTGGCCCAGGATGGGATAGAGCGTCGACCGGATCGTCAGCGGCAGGCCGTGGCGGAAGTGGAAATAGGCCAGACAAACGCCCACCACGACGTAAACGGCCCAGGCGTGCAGGCCCCAGTGGAAGAACGTGATCACCATGGCGTCGTTGGCGGCTTGCAGCGACTGCGGCTCGGCGCGTGGCGGATCCGCGAAGTGCGAAATGGGTTCGGCGACGCTGTAGAAGATCAGCCCGATGCCCATTCCGGCGCTGAACAGCATGGCGAACCAGGTAAAGAAGCCGTATTCGGGCGACTCGTCGTCGCGCCCGAGCCGGACGTGACCGAAGCGGCTGAGCATCAGCCACAGCACGAAAACCAGGAACGCCACGACGGCGAGTACATAGAACCAGCCGAAAGCCCCGACAAGAAAGCCCTGCAGGCGCTCCATGGTCCGCCCGAACGGTTCGGCGAACAGCGCGCCCAACACCACCACCAGTACGATCAGCCCGGTGGCGACAAACAGCATGATCGGCAGCGAGCGTCTCATCGACGCTCCGCGGGACCGGGTCGGTCGATCATGGCGCTTGCAGTCGATGGACAATGCATTGACAACAGGCTCTCACACTGGCGCACGAAAATCCGGGAATTCGCCCGGCTTCGATAGCCTACCCGTTCGGTCGGGCATGCAGGCCCGTCTCGTGCGTGATCGTATCCGGAGGACTCAGTACAAGCTGGGTGTCAGGCGTCCTCAAGGCAGATCTCCGGGACTCTTCCCGCGGCATTGTTCGGGTTGCGCTCGCGGGAAACGCGGGCGTGTATGCTGGGCGACAGGATGCAGGGATCGGATGCGAACAAAAGTGGGGCCGAAGCGTCCGGTACGGGGCGCTTTTTCAGGCTCTGGACGGTTTTTTTCTACACCGTGCTCGGTGCGATCGTGCTCGCGTATGCGATCAGCTGGTGGCTGGCGCGGACGTCCCCGCCCGGTCCGTTTTACGAGTTCGAACTGTCGCCCGACGCGCGGCCCGGGCAGCTGCTTCGGGTCGAGACGCACCGGCACGGTGTCCCCGACGGTGCGGTCGGCTGGCGCATCCTGTACGCGACCACCGGCACCGTGGGCGAAGTTCGGCTGGCCAGCGCGCTGGTCGTGGCGTCTGCCGGCGAATATCCGGCGCCTCGGCCGGTCGTCGCCTGGGCGCACGGCACGACCGGCATTGCGCGCGGCTGTGCGCCGTCGATGATGTCCGGGCCGTTCGATCTGGCGCCGGCGTTCCCGCAGGTACTGGACCCGGGGTGGGTCTGGGTCGCGGCCGATTACACCGGCCTGGGAACGTCCGGGCCGCACCCGTATCTCGTCGGTCCGCCGCAGGCCCATGCCGTGCTCGATGCGGTGCGTGCCGCCGGCGAGATCGACCGTCTCGAGCTGGCCGATCGTACAGTGGTCTGGGGCCATTCCCAGGGCGGACATGCCGCGCTGTGGGCCGGGATCGTTGCGCCGGCGTATGCGCCGGACATAGAGCTTGCCGGCATTGCCGCGGTCGCCCCGCCGACCGATCTTCCGCGCCTGCTTTCGGTGGTGCATCGACGCTTCATGGGGCGCATGCTATCGGCTTACCTGGTCGAAGCCTACGCCGCGGTCTATCGCGAAGTGGATGTCGAAGCCAGATTGCGTTCGTTCACGCGACCGCTCGCGCGCGACATTGCCGGGCGCTGCCTTGACCGCGCCGGCATGCTGGCCTCGGCGCTGCCGACGCTGCTCGCCGGCCCGACGCTGTTTCGGGAGCCACCGCCGAATGGCGCATTCGCCGCGCGGCTGGCCGAAAACATTCCGGACAAACCGATCGAGGCGCCGGTGCTGATTGCGCAGGGAAGCCGCGATACGACGGTGACGCCCGGCGTGCAGGGCGGTTTCGTGTCGAACCGCTGCCTGGCCGGACAGGTCGTCGACTACCGCGGTTTCGCTGATCAAGGACATCTGTCGATCGTGGAAGACGATTCGCCGGTTCCGGACCTGTTGCTGCGCTGGACCCGCGCACGTTTCGCCGGCGAACCGGCGCCGGTTCGTTGTCTAATCTCCGGTCGGTGAATGGATCGCTGTCGCGACGGCGGGAATGGCGGAAGGATCAGTCGTCGCGGCCGCTCTTCCAGATCGAGATCAACAGCCAGATGCCGCCAATTGCGGCGCCGGCGAAGCCGATGGTTCCCAGCAGCGGCAGGCCGGTGTCGTTCGGGTCGTACTGGACATTGAGCGTGATCGCAGAGCCGATGATCAGCGCGGCCGTGACGATGCCCAGCGTCAGCCGGCTGGCGGCCTTGTCGAGCCGCGCGGCGACTTCCCTGAGCGAGTTGATATCGATGTGGACCTCGACGCGCCCGCGCCGGGCCATGCGCAGCAGTCGGCTGAGGTCTTCGGGCAGGGCGCCCACGACGCGCAGGGTATCCATGAGATTCTTCTGCAGCCGCTCGGCGACCCTCGACGGTGAATAGTGACGCTTGAGTACGCCCCGGATCACCGGCGCGGCTTCGGAGGCCATGTCGAACTCCGGATCCAGCGATCGGCCCATGCCCTCGAGGGTGATGAAGGCCTTGAGCATCAGCACCAGGTCGGCCGGCAGGATCAGGTGGTGGCGGCGCAGCACGCGGGTCATGTCGCCGATCATCGCCGACATGTCGAGGTGTTCCAGCGGCACGCCGTGATATTGCTCGATGAAGTCGACGATGTCCTCTTCCAGCTGATCGGTGTCGGTATCGGTGTCGCGGCTCCAGACCAGCAGGATTCGTACAACGCGGTCGGGGTCGCGGTCGATCAGGCCGTGCAGCAGATCCGCGACTTCGTGCCGGCGGGTCTGCGACAGCCGTCCGACCATGCCGAAATCGAGCAGGGCGATGCGCTCTTCGGGCAGGAACTTGACGTTGCCCGGATGCGGGTCGGCGTGAAAAAAGCCGTGATCCAGGATCATCGACAGAATGGCATGCGTGCCGCGACGGGCGATGCGGTGACGGTCCAGCCCGGCGGCTTCGACCCCGTCGATGTCGCTTCCTGCGATGCCTTCGATCAAGCGCTGGACGTTGAGCCGTTCGCCGCTGTATTCCCAGAACACCTCGGGCACGACGATGCCCGAATCCGGATTCAGTTGGGCGTTGATCCGCTCGGCGTTGCGGCACTCGGCGGCGAAATCGAGCTCGCGGCTCAGCGAGCGCGAGAACTGCTTGACGATTTCGCTCGGCCGGTACTGGCGCATTTCGGGGGCTTCGGACTCCACGATATCGGCCAGGCGGCGGAGCAGGCGCAGGTCGGCCTCTATCGTTGGCCGAATCCCCGGCCGCCGCACCTTGAGCACGACCTGGCGACCGTCGGCCAGGCGCGCGCGGTGCACCTGGGCCAGCGAGGCGGCGGCCAGCGGTTCGTCGTCGACTTCGGTGAAAACTTCTTCCGGCGGTCGGCCCAGGTCCTCGGTCAGTTGCGCGCGGAGCTCGTCCCATTCGACCGGCGGCGCCTTTTCCTGCAGCCGGGAAAATTCTTCGAGCCATTCCGGGCCGAATACGTCAACGCGGGTCGCCAGCACCTGGCCGAGCTTGACGAAGGTCGGGCCGAGATCCTCGAGCACGCGCCTGAGCCGCTCGGGCGTGCGCATCCGAACGGACTCCTCGCCGCTGCCCCAGTGCAGGACCTTGCCGGCCTTCTCCAGCGCCCCGGCCATTCCAATGCGCTGCACCACATCGCCGAAGCCGTAGCGGATCAGTACGACCGCGATTTCCTGCAATCGGCCCAGGTCCCGGGCCGCGCTGATTGCCTGCCACAACATTGGCCGATGCTCCGTTGGACGATATCCGCCTAGTGTACGCGGGCCCTGCGGTCATCTGGCGCCACCTCGGCCGGGCAGGGTGCTGGATCTCAGGTCCGGTGCGGACTTGCGGGAAACGATTGCATCGACCGGATGCTCGGCCAGCAGCCGGTTGCCGTGGACATGGCAGATCGCGCGCAGGCTCTCGCGCAGCCGTGCCTGGAATGCCGGGGAGAACTTTTGCGTCTCGGCCTGAACGATGAAGTCCAGGATCTCGACCCCTGCCGGATTTCCGGCTTCGAAGCATTCGGTCACGTCGACGTGGGCCGCGAGGCGCTGCATGCGCGTGTCCAGCCCCAGCGGTTCGAGCGCTGCCAGGACATCGTCGCTGTACCAGGCCGATTGGTCGAACTGCTTTTTCCAGACGCGGTCTGCAAGATGATTGAGATCTTCATTCGGTGCCTGCAGGACGATCATGATGCCGCCGGGCGCCAGCATTTCCGCCGCGCTGCGCAGCTCGGGTCCGATATGCTCGAAGTAATACAGGCAGTGCACAAAGTGAACGACATCGAAAGTGATCCCGGGCCGGTAGTCCTCGAACAGGCCGTTGAACACGTTCACCGCGAAGCCCTTGTCGGCGAAAAGCGATTCGAATGTCCGGGTGTGCTCGGGATTGGGGTCGACGCCAGCCAGCGTGAGCGCATCGACGTATCCGGCGAAGACGTTCGTGATTCGCTGGTCCATTACGCCGCCGCCGCAGCCGACGCTGAGCATGCGCGTCGGTCGGTGGGTCGGAAACGTCGTTGCATCGGCCACGTGCCGGAGCCAGTCGATGATCAGCGATCGCTGGTTGCTGGCACGCTCGAAGCGCTCGTGCGTGACGTGATAGCGCGCATCCGAGAGTTCCTCGAGTTCGCCGATTTCATCGAGATGTCGATCGATCTGCCTGCGTATGTCTTGAGCGGGTATGGCCATTCTTCCCTGGTTGTCTTGTTCAGGATTGACGGACGGCGTAAAGGACGGTTGCCATGGCGCGAGTTGGAACCGCCCTTGCGGTCCGGGTGCATGAATCCGGTTCGGGCAACGGGGTCGAACGTTTGCAGCAATTCATCAACACGCGCGCCGGGTGCCGATCCTACCGGGTTTGCGCATCGTCTGTCCGCCGCGACCAGCACACCGGGTTGCGTTCGCTGTCGGCGATTCCGCCGGGACGCGTGCCGGGCATGAATTTCTGCCAGTCGCCCGAAACCATGGTCGGGTTTTCCATGACCCGGGCGCCTGAGGTGAAATACGTGTTGGCGAGCGCCATGCGGCTGTAGCGGGTGTAGTTCGAACCGGCGCTGTGGAAGCAAAGGTTGTGATGGAAACTGACCTCGCCGATCCCGAACGGGCCATCCTCGATAAATATTTCGCGCCGCAGGCGGCGGAAGGTCTGTTCGACCTGCTGATCGAAGGTGGTGCCGAACTTGTCGAAACGGATGTCGGCCACGTGCTCGTGAGCATCGATGGGGCCGGCGAACGCGAGCGGACCCATTGGGGCCGGGATTGACTGGGCCGGAATCCATGCGGTCACGACGTCGTCGGTTTCCAGCGGGAAATGATGGTGGTCGTAATGCCACGGAGTGCGCCCGCAACCGGGCTGCTTGGCCAGCAGGTTGTCGTGGTAAAGCCGCACGGCATCGACACCCAGAAGCTGGCCGCAAAGTCGAGCGATTCTCGGCGACAGCACGAATTTGCGCATTACCGGGTCAGTCAACCATTCCAGCTCGAGGCTGAGGAACCGGTCCGACGCTTCCCGGTCCGGATTCAGCCCGAACGAGCGAACGAAACTGCGCAGCATTTCGGCGCGCAGCCGAAAGACCGTTCGGCGCGACAATACATCGGGCAGCTTGACGTATCCGTTTTCGCGGAAGAAAGCCAGCTGATCCCGTTGCAGGGCGTACGGACGCTCAAGCTCGCGCACGAGTTCATCGTCGGAAGCGCATTCGGCGCCGGCCAGCTCGCGTTCGAGCAGCGCGTTTGCACTTTCGACCGCGGCTTGAGACGGTTTCCGTTCTTCTTCGATCTCACCGTCGCCAAGAGAAACGTACCAGTCCCACCATGCCTGGTTGTCCTGTTCCCAGGGCTGGTCGACATCGGCATGCATCGCATTCGAGCCGGTCAGCTTGTCCAGGCCCGGTTGCGAATCCCGAGATTTCATGACTACTCACTCTACAGCAGATCTAGGAAAAGCATACCTTTCACCCGTGGCAGACTCGTGACGGCGGCGCAACGGCCATCGCGTATTGCGCTCACTCCAGCCGTTCGAGCTGCGACACCGCAGTGGCCCCGCCCATTTGCGGCGGGAGGGTGGTTTCGGCCTGCACCAGTACGCGCGGCGCTTCGCGGCTGACCCACAACGTCTGGCCGCCGCCGTGGTCGTCCATCGGTTCGACTTCGACCTTCCAGGTTTCGAATTCACCTGCGGGCACCGTCACGGTTTCGGCCGAGGCGACCTCGATCGAATAGTAGCGGACGCGCTGCTGCATGCCGATTTCAATGGCGCGCAGCATGGTGCGGTAATCGGCATCCAGCGCCAGTCCGAGGACCGTCGTTTCCAGCGCGCCGTCGGCGCCGAAGGCCGGCGCGTCGAGCTCGAGGTCGATCGGGATTTCCTGACCGGCCTTGATCGCGCCGGTCACCGATTCGGCGCCGTAATCGACTTCGATGGTCGCCGGGCCCTGCTCCACGCTGCGTTCGACCGGCAGCATGGAGCCGGCGGCGAGGACGTAACGGTCCGTGCCGGAGCCCATCGGACCTTCGCTGGTCGAAAGGACATCGACGACCGGGCCGTCCTCGGTCTCGCGCCGCTCGATTTCGCGCGTGCTCGATATGGCCATTTCCTGGCCGGACATCTTGAGCGTGGCTGCGTACCGCGCGCTTCCGGTGCGTACCCGGTCGATCGATACCGGCGGCAGCGGCACGGTCCGGGCCGCGTCCAGGCCGGTCGCGCGCTTCGGTTCCTCTACCGAATCGATCTCGACTGTAATCTCTTCAAGCCGCGCGGCAATGTCGTCGGCCATGGATTCCTGGTAGCGGCCGTCGTTGTGCTCGGCAAGGAATTCCTCGATGCGCGCGAACATCGCCATCCGGTTTTCCAGGCCCCGGAAACCGTGACCTTCGTCGGGTGCGACGATATATTCCACGGGCAGGTTCTTCTCGCGCATGGCGATCACGATCTGGTCGGACTCTGCCTGCTTGACCCGCGGATCATTGGCCCCCTGAATGACCAACAGCGGAGCGGCGATGCTGTCGACGTGGAACAGGGGCGACTGGCGTTCCATCTGCGCCCGGCCTTCCTCGGTTTCGGCATCGCCCATACGCAGCGTGAACAGCTTGCGAATCGGACCCCAGTACGGTGGAATGGAGTTGAGCAGGGTAATCAGGTTCGACGGGCCGACGATGTCGACGCCGCAGTTGTACAACTCCGGGGTGAAGGTCATGCCGGCCAGCGTGGCGTAGCCGCCGTAGCTGCCGCCCATGATGCAGACCCGCTCGGCGTCGACGATACCCTGCTCGACAAGGTGCGTCACGCCGTCGGTAATATCGTCCTGCATCGCTTCGCCCCACTCGTTGTTGCCGGCGTTGAGGAAATTCTTGCCGTAGCCGGTGGAGCCGCGGAAGTTCGGTTGCAACACGGCATAGCCGCGGTTGGCCAGAAACTGCACGATCGAGGAATATCCCCAGGAATCGCGCGCCCAGGGCCCGCCGTGGATCAGCGCCACGAGGGCAAGGTCTTCGGCTTCGGCGCCCTTGGGCGTCGTGAGATAGGCCGGAATCTCGAGCCCGTCGCGCGCGGCGTAGCGGATCGGCTGCATTTGCGCGAGATGCTCGGTGGGCAGCTCCGGACGGGACTCGTAGAGCTCTTCTACCGAATATTCCTGCCAGTCGAACAGGTACACGGTGCCCGGATCGACGTCGCGCGAGACGGTGACCTTCACCAGGCGATCGTCGAGGGTCTGGGACGAGAAGCTGATATCGCCGTCGGGGAGTTCGTCGCGCAAAAAATCGAGCGCCTTGCCGAACGCTTCGTCGCGCGGGTAGATGCGTGAGCGGGCGCCGGTGTATCGGGTGGCCAGCAGCCGGTGATCGCGGTTGGCGAATAGCGCACCGCCGAAATCGACCTCGCCTTCGGGATCGCGCTCGACGAATTCGAGCTCGCCGCTTTCGGCGTCCATCAGGTACAGGCCGGTCAGGTCCACGTCCTCGCCCTCGCCCTCGCCCTTGTTGCTCTGGAACCACACGCGCTCGTTGTCGGCGTGAAAGCGCAGCGGCGCGCAGGTTTCACGCCAGCTGCATTCATAGAGCACTTCGCCGAGCTCGCCTTCCTGCACGGCAAGCGTCTCGCTGCCGCCGTCCTCGGTCTGGCGCACGGCCAGCCGGATTTCGCCGCTGTGATCGGCGATCCAGCCGGCGACGTTGACGGTGTTTTCGATCAGCAGTTCCAGGTCACCGGTGGCGAGATCCAGCCTGTAGACGTCGTGCAGGGCCGGGTCTCGATCGTTGATGCCGACGATAGCCGCGCCGGGCGTACTGCGCGGCAGCGAATAGATCCGGGCGCGTACGTCTTCCATTGGCGTCAGGTCGCGCGCCGGCGGCACGCCGGTGGCTTCCTCGACCGGTTGTTGCGGATCGACGGCGTAGATATGGAAGTTCTCGTCGCCGCCCTTGTCCTGGACGTAGAGCACGTACTTCGAATCCATGCTCCAGAAGTGCCCCGGCACCGGCCTTTCGCCCGTGGTCAAAGGTCGGGCTTCGTCGAACGGCGCGTCCAGCGGCTTGATCCAGACGTTCATGACGTCCTTGTAGGGACGCTGGAAAGTCATGAACTGGCCGTTCGGCGAGACCTGGCTGGCCGTGATTTCCGGGTCGCCGAAAAATATCTCGCGCTCGAGCAGCGGCGGCAGGTTGTCGAGATAGGGCAGAGGCTGCGTCTGGGCTCGGATGCCGGGCAGCATCGAAAGCCCGGCGACGAGCACTACGAAGAGTCTTGTAACTGGATTCATGATTGCGCTTCCTCGAGGGTCATTGCCTTGCGACTTTAGGTTCGCGTTGGCGTGACGTAAATAGTGCAGAAGTCACCTTATGGTCTTGTTGCCGCTGTCGGCCGGCGACTCATTCGGCGCTTGCCGGTTGCTCCCAGACTTCGTGCCGGAAGCCGGGCGGCGGACGCCGCTCACGCACTTCGAACACGATGACGTCGGTGTGGGTTCGGTCATGGCGGTCGGTGCTGGTCACATGCGCCCGGTAGACGCCGGGGGCGAGGTTCTCGGGCAGCCGGGTGCGCCACAGGTGCATGTTGCGATCTGCAACGGCGCTCTGCGGCTGCGGCGCGGCCGGGCCGTGGGAGGTGCCCTTGAACAGTTCGAAGCCCTGGGCGCGCGGATCGCCGCTGCGGCTTTCGAAGGCGTGGCGTGCGACCGACAGCTGCCGGCTTGCCGCGACCGGATCGGCCCATTCGGCGCCGATCCGAGCGCGTTCTCCGTCGCCGGCCTGGGTTCTTTCCAGTCTCATTTCACGACCGTCCGAGAGCGTGGCCTCGACCGCGGTTTGGCTCGAGCCGGCCCAGACGTTGGCGGTCAGCCAAACCCCTTCGGCCAGGTCTTCCGGCGTGAGGATTCCGGTATCCGGCAGATCCTGGATCGAAAACGGCGGCAGCGGATCGCGCTCGGACGGGTCCAGCGCCTTCCATTCCATGATCGTCTCGAACCAGTTCCGGAATGCCGGGGTGTTGAGCCCGATCCACTGGCTCCGGTCCGGGTCGACGCGTGCACCGAGATAGCGCTCCCGATATTCGGCGCCGTCGAATTCAAGCATCAGCACGCCGGGCGGTGCGCCCATGCGCTGCAGCGCCATCGGGTTGCCGTCGACGTTGTAGTCGCCCTGGAACCAGGCGCCCGATCCGGCCCCGGCGATGATGTGGCGAAACGGCAGGGCTCCGACGCCGGCATTGGCCTGCCAGCCTTCGAAGTTCTGGCCGGGCGCATGGTTTTCGGTGCTGTGGGTATGTCCCGAAAGCGAGAGCGCCGGCCGGCCTTTCAGCAGTTCATGCAGCGCGCCGGCGTTGTCGGTCTGGTGCTTGGCGCTGTCGGCGTCGACGAACGAGACCAGCGGGATATGGTGCGCCAGTACGATCAGGCGATCTTCGGGCGTGTGCTCGAGCAGGCCGGCCAGCCACTGCATCTGGGTATCGGTGATCCGGCCGTTGTAGGTGGGCCGTTCCGGGTCGCGGCAGAATTCACGAGCCGGTTCGTCGTCGCCGGGAGGGCATGGATAGATCACGTTGTCGAGCACAACGAACAGCACCTGGCCGCGTTCGAAGGCGTAGTAGTTGGGGCCGTACATCCGGCGCCAGGAATCGGCCGAGTCGGCATCGGAACGGGCATCGAAGTCCAGATCATGGTTGCCGTGGACCAGCCACTGGGGCAGGCCCAGGGTGGCGCCGATCTCCAGCAGGCGATCGAGCAGCCCGAGATCGTCGCCGACCACGTCGCCGAGGTAGAGCAGGCAATCGTCGGTGTCCAGTTCCCGGTTCGCCAGGTCGGTGATCACGCCGTCGCGGAACCATCCGATTTCCCGGTTGGAGTAGGTCTGGCTGTCGCCGATGATGGCGCAGCGAAATGCCCGGTCCGGCGAACCGTTCCGAACCAGCGGGAAGTCCATCCGCTGCGGCATCGACCCCGTATCCGGCAAGCCGCCGAAGCGCAAGCGGGAGGGGCTGCCGCCTGGCTTGTGGACATGAAAGAATTGCGGCACCCGGCGCTGGTCGGTGGGCACGCGCCAGCCGGCCGGCTGGACGATGGTGAGGTCCATGTCCTCGCGTACCCCGATGCGATAGCGGCCTTCGTCGTCGGTGCGCACCCAGTCGCGACCGTTGGATACCAGGACATCGGATACCCCGGCCTCGTCGGGGTCGCGGTTACCGTCATTGTCGCGATCGTCGAAAACGTGACCGGATGCCTGTCCGAATGGGTCGGGGCCGGCCTGTTTTTCATCGGCAAAGATCGCGGCCGAATGATCAATTGCGGCGAGCAAAAGGAAAAACCGTAAAGGCGCTGAACGGAACAAGGGCTGGATCCTGGTATCAAGTGATTTCATGCTAACGACATTGTGTAAAGATTTTCTTACTGCCGGCTTGTGTCCGTTAGTGGTTGCTTCGGTCCATCAAGTCGGCGTATGATCAACGACAGCCTTGGCGCTTCGCCCGACATCGTTCGGGCTCGAGGAAGAAGACTTGAACGAATCCGCGGGAAGATCCGGTTCCGAAGCCGGAAAGCCGGTCGCCGGAGATGAGAACTGCATTCGGCGCAACGGTTTCAAGCTGCTTCGAAAGATGCTGGCCTACCATCTGACGCTTGGTTTGCTGCTGCTCGTGGTAGTCGCGATTTTTCCTTCGTTTGCCGATCTGCTGCCCATCGGCGGCGTCCGGGATCTTGCCGCGGCCGGCGAAATCAGCATCGATGCCGCGCAACTCGGAACTCAGCGGACCGACGGCGAGATCATCAGCACCATGTTGCGGGCCGGCGAGGATCTCGATCGGCTCGGTTATGCGCGTCAGCTCGTCATCACTCTGATTGGAACCTGGCTGCTGGTCCTGCCCGTTGCATGGGTCCACAAAGGCATTCACGGCTCCAGCATCCACGACCATTCGCTCGACGAAACCACGCTGATTCTTCCGGGTGTGGTCGCCGCAATCGTGCTTATCGTCCAGCACAGCCTTGCGCTGGCATTCAGCCTTGCCGGTATTGTCGCCGGGGTGCAGTTCAGAAGGGCGCTCCAGGATACCTTCGATGCGCTGTTCATTCTCGTCGCCATCGGCACCGGTATTGCGGCTGGCGTCGAGGCGCTCGAGGTGGCCGCGATACTTACGATATTCTTCAGTTACGCAACTCTGTACGTGTGCTGCTTCGGCGACGGACTGGAGCCGGATTTCGTTGCCCGGCGCAAGGCCGAGAAACAGGAACGCAAGCAGGCGGCCAGGCAACGGGCTTCTGCGGCCGACGATTCGGAATCCTGAGGCTTTCATCTTGCGGGGGGTCAATGACCGGGTATCGCGATCGATGAAAATGAAATTGCCGTCCCTTTCCCACGAGCCGTCTCTGGCATCCCGCCTGGTGCATGCGATATCGGCGCGTCTTTCCGTGGTGTCGATTGGCATGGTCTGCGCAGGCTGTCTGATTGCGGGTTCCGGTTCGGATTCTGCCCGAGCGAGCGATGCGGTAGCGCTTTTCAGATCGGGCGATACCGTGGAGCTGACGATCAGCGCGCCCTGGCGCAGGATCGTCCGCGACCGCGCCAACCAGGATCCCTATCCGGCGAGCCTCGAATACATTGACGAATCAGGCAGCCGCGAGATAATTACATTGACCGTCGAGCGACGCGGAAAGACGCGTCAGCGAATCTGTCGTTTCCCGCCGGTCAAGCTGAGGTTCGACAAGAGCGACGTCAAAGAAACCCTGTTCGAAGGCAACAAGTCGATCAAGATGGTGACGCATTGCGATAACGGTCGAAGATGGGAGCAGTATTACATTCTGGAAATGCTGGCCTATCCGATCTACAACGTCATCACCGATCGGAGCTTTCGGATCCGTCCGCTCTCGGTGACTTACCACGATTCGGACCGTGACAGGAATGATGGGCCGCGCTTCGCGTTCCTGATCGAAGACGATAAGCTGGTCGCAAACCGCAACGGGCTGGACAAATACGATGCCGCAGACATTCCGGCCGACCGGCTGGATTCACTGGAGAGCAGCCGCTTTGCGCTGTTTCAATATCTGATCGGGAACGAGGATTGGTCTTCGCTCGGTGGCCCGCCTGGTGAAGACTGCTGCCACAATGCCAAGCTGATCGCTCCGGAATCGGGCGAGCCGCTTTATGCGCTTCCTTACGATTTCGATTCGTCCGGGTTCGTGGATGCGCATTACGCGGCGCCGAACGACGGGCTTCGGATTTCGAAAGTTTCGCAGCGACTGTACCGCGGATTCTGCCTGCATAATTCCACGCTCGAAACCGCGCGTGACGAATTCCTGCAGAACAAGCAGACCATCCAGGCAATTGTCGAAGGGGAGCCGCGCCTGCGATCGCGGACCCGGTCGCGGGCAACAAGGTACCTGGACGGTTTCTTTACCGTGATGGAAGATCCCGAACTGTTCGAACGGGCAATTAAAGGCGCGTGCCGCAAATAGGAATTCCGTCCCGGTTTCCGGCTTGTCCGGCGGAGGTCGGCGTGTTGTCGGAGCCTTCGATTGCCGCGCCTGTCTCCGTTGCTGCAGCGCTGGCTTTATCGGCCTCGTTCCGGAGTGCTTGAAGCTTTTCACGGGCAGCTTCGTTGTCCGGAAGCAGTTCGGTGACGCGTTGGAGATAGCCGACAAGGCCGGCATCGTCGCCGGGCAGTTCTATTCTTTCCGGCAGATACCCGGCGAACAGCCGCTCCGGCGTGATTTCCAGGTAAGCGACGTGACCGCCGTATGCGGCGCTGATGCCCGTATCGATCTGGATCACCCGCCCGGAGTAACGCGGCCAGATGATGCCGCCGGTCGGCGTATGGCCGATCACGATATGCGCGGCATCGTGTTGACGCAATATCGCGTCCACCGTCTCCGACGACGCCTCCGGCGCCACCCCGGCCAGGCCTCGATACCACAACGGTCCATGTTCATCGGTCAGTATCCCCAAATCCTCCGGGTCTTTTTGACCGAGCGCGGCGTGCGCGCGCGCGGTCATCGCCTCGAGCGCGTCGCGACAGTAATGGCCGCTGATGCCGCCATGGACGAAAATCACATCGTTGATCTGCACGGCGACCCGGGCGTTGGAAATCCACCGGAACATTTCGCCGTCGGGGTTCCAGTTCGGGTTCCAGGCCTGGCGATGCTCGACCCAGCCGATTGGACGACGGTCGTACCATTGAGCGCGGAAATCGTCGGGGCGTTCGGCAAATCCGGCGGGATCACGCGTCTTCATGTCGTCGATTACCGCGTCGAAATATCGATCGCGCATTCGTTCCGAGCGCGGCGTCGCGAATGCCATGAACTCTTCTTCGGTGACGTAACGAAGGTCACCGTAGACATTCATCGCTTCGTGATTGCCGATCAGGTTGTGAACGCGACCACCCCTGCGACTTGCCTGGCGTGCGAGTCTTGCCATGTGCTCGATGATTTTTTTCGTCTCCGGTCCACGATCGGGAATGTCGCCGGTCTGGACCAGGTGGGTACTTCCGGCAATCCACCGGTCGCGGCGGTCCACGATACCCGCGGCTCGCAGGGTCTCCATGTAGTTGTCGTAGTCGCCGTGAAGGTCGCCGATCGCGACGATTCGGTCCACGTCGGCCCAGCGGTGGTCGCTGATCTCGCGCGGGGCCGCTTCGGCCGTGCCGAAAGCGAGCAGCAGGCAAAACACCAGTAATCGAATCATCGACTCCGATCCATCGAGTTGATCAGCCGATCCCAAACCCGGCCGGACGAGAACTTTCGCTCAATATAGCAGGGTGAGTCAAGGCGTCCGCATGTCGCGTGCGCTTTCCGTCCAGCCGATCCAGCCAGGCCCGCGCGCCACGCGACCGGGTGTGGCGCCGGTGTGTTCGGCATCGCGCAACACGGCCTCGCCGTTGACGAACACGTCGCGCACGCCGGTAGCGAGCCGATGCGGGTCCTCGAAGGTCGCGTGATCCTGGACAGCGTCTGGATCGAATACGACGATATCGGCGTAGTAGCCGGGCGCCAGGCGACCGCGATCTCTCAGTTTCAGGTTGGCGGCCGGGTAGCTGGTGAGCCGACGGACGGCCTCTGCCAGCGTAATGACCCGCTGCTCCCGCACATACTTGCCTAGCAATCGGGCGACGTTGCCGTAGGCCCGCGGATGGGTGGACGATTTCAGGAAGACGCCCTCCGGCGCGTAGGCTCCGGCATCGCTGCCGAAGGCCATCCAGGGCTTGGCGATCTTGCGCGCGACGTTTTCTTCGGACATCAGGAAATAAATCGTTCCGACGCGGCTGTCATCCTCGATCACCAGATCGATCATCGTGCGCTCCGGCGAGGTGCCGCGCATCGCGGCCACTTCGGCCAGCGTCTTGCCGGTCAACGGCTTGAGTTCTTCGCTCTTGAACGAAAAGAAAAGCAGGTTCTCGGCGCCGCCGGCGGCCAGGTACAGATTTTCCCAGTCGTCACCGGGCGTCCTGATCTCGGTGAGCACGCGCTCTCGAATTTCCGGATCACGCAGGCGCTGGACCCAGGCGTCGTGACCGCCTTCCTGGACCCACGGCGGCATGGCGGCGTCCAGCCCGGTCGCGCCGGCGGTGTAGTTGTACATGTCGGCGCGGATGTCCAGACCTTCGTCGCGAGCGTTTTCGACCAGTTCGAACACGCGCTCCAGTTTGTCCCAGTTGTCGCGGCCAGCGGCCTTGAGGTGGTAGATCTCGGCCGACGCCCCGGAACGTCGAGCGATCTCGATGAGTTCCTGTACCGACTCGACCAGCCGGTTGCCCTCGCTGCGCATGTGCGAGATGTACGAACCGCCGTACTCCGCGGCGGTGGCGGCCAGCGCGACGAGTTCGTCGGTATCGGCGTAAAAACCCGGCGCGTAGATCAGCGACGACCCCACCCCCAGGGCGCCTTCTCGCATGGCCTCGGCGACCCGCGCCTGCATTCGTCCAAGCTCGTCCGGGCTCGGCGCGCGGTCGGCCTCGCCGAGTTCGTGCATGCGTATCGTCGTCGCGCCGACGAACGAGGCTACGTTGGGCGAGATGCCGCGCGCCTCCAGGTATTCGAGATAGCCGCCCAGCGTGTCCCATTCGACGTCGAATCGGATATCGCCCTGGCGGGCCATGATCTCGTCTTTCATCGCGTCGTTCAATGGCCCCATGGACCAGCCTTCGCCGAAGACTTCCAGCGTGACGCCCTGGCGCAGGTCGCTCAGCCCCCTGCCGTCCTCGATCAGCGTCTCGGTCGCCCAGCTGAGCATATTGATGAATCCGGGCGCCACCGCCATTCCGGTGGCGTCGATCGCGGTGGTCGCGTCGGAGGTGTCGAATTCACCCAACGCTGCGATGCGGTCCTCGCGTATGGCCACGTCGGCGGCAACCGGATTCCCGCCGAGACCGTCGTACACCAGGCCGTCGAGAATTACCACGTCGTAGCGGGGTTCGACCGATTCCGCCCCGGACGCGCTCGCGCCGAGCGGGCCGCCGTTCCAGCTGATCAGGGCGAGAATGGATAACAGCACCAAGGCCGGGCCGTTTGGATCGCTGCGGTTGCGGGTCATGCGGTTTCTCCAGGCGGGGAAAGCTGCGGATCAGGCTGGATACTAATCGCCCCCATGCCACGCGGCAAGCCTTTCACACCGGCCGGACATTCCGTCGACACCGTCCGAGCGCGCCCCCTGTTTGAAGGGTTCCTCGGCCGGGTTTGAATACGACGATTCCGTCATGGTCGCAGGCTCCCGTCTCCATCCAGCGATGCGTTCATTCGCTTTGCGTCGCGGCGCGGTCCCGGCACCAGGCCCGGTCGCTGCAGCGAACCGGGCGTCGGTGTAGTCTGGTGTCATGAGCGCAATCCTGGAATCGGGCAGCATCGTGTATATGTACCGTCCACGGGTCGCGACGGACTCGCCGGATGAAGTGCAGCGGTTCTACATCCTGTTACGCAACAGCCGGCGGTTTCGCTTGCTGGTGGTCGGGGCCAACCGGCTACCGGCCGGGGAGAGCCGCGGGAAACCCGGCGGCCGCAACTGGGCGCTGGTGCGGTCCGTGACCGGGGATGCCGGCGAGATTGCCCGGATCCTGCGCGGCGGAGAGTATGAAACCGGCACCCAGGGTACGCGTCATCTGCCGCCGGTCGCGCCGCTGGGCGAGGGCCGCTACGCGCTGATGCAGTTCGACGATTCCACGCAGCTGGTGCACGCGCTGGACCGCTTCACCGAGGGGGACTTCGTAAGCAGCCTGGGACTGCGGAAAAAAGGCTTCTTCGTCGTCGCGGTGCGTAATCCGGAGGTCGAGGTCGAGGGCTTTCCGGACGAAGATCCGGGCTATCCGGAGTCGCTGGCGTCGCTTTTTCGCGGCCGGCGCTGGCTGCCGGTCTCGAATCCCGGGTTGCTGAATCACGTCGGTGTGCAGATTGCGCTGATGGCCGGCTTCGAGGTCGATACCGGCGCGCTTTCGGAAGTCGATTCGTACCGCCTCGACGAACTGCTGGACCTGGACGTGCCGCGTTCGGCGCTGGAAACCGGCGAAGCGCCGGACCGCGATGCATTCGACCGGCGGCACCACGAGCCGATCCACGTCGACTTCTCGGCCGGTAGCAAAGCCGGCGGCAGGGCGGCGGCGGTCGCATCGGGATCGGCCAGTGCGGTCGGAACCCTGCTGACCGGCGTGTCATTCCCGGCTTCGAAAAAGGACGTGCTGGACTGCGCCGAAGTCAATCGCAGTCGCCTCGAGGACGCCGGACCGGCCATCGCCCGGCTGGAGCGGTTGCCGAGGGAAACGTTCGAAGACATGCCGGAACTCCAGCAGGCGCTGTCCGATGCGGCCGACCGGGAACGCTACCAATGCGAAGTCTGCGGCCGGGCGTTCGACCAGCGCTCGGCGTACCGGCGCCATCGGGAAACCTCACATCCGGCGCGTGCGGTGTCGGCGGCGGATCTCGAACGGAGCGTACGCTACGCAACCTTTCCGGCGGCACCGGAGGATCTGATAAAGCAGGCCCGGAGCAACGACGCTGGTGACCAGATCATTCGGGTCATCAAGGAACTGCCGGAGCGCGAATTCCACGATGCGGCGGAACTGGCCAAGGCCTTCCAGGAAGCGATCACCGGCATCGACCGTTCCGCTGAACCGCCGCCGTCGCAGCGGAGCGCGCGCGGCGCCAGCGCCGCCGCGCTGGCGCATGCACTGAAGGGTATCGCGCTGCCGGCCAGGCGCGACGCGCTGCTGCAGCGGGCGCGCGACAACAATGCCCCGGACGAACTCGTGTCGCGCATCGAGGCCATGCCCGAGCGCCGCTATCGGGATTTTGCCGACATCGAGCAGGGCTTTTCCGAGACTTGACGAACAGACGTGGCGAACGGCGAAATACGCCTCGGCCTGCTCGCTGAAAGTTACAGAATCAGCGGCGGGTTACACTAATACAGATTCGGGACGAAGACGAAGCTCAAGAGCGTAACCACGATTCCGACGACGACTCCATACAGCACGAAGGGCCAGAATGTCTTGCGCAATATCAGCCCTTCCTTCCCGGACAGGCCCACGACCGCGCACGCGGCAACGATGTTGTGGATGCAGACCATGTTGCCGAACCCGCCGCCGACGGCCTGGGCCGCGACGATGATCTGATGCGGCAGGTCGAGCTCGCTCGCCATCCCCCACTGAAATTCCGAGAACAGCAGGTTCGACACGGTATTGGACCCGGTGATGAAACCGCCCAGTCCACCGATGAAACCGGCAAACATCGGCCAGGTCTGGCCGGCGATCGCCGCCATCGCTTCGGCCATCGCCAGCGGCATGGACGGGTAATTGTTGGGGTTCAAGGCTTTATCGGCAATCCCCGAGCCCCGGAATATGGAGACCAGGGCGACGGCAAAGAACAGCGCGATCGCCGGATTCTTCATTCGCCTGATGGCGTCGATCCACGCAGACCTGACCTGGGCCGGGCTCATTCTGTGAATGAAGATCGTCAGCACCGCGACCAGGATGAATGGAATCGTTCCCGGGAGGTAAAGAATTGCGATACTTCCTTCGACGGACTCATATCCGAGGATATTCCGGAAGTTGATCTGCACGTCGGCCAGCCAGCTCTTGAGACCAAGCTGGTCGATTCGGGTAAGAACGAGGATCAGGCCGATCAGCATATACGGCGACCAGGCCTTGAACTGGCTCATCCGGGCCTCGAATCTGCTGCCCTCGGTGACACTCACGGTGCCGGTCCATTCGGGGTCCCAGTCTTTCTGGCTGCCGAACGTAAATACCCGGTCGGGAACGGCAATGCCCCGCTTGGCGCCCCAGACGACAATGCCCAGGCCGATGAGCCCCCCGATCAGGGAAGGGAATTCCGGTCCGACGAACCAGGCAAAGAACACGTACGGAACGCTGAACGCAAACGAGGCGAAGATGCAGAATTTCCAGGCGGCGAAGCCGTCGGACCATGCGCGATTCGGGCCGAAAAAACGGGTGATGAAACCAAGCATGAATATTGGAAGAATGAACGCCATCGGCAGATGCATGATCGTCGACCATTGCGCAACGACTTCGCCGAAAGACAGGTAGTCGCTGAAATTGACGCCCGGACCGTCGACGGTCACCGCATCGTTGATCAGGTCGCGCAGGAAGGTCAAACCCAGCACGATCGGGGTGCCCACGGCACCGAAGGTGACCGGAACGGTATTGAACGAAAGGCAGATGACCGCCGCCGCCATCGGCGGAAACCCGAGTGCCAGCAGCAACGGTGCTGCCAGCGCGGCCGGGGTGCCGAAGCCTGCGGCACCCTCGATGAAAGCCGCGAACAGGAAGCCGATGATGATCGCCTGCACGCGCATGTCCGGCGAGATGTCCTGCATGCCGCTCTGGATGGTTTCCATCGCGCCGGAGTCGCGCAGGGTCATCAGGATCAGTATTGCCCCGAAGACGATGATCAGGATGCCGACGGCTGTGATGATTCCCTGTATAGACAGCGCCAGAACATAGCCCACCGGCAGTTGCCAGACCAGTATTGCCGCTACCGAGGCCGCGGCCCACGCGATCGGCATTGCCTGTGTAGCCGGCCAGCGCAGACCGACCATGAGCACGAGGGCGATCGCGATCGGGATCATCGCCAGAACGGCTAAAAATCCTATGGACATGTTTTTCTCCTGGGCGGCAGTTTCTGTCTGGTGATACTGCAATAGCGCAATACCATGCGTGCCTGCACCTATGCGTTTCAGGCCGTGCTCAGAATATGTACTTGGCCATGAAGTGCAGCTGGTTCATTTGTCCGGTTTCGCGTGTTTCGACCTCCCGCTCGGCAATCAGATACTCGAGCCCGAAACTCATCGGCGGGACGGGACTGTAAAGAAGGTTGATCTGGCCGCTCCAATTGGACCTGTTGACACGCAGACCGTCGAACCGCTCGGGGTTGTCGACTTCCATATAGGAAAGAATCAGGTTGGAGCGCCATTTCCGATTCCACCAATGGCGGTATGCGGCGAAGCCCCCGGCCGTGCCGATGGTTTCCAGCGTGCCATCTGGACGGATGGCCGCGTCGTTGGCGAAGTTGAGTCCGACGTATCGGCCGATGCCGTCTCCGTAGTGCAGTATCCATCGCAGATCGTCGCGCCCCAGCAACAGCTTTCCGGAAAAGCTCACGCCCCATCCCAGGATCGAATCGTCGACGTCGATACTCCGGTCTTCGTACTTGAGCTGGCGCAGGATTCCGGCGACCTGGAGGTGCCCCCATTCCGAATCCCAGGTATGACGGACGTTCAGGTCGGGTACGTTGTTGTCGTCCGTCTCGATCCGGCCGCCGTCCAACGGGGTAACGGTGGTTTCACTGTTCTCGAGTGCAATCGCGAAATTTCCCGGGCTGTATCGGATCTGTGGCTGGCGGCCAAACGATGTCGAGCCGGAGGCACCGAGAAAGGTGACGCTTTCGGCGAGTGCCGGGACATCCATGAAGGTATTCCATGTCTGCCCGATCAGGAATTCGTTATAAGTAAAGAAGGCGTGACGCAGCCTGGGTGAAAAAGAATTGCTGACACGTTCATTTCCGAAAGGCGTCGTCAGGAAATCGAGCTGGATGAAACTCGTTATCTCATGACCGTCGCCGATGGTATGGTCGGTCTGAAAGTGGAAACGGCTTTCGCGCACGTGAGCGTCCAGTTTTACGCCCTCGCCTTGTCCGCCGATCGGAATGGTACCCGGCACCAGGAAATCGCGACCCACGCTGTCCCCGGAAAGCTCGCCGTCGTCGAAGTCGGTTGCCATGAAGTCGGTCTTGACGTAGCCGCCGAAAGTGAAATTCGGTTTGTCTTCCTGTCGTTCGGCAATGGCGATGGCCGGCTCTACGCGCTGCGCCATTTCGTCAAGCTTTCTCCTGGCCTGCTCGGCCTGGGCTCGCGCCGCGGCGACTTCTTCGGAGGCGGTTTCCAGTTCAACGCTTCGCGCCTGGATGATCCGCTGATTGTGCTCGATAAGCTCTTCGACCAGGGATTCGAGCTCCTCGATGCGTTTGTGATGATCGCGCGACTCCAGTTCCTCGATCCTTCGCTCGAGTTCTTCCACTTTTTCGTCGTCGGCAAGCGCAGGGGTAAAGAGCGTGCCGCAGAGAACGATCAGCAAGACGGATAAGGCGAGCAAAGGCCTGATGTATCCGAAGCTTCTGGCAGTTGGCTTGTTGATATTGTTCTCCCGTTTGACGGTTATTGGAAAATACGCGTGATCCGTCGTGATCAGTGGCGAGCGGTGGCCGATTCAGGCAGAGCCTCGCGCAGGAGCCAGGACCTCATTTTTCGATCAGCCTGTAAATTCATCGGTGCTCACGCGGTTGGGTGCAGCGATCCAGCAGATAGGCAATCGACCGATAGGGCCTTGCGCCATGATTGCTCAGGCCGATTTCGCAGGTTCTGCTCGAAGACACGCCTTCGGCGCAGTCGTCGGGCAATTGACCGACCAGCGTTCGCAAGGCGCTGGCATTCACCTCGGGCAGCGTGAACCCGAGAGATCCTGCCCAGCCGCAGCATTTGATGCCGGAAGGCTGAACGACCTGTTCCGAACAGGCCGAGGCCAGTTCGTGCAGGCGCTGCTCGGTTCCCGCCTTGAGCGTGCTGCACGTCGTGTGCATCGCTACCTTTTTTTCGCGTGCGACGACATCGAGTTTCGGCAGAACATGCGTGGCCAGGAAGTCCGGAAGGTCATGAATCTTCAGATTGCAGGCGTGTTCATGGGTGGCGCGATAGGCGCAGGGACTGGTATCGAAAACGATCGGGTCTTGCCCGCCGCGGCTGGCCGCGCGCAAGCCGTTTTCGAGTTCACTGAATTTGCGCTCGGCTTCGTTGAACAGGCCTTTGCTGTCGAAAGGCTTGCCGCAGCAAAGGCCACCGATGGAATCCGGAAACACCACCTGGTAGCCCGCTTTCTCCAGGAGCGAGACGACAGGGGTCGACAGGGAAGCCTTTTCGGGATCGCCGAGAGCCGGTCCCATGGTACGGCTTGCACAACTGGGGAAATAGACGACGCGAGGCCGTTCCTGATCCGGGAAGCTGCCGGGTCGGGCCAGACGGGCCGGCGTGGGCATGGCCGGCATCCACAGGGGCACACGGCCGCCGGAAAGTTTTCGGGCGCCCCGGGAAAGCGCGGACATGGCGCGTGCGCCGAGGATGCGGTGGGCCAGGTTGGCGCCTGCAAGACCCCATCGCGTCATGGACATCACGGTCGCGAATCGACGGCCGAGAAAAGATGCGATTCCGGGTCCCGTACGTCCCCAGGCCTGGCTCCTCAGACGGGTCATCATTTTGCCGGTATTGATCCCCACCGGGCAGGCTTGACCGCAAAGACCGTCGCCGGCGCAGCTCGCGATGGCCTGGTGCTCGTAGGATTTCACCATTTCGCGCATGCGGTCCGGGGCCTCACCGGTTTCCTTCAGGCGGGAGATCTCGCGCAGTCCGACGATGCGCTGGCGCGGCGTGGTGGTGTACTCGCGCGTGGGGCATACCGGTTCGCAGAAGCCGCATTCGATGCATTTATCCACGATCGAATCTACAAGCGGCAGCGGCTTGATGTTCTGCATGTGGATGTTCCTGTCCTCATTGAGGATCACCCCCGGATTCAGGATTCCGGCCGGATCGAACAGGCGTTTCAGGCGCCACATGAGGTCGTACGCCTTTTCGCCCCATTCGAGTTCGACATATGGCGCCATGTTGCGGCCGGTGCCATGTTCCGCCTTCAGGGATCCCTGGTAGCGTCCCGCAATGAGCGAGGCCAGTTCATCCATGAACATGCCGTATCGGTCCAATGCTTCGGTCGTGCCGAGATCGGGGGTCAGCACGAAATGGATATTGCCTGCAAGCGCATGCCCGAAGATGATTGCGTCGTCGTAACCGTAGTTGCTGAAAGACTCCCGCAGCTCAAGCACTGCATCGGCCAGCTTTGCGGTCGGGACGGCCACGTCCTCGATGATCACGTGGGTGCCGGGCGGGCGCATCGCGCCGACGGAGGGGAACGTGCCCTTGCGCACTGCCCATAGTGCGGTTCTCCGGCCCGCGTCCTCGGTGAACTCGAGGGGCGTGAGCATTTCGATGTCCCGGAGTTCGCGCGTCACGCGATCGACCTGGCTTTCCAGGATGCGCGGGTCGGCAGAACCGCACTCGATCAGGAGGGCCGCGGCTTCGCGGGGCAATTGATCCAGTTCTTCCGGCATGCCCGGCTTGCCATGGACCGAGCGCAGGGAAGCGCCATCCATGAGCTCCACTGCGGTGACCGGTTGTTCTTCCAGCCTTGCGACGGCCATGCATGCAGTGCGTACATCGGAAAAAACGGCCAGCGCCGTTGCCTTGTGCGCCGGATCTTCGACCGTGGTGTAAGAAAAGCTGGAGATAAACCCAAGCGTGCCCTCGGAACCGACCATGAGGTGCGTCAGTATGTCGACGGGGTCGGTGAAATCGATCAACGCGTTCAGGCTGAAGCCACAGGTGTTCTTGATGGAGAACTTGCGTTCGATCAGTTCGGCCAGCTCGGTGTCTCGCTTGACCTCGTCCGAGATTGCTTTCAACTCGCCGAGAAATTCCCCGTGGGTCTTGCTGAATTCGGCCCGACTGACGTCATCGGCAGAATCCAGGGTCGTGCCGTCGGCAAGAATGAGGCGGGCGCCACGCAGGGTCTGGTAACTGTTCTGGGCCGTGCCGCAGCACATGCCGCTGGAGTTGCACGCCACGATTCCCCCGATCTGCGCGGCGTCCAGCGATGCCGGGTCGGGCCCGATTCTTCGGCCGTAGGGCGCGAGCATCCGGTTGGCATGCGCGCCAATGACGGCCGGGCCCAGCGTGATCGACTCACCATGTTCACCCACCTGCGCCTGCTTCCAGGCCGGACCGATCTTGACCAGGATGGAATCGGTGACGCCCTGGCCGGACAGGCTGGTGCCTGCGGCGCGAAATGTCAGCGGCACGCAAAATCGGCGTGCCATGGCCAGGATTCGCGATACCTGGCTTTCGGTTTCGGGATACAGGATGGCTTTGGGAACCAGCCTGTAAAAGCTGGCGTCAGTACCGTTCGTCAGGCACAGCAACGGGTCCGTAACGATGGCGGCGTCGGGCAATATCGTGCTGATCGCGGAGATGAACCCTTGATGGTCCGGACCTTGCCGATCCAGCCCTTCGTCCGAAACCGTTGCAGTCGTGTCCAGCATATGCGTATGCTCCTGTGATTGCATTTTTCGGCATGGCCGGCAACCGGGCTCCCGTCAGTTACTCGACCGATGATGTGCCGTTGGTCGGTTCCCGGGGTATTCGGACAGTTACCGGACGCCCCTGATCCCGACCCGAACGTTTTGAGGGTATCGATTCGTGGTGGGTTGTCCGCGGAACGTTTGAAAACGCCGCGAAAGAGAATGAATGGAACTATTAGTCCAGATCATCTACATGCCGATTGGAGCCCGTCAAGGCCTTTCGGCATTGCGCGTCCTTCGGCCTGCCAGGCCGGCGCAGTGTCGTCGCGCTGCCGGCAGATGACAGCCCGGGTTTCCCAGTGGCGCGGTAACCGGTGGCACGGTATCATGATTACTACCGTGTGAATTCCCGTTTGCCTTGACGGGTTCGCCGTGATGAATCTTCCGATCGTGAAGTCTTGAACTGGATGCTGGCTGGAGCATTATGAAATCAAGCAATGCAAGAATATTCGCTCGACCCCTGATGGCTGCGCTGGCCATGTTCGTTACCGGCTGTGCGGGTTTGGGCCAGGACCGGGAATTGCCGACCGTCAGCGTACAGTCGTTCCGGGCCGTGCCGGGACAGGCATCCGGCCTGCCGGCGTTCGAGATCGGGCTGATCGTGCTGAATCCGAATCCGGAGCCGCTCAGGCTGCAGGGCGTTTCCTACTCGATTCGCCTGGACGGCGAGCCGCTGCTCGACGGCGTGAGTAACGAGATGCCCGTCATCGAGGGATACGGGCAGGGCACGGTGACGCTGAATGCCGCGGCGAACTTTCTCGGCGGCATTCGCCTGGTCAACAGCCTGCTGCGCAGCCCACGCCAGACCTTCGAATACGATTTCACCGCCAAGCTCGACCCGGAAGGATTCGCGCGCGATATCCACGTGACGGAGTCCGGGCGCATCGATCTGA
>JAGXKW010000081.1 GCA_018334995.1 Wenzhouxiangellaceae bacterium
AGCATCCGAGCGCCGACTCCGGAACCGGATACCAAGGCGATCGGAAAGCATTGTCCAAAGGCGCCTGGCCTGGATCGAGATCCTGCGCGGGCAGCACGAAAAAGCCCTGGATCGGATGGAGGCTATGGTTGAAAAGCATGTCCCGCATGCACTGCTACCATCAACATTCGGTCGTCCCGACAGGTATCCCCCCATTGTCCGGGATTTTGTGCGGCAACCGCGGTTTCGAGAGCTCCAAGTCTGGCTTGATGCCGAGAAACAGACAATGCGCAACGAATTGGCCGCGCTGGATGCTCGATCCCGGTAGCTGCAACGGTCACGAGGCGCCGCAAAACAAACGCCGCGTACGAGTTTCTGACGAAGCCGCTAACCGCATTTTGAATAACCACAGGCAAGACAAGTCTGACACCCGTCCAGCAACACCATCGCCTTGGTATTGCACTTGAAGCATAGCGAAGCCGCCGCGGGATATCCTGAATCTTCGGCCATCCCCGCGGCTTCATTCATCGTTTTTTTTTCAGGCGCTGCCTCGCCGTTCTCCCGCGCCTCGAATTCCGCGCGCTTTTCCTTCAACATCAGCTGCTGCTGCTCGGAAAGCTCGTCGGGTTCCAGCAGGCCGATCCGCTTGAAGTGGTGCTCGATGACCGCCCCGATGTCGGCGACGATCGAGGGCACGAAGCGTCCGCCGGGCTTGAAGTAGCCGCCCTTGGGATCGAACACGGCCTGGAGCTCCTCGGACAGGAAGGTGACGTCGCCGCCCTTGCGGAACACCGCGGACATGACGCGGGTGAGCGCGACGATCCACTGGAAGTGGTCCATGTTCTTGGAGTTGATGAAGATCTCGAACGGCCGGCGCACTTCGTGCTCGGTGCCGGAGTTCAGGACGATGTCGTTGATCGTGACGTACAGCGCGTGGTCGTCCAGCGGCGTGCGGATCTTGTAGGTCGCGCCCTCCAGGCATTCCATGCCCTCGGGCCGCTCGACCTTTTCGTGCATGCGGATGACTTCGGCTTTCTTCTTGCCGCCGGACTCGGAATCTGTCTGGGGCTGCGCCGCCGTGCCGCCGGCCTCCTTGACCTCGCCCTTTTCCTTGTCCTTGACCTGGTAGCCCACGATTTTCTTGTCGATGTTCACTGCCATTTTCTTTTCTCCTACCCCAGATCTGGTGCGTTAGTTCGTTGGTTCATTGGTTCGTTGGTTCCCCGGGTGCGCTTCGCTTACCCGGGCTACAAAAGCCGCTGGGTCCCGGATCAAGTCCGGGATGCCGGCTTTTGGGCCGTCAATCACGTTCGGTTGTGTGCCGAGGCCCTGGATTGCGCGGAGCGTGTCCGGGATGACAGGGTTTTTTAAACCCGCTACGCGATGGGGCACAGCCAGGGGCTCGTAGGCAAGGCTTCGCAAGCACCGCGACACCGGAGCGCACGTGTTGTGTGCGTGAGGATGCGCGGTGTGCCGCGAAACGCAGCATACGAGTTCCTGGCGAAGCCCCATCAGAATTTGCCGTAGTAGCCTTCTTTAAGGGCATCGAAGAGGTTTGCGGCCGTATGCGTCTCCCCGTCGTACTCGACCTCTTCCCCGCCCTTCAGCTCGACGGTCTGCCCGTCCTCCAGCTCGAACACGTACGTGGTGTTCTCCAGGTCCTTGTCGGTGACCAGTACGCCCTGGAAGGCTTCCGGGTTGAAGCGGAAGGTGGTGCAGCCTTTCAGGCCCTGCTCCCAGGCGTAGAGGTAGATGTCCTTGAAGTCCTCGTACGGATACTCGGTAGGCACGTTGGCGGTCTTGGAGATCGACGAGTCGATCCATTTCTGGGCCGCGGCCTGGATGGCGACGTGCTCCTTCGGCGAGATGCTCTCGGAAGTCAGGAAGTAGTCCGGGAGCTGCTCTTCCGGGTCTTCACTGAACGGCATCGCCTTCGGGTTGACCAGCGTCTTGTAGGCCAGCAGCTCGTAGGAGAACACGCTGACCTTTTCCTTGCTTTTCTTGCCCTCGCGGATGACGTTGCGGTTGTAGTGGTGCGCGAAGCTGGGCTCGATGCCGTTGGAGGCGTTGTTGGCCAGCGACAGCGAAATGGTGCCGGTCGGCGCGATCGAGGTGTGGTGGCTGAATCGCGCGCCGGTCTCGGCGAGCTGTTCGACCAGTTCCGGCGCGACTTCGCCGACCTTCTGCATGTAGCGGCTGTAGCGTGCGTGCAGCACGCGGCCGGGAATGCGGTCGCCGGGCTTGTAGCCGTCGCGCACCATTTCCGGGCGCTTTCGCAGCATCTCGGGCGTGACTTCGAACTCGTCAATCATTATAGGCGCCGGACCTTTCTCCTGCGCCAGCTCCAGGCCCGCTTCCCAGCCGGCCACCGCCATTTCGCGGCTGACCTTTTCGGTGAATTCCAGCGACTCGGGCTGGCCGTACTTCTTGCGCAGCATGGTCAGCGCGCTCCCCAGCCCCAGGAAGCCCATGCCGTGGCGGCGCTTGTATTCGATCTCGCGGCGCTGCTGTCCCAGCGGGAGACCATTCACTTCGACCACGTTGTCGAGCATGCGGGTGAAGATCTTGACCGCCTTTTTGTACTCGTCCCAGTTGAAGCTGGCTTCCTCGGTGAAAGGCTTGTCGACGAAGCGGGTCAGGTTGACCGAGCCGAGCAGGCAGGCGCCGTAGGGCGGCAATGGCTGCTCGCCGCAGGGGTTTGTGGCGCGTATGGTCTCGGTCCACCAGTTATTGTTCTGCTCGTTGATCCGATCGACCAGAATGAAACCCGGCTCGGCGTAGTCGTACGTCGACGACATGATCATGTTCCACAGCCGCTTGGCCGGGACGGTCTTGTAGATCTTGCACGCGACCAGGCCTTCTTCGTTGCTGACGTAGCCGGACTGCACGGGCCAATCGCGCCAGATGACCTGTTCGGGGTCGTTCAGATCGAGGTCGCCGGCCTCGGACTCGAGCACCGGGAACACCAGCGGCCAGTCGGCCTCGTCGTTCACCGCGCGGATGAAGTCATCGGTGATCAGCAGCGAGCAGTTGAACTGGCGCAGCACGCCGTTTTCGCGCTTGGCGCGGATGAAGTCCATGACGTCGGGATGCGAGACGTCGAAGGTGGCCATTTGCGCGCCGCGGCGGCCGCCGGCCGAGGAGACCGTGAAGCACATCTTGTCGTAGATGTCCATGAACGACATCGGCCCGGAGGTATGCGCGCCGGCGCCGGAGACGTAGGCGCCCTTGGGCCGCAGGGTGGAGAATTCATAGCCGATGCCGCAGCCGGCCTTGAGCGTGAGGCCGGCTTCGTGCACCTTGCCGAGGATGTCGTTCATCGAGTCGCCGATGGTGCCCGAGACCGTGCAGTTGATGGTCGAGGTGGCCGGCTTGTAGGCCTGGGCGCCGGCATTGGAGGTGATGCGTCCGGCCGGAATGACGCCGCGGCGCAGCGCCCACAGGAATTCGCGGTACCAGTGCTCGCGCGCGTCGGTGCCCTTCTCGGCGTCGGCCAGCGCCCGGGCCACCCGCTTGTAGGTCTCGTCGATGGTCGCGTCGACGATCTCTCCGCTCTTGGCTTTCAGGCGATACTTCTTGTCCCAGATATCCATGGAAGCTTCCTGGAACTCGATTTCCGGAAGCGCGGAATTCAGTGCTTCAGCCGATACGCTCATGCCCGCTCCTAGCTTATTGATTTGATTGACTACCCGTTGTTATCCACAGCTTGTTGACCGAATTGTCCACAAATCCTTGTGGTGTGGTCAAATTTTGCACACAATATCTTGTGTCCCCGGAGCTGAGACTCTACGCAGTTTCGCCGTCACTTTCAAGACTTGGAGGTTAAATTTTTTTGATGCCGATCACATTGGAAAACCGACCGCAAATCGTCCTCTACCAGCCCGAGATACCGCCCAATACCGGCAACCTGATCCGGCTGTGCGCCAACACGGGCACCCGGCTTCATCTGGTGCGGCCGCTCGGTTTTGCGCTGGACGACCGGCGGCTGCGGCGGGCCGGGCTGGATCACTTTGCGCGCGAAGTCGTCGAGATCCACGCCGATCTCGAGGCCGCCGTAGCGGCGCTCGGTGCGCGTCGCTGGCTTGCGCTGACCACCCGGGGTTCGACGCGCTACGACCGGGTCGAATACCGGTCCGACGACGTGCTGCTGTTCGGCCCCGAGACGCGTGGCCTGCCGGACGCCGTGCTCGATCGGTTCGCGCCGGAGGAGCGGGTGAAGATTCCGCAGCGTGCGGAGGCGCGCAGCCTCAATCTTTCCAATGCGGCGGCGGTGGTTTTCTACGAAGCGTGGCGGCAGTTGGGGTTCCGGTGAAATGATTTCGTCGCTTCGTCGCGGACAAGCGGCGATGCAGGGGTTCCGGGTTCCGGGTTCGGATTAATCGAAAAGCTTCGCTTGCAGGGCAAGCTCCTACGAAAGACGGCGACGATTCCGGAAGCCGGAATCCGGAAATCCGACATCGGCCTTTCCAACCAACGAACCAACGAACCAGCCAACCAGCCAACCAGCCAACCGGCTGACTTTCTACCCGGTTTCCGGCAGCTTTCCGAGCACCGCGCGGGGATAGGAGCCGAGCACGCGCACCATCCGCGCGTCGCCTTCCAGCTCGGCCATCGCGGCTTTCAGGTTCGGATCGGTGACGTGGCCGTCGACGTCGATGAAAAACACGTAGTCCCAGCGCCCCTGGCGGCTGGGGCGCGATTCGATGCGATTCATGTTGATGCCGTGCCGGGCCAACGGTTCGAGCAGCTGGAACAGCGCGCCGGGCCCGTCGGCGCCGGCCACCAGCAGAGTGGTCTTGTCGTCGCCCGAAGGCTCCAGCAGCGCCCTGCCCAGCACCAGGAACCGGGTGGTGTTGTCGACGTGGTCCTCGATGTTGCCGAACAGCACCGGCACGCCGTAGACCTCGGCGGCATGCGCGCCGGCCACCGCGGCCGATTCGGGCGACGTGCGCACGCGCCGGGCGGCCTCGGCGTTGCTCGACACGGCGATCAGCTCGGCTTCGGGCAGGTTGGCCCTGAGCCAGTGCTTGCACTGGGCCAGCGACTGCGCATGGGCGTAGACGCGCTCGATCTCGGTCAGCGATTTCGCGTGTGTCAACAGGTGTTGATGGATGCGCAGCTCGACCTCGGCGCAGATCTTGACCTCGGCGTTCAGGAACATGTCCAGGGTGTGAGTGACCATACCCTGGGTGGAGTTTTCCACCGGCACCACGCCGAAGTCGGCCTCGCCGGCCTGGACCTGCAGGAACACGTCCTCGATGGAAGCCATGGCGATGGCCTGCACCGAGTGACCGAACTGGCGGTAGACCGCCTGCTGGGTGAAGGTGCCTTCGGGCCCCAGGTAGGCGATCTTCATCGGCTCCTGCTGGGCGAGGCAGGCCGACATGATCTCGCGGAACAGCCTGAGCATCACCGAATCGCTCAGCGGCCCCTCGTTGCGTTCAATGACCCGGCGCAGTACCTGCGCCTCGCGCTCGGGGCGATAGTAGTCCACCCCGCCTTCCAGCGCGCCCTTGCTGGTGCGCACGTCCAGCGCCAGCTGCGCGCGCTCGCCGATCAGACGCTGGATCTCGTCGTCCAGCGCATCGATCCGCTTGCGGATGTCGGCCAGGTCGGGTTTTGGGGAGATGTCTTCGCTCACGGGTAGATCATACGTCGATCGACGACCCGATATCGAAAAACCAAGACCAACCGCACGCGGAGGTAGTGAGAAAGGTGGCGCTGAGAAAGGTGAAAGACGGAAGACAGGATGCAGGGCAAGCTCTGTGGGAGGTGCGTCTCGCGCCGATGGCACCGTCTCGATCAGCGCAACCGCATCGGCGCGAGACGCTCCTCCCCACACGAAATGCATCGGCAGCGCAACGCGAATCGCGAAGGCTGCTCGCGACCTTGCCGGCCTGCGGCCCCGGATGCGCGAGGCACGCTGATCCGGGCTACAAATACGTGCCCGCCTTCAGCCGTGCTTGCGCTCGAATTCGTGCATGAACGTCACAAGGGCGTCGACGGCGTCCATGCCCAGCGCGTTGTACAGGCTGGCGCGCAGTCCGCCCACGGCGCGGTGGCCCTTGAGTCCCGGCATGCCGGCGGCTTCGGCCTGTTCGACGAATGTCTTTGTCAGCGCGTCGTCGGCCATCACGAACGGGATGTTCATCATCGAGCGGGCCTCGGGGGCGACCGGGTTGGAGTAGAAATCCGAGGCGTCGATGGCCGCGTACAGCTTGTCGGCCTTGGCCCGGTTGCGCGCGCCCAGCTTTTCCAGGCCGCCGCCGGATTCGATCCAGTCGATCACCTCGGCGGCGACAAACCAGGCGAACGTCGAAGGCGTGTTCTTCATCGAGCCGGACTCGATCCAGGTGCGATAGTCCAGGTACTGCGGCAGGTCGTCGGGAATGCGATCCAGCAGGTCGCGCCGGACCAGCACCACGGTCAACCCGGCCACGCCCAGGTTCTTCTGCGCGCCGGCGTAGGCCAGCGCGAGGTCGGCGTACGGATACGGGCGCGACAGGAACTCGCTGGACATGTCGGCGACCAGCGGCACGGCCGCCGCCGGGGGCTGTTCGAACTGCACGCCGTGGATGGTCTCGTTGCCGGTGTAGTGCAGATAAGCCGCATCGGCCGGCAGGTGGCCCAGCTCGGGCAGATCCTGGTAGCCCTCATCGGCACTGCTGGCAACCACGCGCGATTCGGTGATGCGCGCCGATTCGGCGAACGCCTTCTCGCCCCAGTGGCCGCTGAGCATGAACGCCGCCGTGCGACCGCGGGCGAAGTTCGTCGGCAGCATCGCGAACTGCAGATGCGCCCCGCCCTGCAGCAGCAGCACTTCGTGTTCGTCGCCGATGCCGGCGAGCTTGCGAATCCCGGCCCGCAATCGCTCGGCGACCTCCGCGAAACGCGGGCCGCGGTGCGAGACCTCGGCAATCGAAGGCGTGTGCGCCTCGTCGAGCGAGAATTCGTCGGCCAGCCGCTCGCGCACCGGCCACGGCAGCGCGGCCGGGCCGGCGCTGAAGTTGTGGATGGTATTCATGGGGATTAGGTTAGCGCAGGTTGGGGGTTTGTGCCGGTTGCGGCGGCACTGGCGGGCATAAAAATTCGGCTTCGTCGCCGATATTTTTTGCTGGTCGACGCCGACGGGGCCTTTAATAACATCAAGATTCAAAAGCCGTTTCGCCGCCGGCTGCGCCGGCTTGAGCGACCTACTTTTGGTGCGGCAAAAGTAGGCAAAACCGCTCATGCCGCGGCGGCGCCCGGCAAACTGCGCCGGGTACCCTCCGATGCTCGGTCCGGGCGGGACGCGCCGAACTCACTCCCTTCGGTCGCTCAGACATGCGGCGCGTCTTTATCCGCCCGGCCCTGCGCTTCTCGGCGCCTTCGAGGCAGATGGGTGGCCACCGGACGTTGGGTGCATGTCGCAAATGACTACAGCACGTGATGACCCCGCTTCCGGCCGTCGACGCCGCCGAGCATCTCCC
>JAGXKW010000082.1 GCA_018334995.1 Wenzhouxiangellaceae bacterium
GTCATGGGCGGGCGATCCGACATGCAGGCCGGCGTGATCGAAACCGACGATGGTCCGGCGCTGCGCATGCGCGGATCGGTCCGGCTGGAAAACAACGGTGGCTTCATCCAGGCCCGCCTGCCGCTGGCCGCCGACGGCGAAGCGCTGGACGCCTCGGGCTTCGACGGCGTCCGGCTCCAGGTCCGCGGGGCGCCCGGCCCATATTTCGTGCACGTCAGAACGCCCGACTGCCGCCGGCCCTGGCAGTATTACCGCGCCGAATTGCCGGTGACGCAGGAGTGGCGCGAGGTATTCGTGCCGTTCAGCGATTTCACGGGCGAGTCCATCCGCGGCAAGCCCGACTTCGGCAACCTGCGGTCGATCGCGCTGGCCGCCTTCGGCGAAGCGTTCGAGGCCGAACTCGAAGTGCGGCGCCTGGCGTTGACGCAGCGCGACTGAAGTTGCGCTGGCTGCACGGCATCTGCGGCCTGGCGATCGCCCTTTCGGGCGCAATCACCCTGCCCGGACTGGCCGCGGGAGAACGCACGCTTGTGCCCGCCGAAATGATCGCCTGGAGTCCGATCGAGTTTGCCGGTCACACGCGCTACACCCGGGTCGAAGCGCCCGGCAACGCCGGGCACGACGCGGTCCTGGCCGAATGCCGGAATTCCAGCGCCTCGGGCCTGATGCTCGAACGCAAGATCAGCCTGCAACAAACCCCGATACTCGAATGGCGCTGGCGCGTGGATTCGGTCTATACGGACATCGACGAAACCGAAAAATCCGGCGACGACTACCCGGCGCGCATCTACGTGGTGGCCGAGCGCTGGCCGCGTTTTCGCAGCCGGATCATCAATTACGTCTGGAGCAGTTCACGATCCGAAGGCGACACATGGGATAACGCCTTTGCATCGCAATTCCGGATGATCGCGATACAAAGCGGAGAATCGAGGCTCGGTGAATGGATGACCGAACGCCGCGACGTGCTCGCTGATTTCCGCCGGCTCCACGGCATCGAACCCGATCACGTCGATGCGCTGGCGATCATGACGGACTGCGACAATGCCGGACAGCGGGCGAACGCCTGGTACGGCCCGATCCGCTGGCTTCCGGACGATTACGCAGGAGACCGCCAACCCGCTGCCAAAGCCCAACGGGGCTCTGGCCATTAGATTCCGGTTCCCATGCAGTGCTTCGATCCAGAGAAGTGCACGCCGATCGGCATCCTGATTCTTTTCACCGATTGCGCAGCTATTGCCAGGCCCGGCCCCTATTCGCCATTCGATACCAGTTTAAGAATCCGATGCTCGGCCTGTTTCAAATCAGCGCCGCACGCCACGATGCCCTCCTCGTGGCCGGCCATGACGACGACGCCGCCGTCGACAAAATCGGTTTCTCGGTACAGCCGAACGAATTCGCGCGACATCTCGGGCGTACCGTAGGGCACGTTGGCCGCCGTGGTCGGCACTCGGTCGATCAGGCGCTGCCACAACTCCGCGCTGTGCACGTGGACGACGGCCCGGATCACGGAATCCAGTTCGTAGATGGCCGCGTGGGTGAGCGCCTCGGAGGAGGCCTGCACCGGGCCGTGGCAGACGACGCGATTGGCGTCGATGTCGTAGTCGGTGACCCAGCTGTAGTGGCGCTCGTCGGTGTGCGCGATCTCGCCGGTGCCGGTACCGCTGATGATGAAACCCCGGCCATCCGGCGCAAGAATACTCACGTTGCCGAAGCCGACCCCGTGCGCTTCGTAATAGCCCACCAGTCCGGCCGCATACAGGCGATTGCGACAGTCGTTCAACTCGACGATCATGGCCGCCGGCAGGGCCGGAGCCCGGTGCCAGTCGACCGTGTACTTCGTATAGCCTTCGTCGATCATGCGACTGCGCCGGCGCGCTCCGGAAACAGTCCCGCGATGCCTTCCTCGCTGGCTGCACAGATACCGCGCTCGGTGATCAGGCCGGTGACCAGGCGCGCCGGCGTGACGTCGAAGGCGAAATTGGCCACCGGCGAATCCTCGGCGATGGCGCGTACGGTGCGAACCACCTCGCCGTCGAGACCGGTGATGTGGCTGACCTCTTCGCCGCCGCGCTCCTCGATCGGAATCTCGCGCACGCCGTCGCTGATGGTCCAGTCGATCGTGGTCGAGGGCAGCGCGACATAGAACGGCACGTCGCTGTCGCGGGCCGCGAGTGCCTTGAGATAGGTCCCGATCTTGTTGGCCACATCCCCGCTGCGGGTCGTGCGGTCGGTACCGGTGATGCACAGATCGACCTGGCCGTGCTGCATCAGGTGGCCGCCGGCGTTGTCGACGATGACGGTATGCGCAATGCCGCTGCGAGCCAGTTCCCAGGCTGTGAGCTGCGAGCCCTGGTTGCGCGGGCGCGTCTCGTCGACCCACACGTGGATGGGGATGCCGCGCTCGTGGGCGATATAAATCGGCGCGGTGGCCGTGCCCCAGTTGATCGTGGCCAGCGAGCCGGCGTTGCAATGGGTGAGGATGTTCACCGGATTACCGCCGTTGCGCTCGGCGATCGCGGCGATCAGCTCCACGCCGTGCTCGCCGATGGCGCGCGAGATCGCCACGTCCTCGTCGCAGATCGCCGCGGCCTCCCGGCGCAGCCTTTCGGTCAGCGAATCCGCATCATCGGTGCCGCGAATGACGTCCAGCATGCGCTCGATCGCCCAGCGCAGATTGACCGCCGTCGGGCGCGTCGCGTTCAGCGTCTCGGCCGCCTCGAGGATGAAGTCGAGCCGCGCCTGACGGCTTTTGGCCGTGCGCTCGGCCTCCAGCGCGGCGAGATACAGGCTCCATGCGGCGGTGGCGCCGATCAGGGGCGCGCCGCGTACCATCATGTCGCGAATCGCCCGGGCACCGTCCTGGTGCGTGGCCAGATCGCAAACCACATAGCGATGCGGAAGCTGGCGCTGGTCGATGATCCGGACCACGCGCGGATCCTCGGGATGCGGCCAGATGGTGCGGAAATTCTCGCCGGGGATGTTCATGGTGCGCTCTGTATATTCGGGTGCGAATGCGGCGAAGGATACGCGATCAAGTGTTCGCGGCCATTCTCGCCCAGACAACCACCCCACGCTATTCCATTGCCGGTCATCATAACGATGCCGGGAAGATCATGATCGCCAATCTGTGAAAATCCGAGTAATCTGCGGCTCCGGTTGCACGACTCTCAGGTTTTGAGAACGTTGTCTGCATAATGGCCGCATGGCCAAGCCGCAATCACCTGAAGCGACGACGATCTTGACTCCGACCGCCCGCCTGGCGCGATCGGAAAAGCGCAGACTGGCCGAGACGCAGGTTGCCGAAGGCGCGCAGGCCTGGCGCGCACCCCAAGTGGTTTCGTTTTCGGCCTGGCTGGGCAGGCTGCGCGACCAAGCGCTGATGGCCGGCGCGATCGACCGTGTACCGATTTCGGTCTCGCAGGCCCGGATGCTGTGGCAACAGGTCATCGATACCGACGTGTTCGTGGGCGAGCCGCGCGTGCACGCGCTGGCTGAAAAAGCCTGGCGTACCATCCACGAGTACCGATTGCAGCACCCACGCGACTGGGCAAAGCCGCTGCTTTCCGAAGACTGCCGGCAGTTTCGCGACTGGGTCGCACGCTTCGAGCAGCTCTGCGACGAGCGCGGCGTGATCGACGAGTGGCGCTTCGCCGCCGAACTCCCGACGCTCATTGCCGGGCATCGACTCGCGCTGCCGGAGCGGATCGAACTGAATGGCTTCGAACTGCCGCCCACGCCGCTGCAGACAGCGATATTCGAAGCGCTGGAATCGGCCGGCGTCCAGGTCGGCGGGCTTGATCAACCGCCTTCGGATGCGCCACCGGATCCCCCGGCCCTGACGTTGCACGAGTACACCGAGCCCGACGACGAACTGCGCGCCGCGGCCACCTGGGCACGTGCGCACGTGGAAATCGATCCGGACCGGGCCCTCGCGATCGTGGTCCCCGACCTCGCCGGCCGGCTGGCCCGGGTCGAGCGCATCTTCCGCCAGGTGTTCGATCCGCCCGGTTTCGCGCTGGCCGAGGCAGGCACCGAGGCCTGGCACGTTTCGCTGGGCCTGCCGCTGGCGCAATGGTCGCTGGTCGCCGACGCACTTTTGCTGCTGCGGCTGAACCCGACGCGCATCGACCAACCGACCGCTGGCCGGGTCCTGGGTTCGCCGTACCTGGTCGGGACGGCGGCCGAAGCTGAGCGCCGCGCCAATACAGTGGCAAACCTGATGCACTGGTCGCCGTTCGAGATCACCGGCTTCGAACTGATGGCGGCATGCAAAAAAGCCGGGGCCACGCAGATCGGCGATCGGCTCGAGGCGTGGCGCCGGCTGCGCGCCGATCATTACGGCAATAATCGCTGCAATGACCGCAACGCGGCGTGGCCGTCCGCATGGATAGAGCGCTTCCAGAAAGAACTCGAGACCCTGGGTTTCGGCCGCGGACGTGCGCTGGATTCACGCGAGTTCCAGGTCCTTGCCCGCTGGCACGAACTGCTGGAGGAATTCGGCGCGCTGGACGCGGTGCTCGGCGCGCCGGTCAAGCGCGGCGTCGCGCTGTCCCTGCTCGTCGAGCGTGCCGACAACACAGCCTTCCGCGAACGCGATCCCGGCTGCCCGGTGGAAATCCTCGGCGTGGAAGAAGCGCTGGGATCGCGCTTCGACGCGCTGTGGATCACCACCCTGGACGCCGACACCTGGCCGGGGGCGGCCCGGCGCGATCCGCTGATTCCGGGCCCGGTCCAGGCCGAAGTGCCAGCCGCCAGCGGCGACGGGAAGCTCCGGCGCGCACGCCTGGAACTGACCGGCCTCGCGCGCGCGGCCGACGCGGTGCTCGGCAGCTTCTCGACCGGCAGTGACGACCAGCAGCGCCGCTGCAGCCAGTTGCTGCCCGAGCCTGAAACCACCGACCCGCCGGCGCCGACGTTCCCTGTGCCCATCGAACTCGAACGCATCAACGACGACATCCACGCGCCGTTGCTCTCCGCGACAGAAATCCGCGGCGGCACCGGCGTGCTGAGCGATCAGTCGGCCTGCCCGTTTCGGGCCTTCGCGCATCGCCGCCTGGGCGCGCGCGAGCTCGCACCGCCGCGGCCCGGCCTGGACGCGGCCGCCCGCGGCAGCCTGATTCACGCTGCGCTGGAGATCTTCTGGGACGGACTGAGAAATCACGCCGCGCTGATCGCCCTGTCGCCCGAAGACCTGGAACAGCGTATCTCGACAGCCGCCGAGCACGCGCTGGGCCACTTCACCGAGGCCCACCGGCTCCTGCTCAGCCCGGCCGGTCGCAGGCTCGAACTGAAATGCACCCGCCGCACGCTGGCGCGCTGGCTGGAACTGGAACGCGCGCGCGGCGAGTTCCGGGTGCGTGCGCGCGAACAGAAGATCTTGATGGAGTTCGCCGGGCTGAAGCTGGAAGGCAAGATCGACCGGATCGACGAGACCCCGGCAGGCACGGTGCTGATCGACTACAAGACCGGGCGAGCGGGCAGGAACGGCTGGCGCCCGGAACCACGCATCGTCGACCCGCAGCTGCCGGCCTACGCGCTGGCCATGGATCCGCGACCGGCTGCACTTGCGTTCGCCCGGATTCGCCCCGACGAACTGAAGTTCGAGGGGCTGTGCGAAACCGACGCCGGCATCCCGGGGGTGGCCGAGCTGGCCGCGGCAAAGGGTGCCTGGAAGGAATCGGAGGACTGGAACGCGCTGCTGGGCGAGTGGCAAAAAAAACTGAACGCCCTGGCGATCTCGTTCCAGGAAGGCCGCGCCGAAGTCGATCCGCGCGACGACCAGGTCTGCCGCCACTGCCACTTGCACGCGCTGTGCCGTATTCAGGAGCGTGAACGATCGGCCATCCGGCCGGTCGGCATGGCCCGCGAGCAAGCCCTGGCGATGGGCGGAAGCAACGCACTCGAGGATATGCCGCCGGGCCAGCGCCCGCGAGGAGAATCGCAATGAGCGACCGCGCGCAACGCCTGGCCGCGGTCGATCCCGGTCGATCGGTCATCGTCCAGGCCCCGGCGGGTTCAGGCAAGACCACGCTGCTGGTCGAACGCTACCTGGCGCTGCTGGGGGTGGTCGAGGAGCCGGAGGAAATCCTCGCCATTACGTTCACGCGCAAGGCGGCGGCCGAAATGCGCGAGCGGGTACTGCGCTTTCTCGAGCCCGGCTTCTTCACGGACGAACCGCACGAGCGGGCCGCCGCGGAAAAAGCCCGCGCGATCACCGACAAGGTCGAGCGCTGGAACCTCGCCGCGAACCCGCAGCGGCTGATGATCCGCACCATCGACAGCTTCAGCCACTACCTGGCGCGCACCATGCCGGTGGCCAGCCGACTGGGCCCGGTGCCGCAGCCGGCCGACGACACCGGCGCGCTGTACCGCCGCGCGGCTCGCCGGGTGCTGGAGGCGCTGGAAGGCGACCCCCTTTCGGAAGATCTCGAGCGACTGTTGATGTGGCGCGATCACCGCACCCAGGACATCGAGGACCTGCTGGTCTCGCTTTTGGCCAAGCGCGAGCAGTGGCTGCGCGCGCTGGGCGTGACCGGCCGGCCCGATCGCCGCGCGTTCGAGCAGGTCCTGCTGACTGTGGTGACCGAAGCGCTGGTCGATGCCCGGGCATCGCTGGACGGCGCGCTTGCGGCCATCCGCACCACCGAAGACGAGATCACGCACCTGATGCAGTTTGCCGCCGACACGCTCGCCGACCGGGCCCGGGAATCCGATATCCGCAAGTTCGGGGAGCGTCATGACGATTGTCATGAAAATCATGGCGACCTGCCAGCGGCGGATCCCGACCGTTTGCCGCAGTGGCAGGCGCTGGCCGAGGCGTTCCTGACCAAAACCGGCACATGGCGCAAATCGGTTTCCATCACCACGGGATTCCCGCCGAAAACGGCGCAGAAGGCGCGCTTCGAAGAACTGCTGGTCTCGCTGGCCGGCAACCGGGCGCTGGCCGAAAAGCTGCAGCGCGCGCGCGGCCTGCCCGAGCCGGGCTACAGCGACGAGGAATGGCGCGCGCTCGAATCGCTGATCCGGGTGCTCGAACGCTCCGCAGGCGAGCTCGAACTGGTCTTCGCCGAGGCCGGCCAGACCGACTTCACCGGTCTTTCGCGCGCCGCCCTGCAAGGCCTGGGCGACGAGGATTCGGGCTTTACCGACCTGGGTCTTTACCTGGACAACCGGATCTCGCACATCCTGGTGGACGAATACCAGGACACCAACTGGGCCCAGTTCCACCTGCTGGAAAAGCTCACCCACGGCTGGCAGCCCGGCGACGGCCGGACGCTGTTTGCCGTCGGCGACCCGATGC
>JAGXKW010000083.1 GCA_018334995.1 Wenzhouxiangellaceae bacterium
CCCCGCATCCCGGCGAGGCGGCGCGCCTGTTGGACGTCTGCATCGCCGAAATCCAGCGCGACCGATTTGCCGCGGTGCGCGAAATGGCCGCGCGCTTCAACGCGGTGGTCGTGCTCAAGGGCGCCGGTTCGCTGGTCGCCGACCCGCAGGGACGCGTCGGATTGTGTCCGTTCGGCAACCCGGCCATGGCCACGGCGGGCATGGGCGACGCGCTGACCGGTATCCTGGCGAGCCTGGCCGGCCAGGGCCACGCCGCCGGAGCCGATCTGTTCGACGTCGCCTGCGCCGGGGTGGTGCTGCACGCGCGGGCAGGCGACACGGCCGCCGGGCACCGTCGTGCCATCCTGGCCGGCGACCTGATTTCCGCGTTGCCGCGCGTAATGCCGTGAGTCGCGACCGGGGGCGAGAATTCGAGGTCGGGGATGAAGCCGCGATGATGGCGCTCGGCGCGCGTCTGGCGCGCGATCTCGCCGGCGGTCAGGTCGTGACGCTGTCCGGCGATCTCGGCGCCGGCAAGACCACGCTCGTACGGGGCATGCTGCGCGGGCTGGGTTTCCAGGGTCGCGTCAAGAGCCCCAGCTACGGGCTGGTCGAGTCGTACAAGGTCGCCGGACTCGAGATTCACCATCTGGATCTGTATCGGCTGGGTGAGCCCGAGGAACTCGACTTCATCGGGCTTGAAGACCTGCTGGGTCAGCAAAGCGTGCTGCTGGTCGAATGGCCGGAGCGAGCCCGTGACCGGCTGCCGGCCACCACTGCCCGGATCCGCATCGAACACCAGGGCTCGGGTCGCAAGGTTATTCTGAACCGGTAGACCGGCTCCACCGAAAACGACCGGACAGGCCTCTCGCTATGCGCCGGCGCGTCTCAGTCCCGTTCCCGCCCGACGCAATACCCATCCTTCATTGCCGTCGTTTTGGGGTTTGTCGAGTTTTCGTCATCCAGACATCGGATCTCGCTGAGTACACCAAGATTGCCATGCGGCATAGTGCGGGCATCGGGATTGGGTGGCATCAGCGCGAGCAGTCCCCGAAACAAGTTGGCCACCTTTCCGGCGAAATATCGAATTGGCTCAATGAAAGATAACAATGCAGCCGCAGCCCGCTGCACCGGCAGGTCGGCCCGATGGAGTCGCCCGAACCGCCCGATGGGCAATGGGGGTGGTTTCAGGTCGAGGCGGGATATCACGGAGAATGACCATGCAAAGCAGAATGTTTCAGTTCTTGAAGTGCGACGGGGCCGGTGCTGTCGGCAGCATGGTCAGGCTTGCTTTCCTGATGGTCATCGTATCGTTGTCCGCGCCGCTTGCCGCCGAAACCCTGCGGATTTCGCTCGACGGGCAACTGGATGCTGACGGCCTGGGCGTCAACTCGGATTACAAAAACGCCACATTCTCCGGGTTTTTCGAAATCGACCTCGATAACCCGAAAAACGATGCGTCCAGCGCCAGATTTTACGATTTTACTTCCTGGGAAATCGAGCTTGTGCCCGCACCGCCGAATCCTGACGATGCGCCGGTAATTCGATTCGCAAGCGATCGTGAGACGGACGACACAGGGCGCATTCTGCTCGAACGATCATCCAACCTCCTGAATATCAATATTCAAGAGGACAATGCCCCGTCCAGTCGGCGGTCGCTTTCCGTTCGGTTCGACCCCGCCTTCGATTTTGTCTCAAACACACTTTTCGAGGAGCTTCTGACTGCGGATAATCAAAGCTTTACTACCGAACCCGCATTTGTAAGCGGCAGCCTGCAATTTGCTGTCAGTCAATCCCCGACGTCGGTACTGGATTCAAGCCTGGCAATATCACAATCACAGGACGCTGCCACCCGTTACGTCGACGGCATCGACGGCGACGACCAGGGCGGCGGCAACGGCTGTGCGGTATTGGCCAATCCCTGTGCAACCGTCCAGCAGGGAATCGATTCGGCGCAGGCCGGGGATACGATCGAGATCGCCGACGCGGTCTATACCGAGACGCTGACCGTGGACAAGGCACTGTCCATGCGCGGGCAATCGCGCGCCGGCACGATCATCCAGGCGGCCCCGGATCGCGGCACCGCGGGCAATAGAGTCATCAGCGTGGTCGACGATACCGCCTTCGAACTCCGCGATGCGACCGTTCGGCACGGCCGGGCCGGTGTGAGTACCGGCAGCAGCGGAAACGGTGGCGGGATGGAGTGCCTCGGGGGCGATCTGCTGCTCGAGCGCGTCACTTTCACCGACAACGATGCCGAAGGGCTGGGGGCCGGACTGCGGTCGGGGGATAACGTCGTGGTCATGATCGACGTGATCTTCTCGGAGAACGGAAACGGCGCGACTAGCAATGGCGGTGGTGCCTATCTGGGCGAGAATTCCGTCGTCACCGATGTGACGCTGAATGACGTGGTGTTCGAGAACAACCTGGCCGCAGCTGGGGGCGGCCTGGAGCTGTTCAACGTTCAGGCCACTATTGGCGGCGTCTTTTTCGTCGGGAACACCAGCAGCGGCGAGGGCGGTGGTCTGTTCTACGAAGGCAGCAACAGTGTAGTGTCAAGCCTCGATATGTCGAACACGGTATTCGTTGGCAACAACGCAGGCGACAGCGGCGGGGGTATGCACACGTCCACCAACGACACGCCCTATGAATTGGTCAACGGCCTGTTCAGCGGCAACCTTGCGGACCTCGGCGGCGGCATCTATAACCAGGCCGGCCTCGAGGCCGGGCAGCGGGTGTTGACCAATGTGACTATGTCGGGCAATCGCGCCACCTTGCGCGGGGGAGGTATCGACCGCCCGTTCGACATGACCTTGCGCAATACAATCATCTGGAACAATCAGGATTCATCCGGCACCGGCACTCCGGAAGCGACCGTGGACGACTTCTTCTCCAACAGCGTCATCGAGGTCAGCAACAGCCTGCTGCAGGGCTACTCCGCTAACGAGTTCCCGAACAGCAGCAATAACCTCGACGGCACCGATCCCGCGAACAATCCGCTGTTTCGTGACGCGGTCAATCCAGGCGGTGCGCCGAGTCTCGCCGGGAATCTGCGGTTGCAGCAAGACTCGCCGGTGCGGGACCAGGGCAATAATGCCTTCGTGGCCGGTATCGACACAGATCTGGACGGCGCAGCGCGCATATTCGGCGGAACGGTCGACCTGGGCCCGTACGAGGGCACCGACCTGATCTTCGCCGACGGATTCGAGGATTCCCCGCTCTGACCAGGGGAATCTGTGAACCCCCCGCGTGGGCGCGAAGGAAATAGCAATTCACGTGAGCGTGGGCCGGGGCGGCGTCGACGCCCGAGGGCCGTCAGCTGTCGGCGAGTTCCGGTTTGCCGTGCAGTTCACCGAGGCGCCGCCGCGCATTCCTTGTCGCCGGGGAGTCTTCACCGTAATGCGTTTCGAACGCACCCACCGCCAGTTCCTGCTGGCGGATTGCGTCGGCCGTGCGACCGGCGGCGAGCAGCGTCTTCGCCAGGTTCTCCCGGGTCACCGCTTCGTTGCGCGATTCGTGCACCAGGCATAACCGCAGAGCTTCGCGCAGCCAGCGCTCGGATTCGGTGAACCTCCCGATCTCGCGCAAGGTGTTGCCGAGGCCGTGCGCGGTAAAAGCCAGCAGCAGGTGGTCTTCCGGAAGAATCCTGCGGCGCAATTCGTGCGATCGGTCATAGAGCACCACGGCACGTTGCGGGTTCCCGCCCTCGCGGTGGAAGCTGGCGAGATTGTTGAGCATGGTCAGCGACTCCGGGTGCGTTTCACCCTGTACCCGGACGTGGATCGAGTAGGCCTCTTCGCCGATCTCGGCGGCCTCGGCCGAGTCCCCGTGCGAGTCGATCAACAAGGCGAGTTCGGCCATCCGCATCGCGGTGATCGGATGCTCGCGACCGAGCAGGCTGCGCGTCATTTCCAGCCCCTGTTGCACCATATCCATGGCGGCTTCGGGTTCGCGCAGCTTGAATCCCAGCGCGTGCGTGGCCTTTGCAATCTTCTCGTGCGGCGCGGCAAACAGCTGTCGGTAAACCGACAATGCGCGACGCAGATCGTCCAGACCCGCCTGATACGGGTCTGAGCCGGGAATGGCGTGGTGGGTGCGCAGAAAACCGCGCAGGAATACGGTGTCGGCCACCGCTTCTCCTGCCGAGTCGGCCTGCTGCGTCTGCGCGTGCTCGACCCGGTCAAGCAGATCGACGGCGCCGGCCAGGTCGCCGTCGAACGCGGTCGCCTCGGCCAGCATCCGCTTGACGTCGAGCGCCGCTTCGCTGGATGCGCCAAGTATGGACTCGGTCTCGCGCAGCGCCTCGTCCAACACGGCACGCGCGGAGCGCCAGCGATCGATGCCGTGCATGGCCTGGCCGAGGATGCTCAGCATCCGGGCACGGATCTCCGGGTCCCGGCCCAGCTGGTCGCGCACGTATTCCACGTAGCGATCGAGCAGATCGCCGAGCGAGTAGAGTTGTTCGACCGGCCGGTCGGCATCCGACATCCGGATCATGCCCGCCATGGCCTCGACCATGCGCTGGCTGCGCTCGGCGCTGGCCAGCGCACGGTCGCGTTCTCTTTGCAGCGCGCTGGCCTGGATGCCGAGCACGGCGACCGAAGCGGTCAGCAGCAGCACAAACGCGGCTATCCCGCCGACGGCAGCGCGGTTGCGCTGGATGAAGCGGCCGAGGCGATATCTTTTTGTGGCTGCGCGGGCGCGCACGGGAAGACGGTCCAGGTGTCGCCTGAGGTCGTCGGCCAGCCGTTCAGCGCTTCCGTAGCGCTGGTTGGGTGTTTGGGCAAGCGCCTTGAGAATGATGTTGTCGAGATCGCCGGCAAGCCTTCGGCAAAGCCGGTCGGGCGTATCGGCCAATCGACCGGCGCGCGCCGAGGCATCGGCATCGCGCCATCTGAAACTGGGCAGCCGAATTTCGGCATCGGTGATCGCGCGCGCAATCTCGTAGGTGCTGCGCCCGTCGATGCGGTAGGGCAGCAGACCCGTGGTGAGCCGATAAAGCATCAGCCCGAGCTGGTAGACCTCGGAGGCAACGCTGACCGGCTCGCCGCGCGCCTGTTCCGGGCTGGCATAGCCCGGCGTCATCCGACCTGCCGCAATGGTCGTCTCGGCCGATTGCGGGGCATTCTCCGAGTGCAGCAGTCGCCCGAGGCCGAAATCCACCAGCCGGACCTGGCCGGCGGCCGTGACCAGGACGTTGGCCGGCTTGATGTCGCGATGCAGGATCAGCTGGCGATGCGCATGGTCCAGCGCGTCGCAGGCCTGGAGAAACAGCTCGATGCGCTTCCGGATTCCAAGGCGACGGGCATCGGCGTACTGCTCGATGGGTTCGCCTTCGATGTATTCCATGGCGAACCACGGGCGGTCGCGTTCCGTCAGCCCACCGTCGATAAGGCGGGCGATGCCGGGATGCTCGAGTCGCGCCAGGAGCCGGCGTTCACGCTCGAACAGCCTGACCGCATCCGGGTCTCCTGAATTGTGCGCCAGCAGTTTGAGCGCCACTCGCTGGTCGAAGCCGCCTTCATTGCGCTCGGCAAGAAAGACCACGCCCATGCCGCCGGCGCCGATCCGTTCGATGATTCGAAAGACGCCCACGGTCGATCCGGGCTCGATCCCGTCATGCTCGGCAAGGGCCTGGATCAGGCCGCAGGCGAGTGCTTCGTCTTCCGCCGGCGGCGAATCAAGCCCCGCGACTTCGCTGCGGGCCGATATCAGCAGCCTGTCGAGAAGCTCGCGTTCGGGCTCCGAGAACGTCGACAGGTCGATCTGCTCGTCTTCGAGCAGGCCCCGAAGGGCGGCATCGACGCGAGCCCATTGTCCTGGATCCACTGTTGTTCCTCCCCGACGGCGACTCCAAAATGATTCTGGACCCGGCGGTGCCGTCCGTATATCCTGAACCCGATAGTACTGGATTCGGCCACGGGGAGGAACGGGTGAAGAACCTAGGGGAGGATTCTCCTGAGGATCGTCGCGAAAGCAGCCAGGATAATTGCGCTGCCGGCGAGATCACGCGGCTGCTCCGGGCCGCTCGCGACGGCGGCGAAGCCGCGGCGACCTCGGTCATGCCGCTCGTCTATGACGACTTGAAGAAGATCGCCAGGAACCAGCTCTCCCGGTGGCGTCCGGGACAGACCCTGAACACGACCGCGCTGGTGCACGAGGGCTATGCCAAGCTGGCCGGCGCGGCCGCGCTGGAATGGGAGGACAGGCGGCACTATTTCGCAATCGCGGCGCAGGCCATGCGCCAGATCGTGGTCGATTATGCGCGCAGCATGTTTGCCGCCAAACGCCAGCATCTGCGTTCCGATCTAGATCTGGCCCGGTTGCCGGACGACGGCCGGGCGCGCGCCGAGCAGATCACGCTGGTCGATCAGCTTCTGGAGCGGCTGGAAAAACTGGATCCGGAGATGGTGCGCATCGTCGAATGCCGGTTCTTTGCCGCCTATACCCTGGACGAGACGGCCGAGGCGCTGGGCATCTCGCGCCGCACCGTGCAGCGAAAATGGGAGCGCGCCCGCTCCTGGCTGGTGGAATTGGGCCGTGAATCGGGTTGAGCGTCTGTCAATGTCGTCATGCATGCCTCTTCCGATTTCTCCCCGCGATGGTTATCTGCTACCCGGAACGCGCTCGAAGCCGGTACTGGAGCCGTTGGATTCTTCGAGTTCCAGCCGATTGCCTTGAAACCGGATGGAATAGGTTTCGACCATGATTTCGCCATCGGGGAATCGGATCTCCAGCTTGAGCAGGTTGTTTCCTGACAGGATCCAGTCGCAGGGCAGCGTGGGGACTCTTCCAACGAAAGGTACGCTGGCATTGAATCGCAGCGTACAGGTTTCGTCTCTGAAAAACGCGAACTCCATGAACGGCAGCGCGTCGTTCGAGTCCGATTCGGATCCCTTTTCCTCCGGAACTTCATGAACGGATATCCACTTGCCGAGCAAGCGTTCTTCCGGATTTTTTTCGCACCCGGCCAGCACAGCGAGGACGAAAGCGAGTGCGATCACGATTGATGGATTCCTGCCGGAAAAACGAGTCATGACTGTGCTTCCTGCCAGATTCTGATGACGCCTTCCTGCGCCGTGGACGCGACGAGTTTCCCATCCCGGGAGAAAATCTGGCCGCGCGCGAAGCCTCTGCCGCCGGTAGTCGCCGGGCTGTCGAAGGTGTAAAGCAGCCACTGGTCGACGCGGACGTCGCGGTGAAACCACATCGCGTGATCCAGGCTGGCCATCAGCAGCGGCTTGGTGCTGAAATCGATCGCGTGCGGCAGCGTGGCGGTACCCAGCAGTTCGTAGTCGGCGACGTAGGCCAGCAGGTTGC
>JAGXKW010000084.1 GCA_018334995.1 Wenzhouxiangellaceae bacterium
CCTGGCCCGGCAGCGAGCTATTCCGGTATAATCCTCGGCTTCGTTCAACCGGGCCGTTAGCTCAAGTGGTAGAGCACCGGGCTTTTAACCCGTTGGTTGAAGGTTCGAGTCCTTCACGGCCCACCATTTCCCTGAATACCTCATCCAGAACGGTTCGCACCAACCAGCCCGGCACGCACCGGCGGCTGGGCGAAGTCGTGCGGCGTCATCTGGATGCGCTCTGGCAAGGCCCCATTCTCGACGCCAGCCGGGTCGCGTACCGGGGTTTTGTTGATTCCTGGCGCCAGGATTGTCCGCTGGTGCTGGATTCGGGCTGCGGCACGGGAACGTCCACGGCGCTTCTGGCGGCGAAGTTTCCGGAAGCCGTCGTCGTCGGCATCGACCAGTCCAGGTCGCGGCTGAGCCGCTTCAGGGAACCGATGCCGCCCAACATGCGCCTGGTCCGGGCGCGCGCCGAGGATTTCTGGCGCCTGCTGCGCGCCGACCGCATCCGCCCGGCGCGCCACTTCCTGCTGTATCCCAACCCCTGGCCCAAGGCGGTGCAGCTGAAGCGACGCTGGCACGGGCATCCGGTGTTCCCGGAATTGCTGGCCCTGGGCGGCCAGCTCGAACTGCGCACCAACTGGCGCATCTACGCCGAGGAGTTTCGCCTGGCCGCCGGAATATGCGGCATCGAAGTGCCGCCGGTGGTATCTTTCAGCGTGCAATCGCCGTTGACGCCGTTCGAACGCAAGTACGCCGAAAGCGGTCACCGACTTTATCGACTGGGTCTGAACCTGGAGGAAACCGAATGAATCAGAAATTCGCAACGCTTGCCGGCATCGTGCCGGCCGCCATCATGGCTGTATCGCTGCTTCCGTTGTCCGCGGTCGCCGACGAGAAGCTGAAATCGGTCATCGAATCGCCGGAGCGTCCGGCCGAAGAAAAGGCCCGCGACCAGTACCGCCACCCGTACGAGACGCTGACCTTCTTCGGGATCGAACCCGACATGACGGTCGTCGAACTCGCGCCCGGCAACGGCTGGTATACCGAAATCCTGGCCCCGTACCTGCGCGACGAGGGTGAGCTGATCGGCGCCCACGTGGATCTGGAGAGCGAGGAGCTGCCCGATTTCTACCGCGATATCTACGCCGCCTGGGAAGAGCGTATCTCGGATACCGAGCGTTTCGGCGACGTTGAGATCGTCGCGTTCGACCCGCCGCGCAAGTCCGAGCTGGGCGAGCCGGGTTCGGCCGATATGGTGGTGACCTTCCGCAGCACGCATGGCTGGAAGGGCGACGACGTTTTCGACGACGTGCTCGAGGCCGCGAACGATGTGTTGAAGCCCGGCGGCGTCCTCGGCGTCGTGCAGCATCGCCTGCCCGAAAGCGGCGACGGTGAAGAGTACACCGGCTACGTCAAGCAGAGCTGGGTGGTCGCGCGCGCCGAGGCCAACGGCTTCCGGCTCGTCGAAGCCTCGGACATCAACGCCAACCCGGCCGATACCGCCGACCATCCCGAAGGCGTCTGGAGCCTGCCGCCGTCACTCAGGAACGTGCCCGAAGACGAGCAGGACGAATGGATCGCCATCGGCGAAAGCGACCGCATGACGCTGAAGTTCGTCAAGCGGTAAAAAGGGCGAAATCCCGTCGGCGACGTAGCGCCGACCTACGGCAGAATCGAGGCGTTTACATGCCGTAGGTCGGGGCCGCCCCCGACGGGACCGTTACGAACCGCGCCCGAGGCGACGAATTCGATCCATCCGTGGGAGCGAACTCCGATTCGCGACCGAACCCGGTTCAATACCCCCGTTCCCGATCAACTACCCCCAGCGGCGGTTTTCCGTCCATCACCCGGCGATAGCTTTCGACGGCCAGTTCGGCCGCCTCGCGGGTCAGCGTGATGCTGGCGCAGTGCGGGGTGATGAAGAGTTTCGGGTGGTCCCAGAACGGGTGATCCTGAGGCAGCGGTTCTTCGCGGAAAACATCCAGCACGGCGCAGCCCGGCCGGCCGCGGTCAAGGGCCGCGAGCAGATCGGCTTCGACCAGGTGCTCGCCGCGGCCGACGTTGATCAGCGTACTGCCTTCGCGCATCTGCGAAAACAGGTCCGCATCGAGGATGTCCCGGGTCTCCGGCGTCAGCGGCAGCAGGTTGATCAGGCAGTCGCTGGCGCCCGCGAGTTCGTGCAGCCCGCGGGTGCCCGAATGCATGGTCACGCCGGCGGGGCCGCGGCCGGAGCGGCTGTATCCGTGGACCGGAAAATCGAGCTCGCCGAACGCCGCGGCAGTGCGTCGGCCCATTTCACCGGTGCCCAGCAGCCCGATCACGGGTGGCTGTTCCGGCGCCCACTGGTTCCAGCGGCGGGCCCGCTGGTCTTCGGCAAAATCCGGCAGGCGCTTCCAGCGCGCGACCACGACGGCCACCAGGTAGGCGGCCATGTTGGCCGCCAGCCGCGGCCCGGCCAGCCGGCCGATCGCGACATGGCCCGGGATTTGCGGATTGTCGACGAGCTGGTCCACGCCCGCGCCCAGCGAGGAGACGACCTCGAGCGCCGGCAGTTGTCGAAACAGCCCCTCGGGCGGTTTCCAGGCCAGCACGAAGCGAATGTCTTCGGCGCGACCGAGTTCGGGCCAGACGCGCAGATCGATTTCCGGGTCCTGCCGGCGGATCAGCCGGCCCAGTTCTTCGGAGTCGCGGTCCGGCGTGGCGATCAGCAGCGCCACGTCAGCCTGCCCGATCGTCGCGGCAATCGAACACCGCGTAACGCCGCCCGCCGTCGCGCACCGGCCCCAGCGCCACGACATGATCTCCGCCGAGCTCGGCGGCTTCGTTACGCGCCAGCCGCTCCAGTTCCTCGGCCACCTTGCCGGGTTTGCGCTGCACGGCGGCCACGCGATCGCGCACGCTGACCGTGACCTCGCCGATCCTGCGGCAATCGGCCACCCGGTCGGCACTGGCCACGCGCACCGATTTGGCTTCTTCGGTCAATTGCACCCAGGCGCAGGCGGCAAGCGTGAGCGGGATCAGGACGGCGACCGTGAGGAATCGAAGCATGGAGATCATTCCTTTCGTGAGTACGCATGAAATGCAGACTGGCGAAAGCGCAACCACAGGTTACGCAGCGCCAAGAAAAAAACTCGAGAATCCGCGTACTCTGCGGTTCCCGTGCTTTCTGCCGGCAGTGGGGCAGGCCAGGCGACATGATAGTAAAATGCACGGTTTGGCGTAGACGATCAAACAGGTCAATCCAATGAATGCTTCTGTCATCGATACGGTGGTCTTCCCCGTAGCCGGTCTGGGCACGCGCTTTCTTCCGGCCACCAAGGCGAGCCCGAAGGAAATGCTACCGGTGGTCGACAAGCCGTTGATCCAGTACGCGGTGGAAGAAGCGATCGCCGCCGGCGCGCGCAACCTGGTGTTCGTTACCGGGCGCACCAAGCGGGCCATCGAGGATCACTTCGACATGGCCTACGAGTTGGAGACCGAGCTCGCCGCACGCGGCAAGCAGGAACTGCTGGACCTGGTGCGCGGCGTGCTGCCCGAGGGCATCAACTGCGTCTACGTGCGCCAGCGCGAGGCGCTCGGACTCGGCCACGCGGTGCTGTGCGCGCGCTCGCTGGTCGGCGACAAGCCGTTCGGCGTGATCCTGGCCGACGACCTGATCGACGGCGGCGAAAAGCCGGTCATGCGTCAGCTCGCAGAACGCTTCTCGGCCACCGGCCGCTCGGTGATCAGCGTCGAGCGCGTGCCGCGCGAGCGCACCGATCGGTACGGCGTGGTCGACATCGGCGACGATGCGGGTCCGCTGGCGCCGATCCGCGCCATCGTCGAAAAGCCGGATCCGGCCGATGCTCCGTCCAACCTGGCCGTGGTCGGCCGCTATCTGCTGACTCCCCGAATCTTCGAGTTGCTCGAAACCACCGCCCCGGACCAGCGCGGCGAGGTCCAGATCACCGACGCCATCGCCGCGCTGCTCGACGACCAGGGCGCGGACGCCTGGGAGTTCACCGGCAAGCATTACGACTGCGGCAGCAAGCTCGGCTATCTCGAAGCCACGGTCGAATACGCGCTCAAGCATCCCGAGCTGGGCGACTCCTTCGCTGAATACCTGAAAGGCAGAACCCCTGCACCCGAGGAACAATAAAAATGTCTGATCAAGACACCGCGCGGCGGCTGACCCATCTCGAGGCGCTGGAAGCCGAATCGATCCACGTCATCCGGGAAGTCGCCGCGACCTTCGACAACCCGGTGATGCTGTATTCGCTGGGCAAGGACTCGGCGGTCATGCTGCACCTGGCGAAAAAGGCCTTTCATCCCGGCCGACTGCCGTTTCCGCTGCTGCACGTCGATACCACCTGGAAGTTCCAGGACATGTACGCCTACCGCGACCGGATCGCGGCCGACCCGGATATCGACCTGATCGTGCATGTCAACGCCGAAGGTGTGGCGCAGGGCGTGAGCCCGATGTCCCACGGCTCGGCGGTGCATACCGACATCATGAAGACCCAGGCGCTCAAGCAGGCCTTGAGCGAGCACGGGTTCGACGCCGCGTTCGGCGGGGCGCGGCGCGACGAGGAGCGCTCGCGGGCCAAGGAGCGCGTGTTTTCCTTCCGCGACCGCCAGCACCGCTGGGACCCGAAGAACCAGCGCCCGGAGCTGTGGAACCTCTACAACGGCCGCGTTCATTCCGGCGAAAGCATTCGTGTGTTTCCGCTGTCGAACTGGACCGAGCTCGACGTCTGGCAGTACATCGACCTGGAGGGCATCGAGGTGGTGCCGCTGTATCTGGCCGCCGAACGCCCCGTGGTCGAGCGCGACGGCTTGACGATCATGGTCGACGACGACCGGCTGCCTTTGAAGGACGGAGAGCAGCCCGAGATCAAGCGCATCCGCTTTCGCACCCTCGGCTGCTACCCGCTGACCGGCGCGGTCGAGTCCGACGCCGCAACGCTGCCGGAGATCATCCGCGAGATGCTGCTGGCGCGTTCGTCGGAGCGCCAGGGGCGGGCGATCGACAAGGATGCCTCGGCGTCCATGGAACAGAAGAAACAGCAGGGGTACTTCTGATGCTGGATGTCGATTTCGATGTGCACGCGTTCCTCGAGACACACCGCAACAAGGAACTGCTGCGCTTCATCACCTGCGGATCGGTCGACGACGGCAAGTCCACGCTGATCGGTCGGCTGCTGTTCGACACCAAGCAGGTGTTCGAAGACCAGCTCGCCGCGGTCGGCAAGGATTCGCGCAAGTACGGCACCACCGGCGAGGCGCCCGATCTGGCGCTGCTGGTCGACGGCCTGCAGGCCGAGCGCGAGCAGGGCATCACCATCGACGTCGCCTACCGCTATTTCACCACCGAAAAGCGCAAGTTCATCATCGCCGACACCCCCGGCCACGAGCAGTACACGCGCAACATGGTCACCGGCGCTTCGACCGCCGACCTGGCCGTGGTGCTGGTCGACGCCCGTCACGGGCTGCAGGTGCAGACCCGCCGCCACAGCTACCTGGTCCACATGCTGGGCATCCGCCACGTCGTGGTCGCCATCAACAAGATGGACGCAGTCGACTACGACCGGGAAACGTTCGAGCGGATTCGGGGCGACTACGAAGCGTTTGCCAACCAGCTCGGCATCGAGCACTTCGACTGCGTGCCGGTGTGCGCACTGAGCGGCGCCAACGTCACCCGCGGCTCGGAAGAAATGGGCTGGTACGACGGCCCGACGGTGCTCGATCTGCTCGAACGCACGCCGGTGCACGAGCACGACCTGGACCGTCCGATGCGCTTTCCGGTGCAGTACGTCAACCGCACGCGGTCGGATTTCCGCGGCTTCTGCGGCACCCTGGCCAGCGGCCGCATCGTCCCCGGCGACGAAATCGTCGCATTGCCTTCCGGTCGCCGCAGTCGGATTGCCGGCATTGTCGGCAATACCGGCGCCGGCAAGCGCGCCGAGATCGAATACGGCGGTTCGATGGAGCGCGCCCAGGCCGGCCAGGCCATCACGCTGACGCTGGCCGACGAGATCGATATCAGCCGCGGCGACGTGCTGGTGCACCCCGACCGGTTGCCGCGCGTCTCGGAGCTGTTCGACGCCAGGATCGTGTGGATGAACGACCGGCCGCTGCTGCCCGGCCGCCAGTACAACCTCAAGCTCGCCACCAGCGAGGTCCCGGCCACGCCGGAGACCATTCACCACCGCATCGACGTCAATACGCTGGAGCACCACCCGTGCGAGCAACTGGCGCTCAACGAAATCGGCTACTGCCGGATCCGCACCAGCCGGGCACTGGCGTTCGATGGCTACGATTCCGACCCGGCCACGGGCGCCTTCATCCTGGTCGACCGGGTCAGCAACCTGACCGTGGGCGCCGGCATGATCGTGCGTCCGGTCACCGACCAGCTCACCGACAAGTCCAGCAACGTTACCTGGCACATCCAGACCGTCAACAAGAAGGCCCGGGCGCAGCAGAAGTCGCAGAAACCGGCGGTGCTCTGGTTTACCGGGCTGTCGGGAGCGGGTAAGTCCACCGTGGCCAACGCACTGGAACAGGCGCTGTTTCAGCGCGGGCACCACAGTTACCTGCTCGACGGCGACAACGTGCGTCACGGGCTGAACCGCGACCTGGGCTTCAGCGACGACGACCGGGTCGAAAACATCCGTCGCATCGGCGAAGTCGCCCGCCTGATGGCCGATTCCGGCCTGGTCGTGCTCACCGCCTTCATCTCGCCGTTCCGCGCCGACCGCGCCATGGTGCGCGAGCTGATGGAAGACGGCGAGTTCCTCGAAATCCACGTCGACGCGCCGCTGGAAGTATGCGAAACCCGCGATCCCAAGGGCCTCTACGCCAAGGCCCGTGCCGGCGTCATCGACAACTTCACCGGCATCGACTCGCCCTACGAAGCCCCCGAAGACCCGGAAATCACGGTCGACACCTCCAAGCTCAGCGTCGACGAATGCGTCGAGGAACTCCTCGCCTACCTCAAGCGCCGCGGCATCCTGATCGGGTAGCACCCCGTCAGCGCCGTAGGTCGGGGCGCCGTCCCCGACGCAATGAACCCGAGCATCGAGCACGCCGTAGGTCGGGGCGCCGCCCCCGACGGTACCAACCCAAGCATCGAGCACGCCGTAGGTCGGGGCGCCGTCCCCGACGCGACCGTTCCGAACCGCCCCCGTTGCGGCGAATTCGGTCCACCCCGTCGGCGGCGTAGCGCCGACCTACGCAAGGACCGCGGCCCGTGCACCCCG
>JAGXKW010000085.1 GCA_018334995.1 Wenzhouxiangellaceae bacterium
GCAGCAGCTCGATCCGTCGGGGACGCGGCCCCCGACCTACGGCTACCCAGCTGTGGGAGGGGCTTCCAGCCCCGATTATCGGCGCAGGATGCGCCTCCCACAACCAAACCGGGCCGTCGATTCACCGGCGGGCATTGATCGGCGCGGCCACGACCTACTGCGGGGATGGGCCGGAATCATCCTGCTCCACCAACTCGCGCAGGAGCTCGATCCTTATCGACCCGTGCTTGCCCTGGAGGAGTTTGCGCTTGGTCCAGCCGACCCGGAAGCACAGTTCGACGAACGGCATCTGGCCCTTCAGGGTCAGCTCTCCGGCGCTTTCGACCCGCTCGACGAAGCCGGGCAGGTCTTCGTCGGCCAGCCAGTGAACGGCAGCCTTGGCGATGCCGGTGCCCAGTGCCGCATCCTGTCTCAGGCTTTCGACGTCGATCGCGAAGATCCGGTCGTCGCTCATCACGAAGTTCTTGGCCACTGGATCGACGTAATCGAGGCCGTACCGGATCTCGGCCGGTTTTGTTGTTTCGCCGTGTCGCGCCAGCGCTTGGCGAAGCGCGGCATCGATCAAGCCGGCGTCCTCGAGGAATTCCAGATCGGTGGCCAGCGCGCGCGACAGCGTGTCGGGCGCGGTGCTGCGGCTGCTGGTCGCATACAGCGTTGCAAAGAATCCAGCCAGGGCGTCACGGTCGCCGGTTTTCGCCGGATCGAACGGCCGGCCTTCGACGAAATCGAGCAACAGCTCGTTTTCATGGCGGTGGATCAGCGTCGGAAAGCGGGCCTCCGCCGGCGCACGGCGCAACGCCTGTTCGACCTGCAGCGCCTCGAAGCTGTCGCCGAGAACGACGCGCTTGTAGCGCTTGCCGTGGATGGTGACGAAATGCACCGACTGGCGCTTGGAAAACACCCCGGCCACGCGCCGCAGCCCCGCGAAATATGCCCGGCGCGGTATCGAATGCGCGTTTTTCTGGAACAGCGAGCCGAGCGGGAACTTCATGGGCGAGAGAAACCGATTGAAGGTTGAAGATATCGCAACAGTAACCGGCAGGACCCGGTAAAAGGCAGTTCAAGCAATATCCAATGGTAGCATGCAGCCCCTGATCCGCTACCTTCTCCGCCATGCCGGCCAAGCCGAAAGTCACCGTCTTCATTCCAGTCCACAACCGCGAGGACTACATCTGCGTCGCGGTCAACAGCATCCTGGCGCAGACGTTCGAGGATTTCGAGCTGCTGGTGGTCGACGACGGCTCCACCGACCGCACCGTGGAAGTGCTGGAAAGCTATTCGGATCCACGCTTGCGCGTGGCGCGCAATCCGCGCAACCTGGGCATTCCGGCAACCCGCAACCACGGCCTCGAGCTGGCCCGCGGCGAATACATCGCACTCCTCGACAGCGACGATCACGCCTATCCCGGCCGCCTCGCCCGCCAGGTGAAATACCTGGACGCGAATCCCGAAATCACCGAGATCGGCAGCTGGTGCTCTTTCATGGACGCCGACGGCAACATGCTCGACAAGGTCCGGCGCCAGCCGTTGAAACCCGAGGACGTGCACGCCCACCTGGTGTTTCATTGCCCGATCATCAATCGCACCGTGATGGCGCGCACCGACGCGCTGCGCGAACTCGGCTACGACACGGGCTTTCCGCGCTGCCAGGACTACGATATGCACTGCCGCCTGGTGGCAGCCGGGCATCAGCTGGCCAACCTGCCCGAAATCCTGGTCTGCGGCCGCGAGCACCCCGGACGCTTCACGGGCCAGACCTCCGATCTCGGGCGCGAGCGCAAGACGGAGGTCTACCGGCGGATGCTCGCGCGCATCGATATCGAGGCCAGCGAGGAGGAGCTTTTCCGCCATCACGCGCTGACCCGCCCGGCCGAGCGCCCGCTCGAAGTCGACGAATTCCTGGAATGGGCGGAAGCCTGGCTGTGGCGGATCAAGCAGGCCAACCGGGTGCACCCGGTCTATCCCGAACCGTCGATGTCGCGCACGCTGGGCGCCATCTGGGCACTGAACTGCTGGCATGCACGACGCAAGCTGGGGCGCCGGAAGATGCTGGCACGCTTGAGTGGATCGCCCCTGGCGCGCGGCATTCCGGGCAATTTCAATCTTCGGTTTCTGGTCGCCGCCACGGCGCGTTCGGCCCGGCCGGCCAAGGTGGACGACCGCGCGCCGGAGTGATTCGTAACCTTTTGGTCGGGGACGGCGCCCCGACCAACGGCGTTCGGGCACCGCGCTCGATCCTGCGTAGGTCGGCGCGGCGTCGCCGACGGGATGTTCGAGTCCGTGGCGTCGGGGACGGCGCCCCGAGCTACCGCTGCTCGATCGGCGGCACGTCGCGGTCTTCGGGGCCGGTGTAATCGGCGCCGGGGCGGATGATGCGGTTGTCGGCGCGCTGCTCCATGACGTGGGCGCACCAGCCGGTGACCCGCGACATCACGAAGATCGGCGTGAACAGCCCCGTCGGGATGCCCATGAAGTGATAAGCCGAGGCGTGATAGAAATCGGCGTTGGCGAACAGCTTCTTCTCGTCCATCATGATCTTCTCGACTTCCTCGGAGACCGGGAAAAGCACCTTGTCGCCGACGTCGTCGGCCAGCTTGCGCGACCATTCGCGGATGATGGCGTTGCGCGGGTCCTTTTCGCGGTAGACGGCGTGGCCGAAGCCCATGATCTTTTCCTTTTCGGCCAGCTTGCGATGGACATCGTTGCGGGCTTCATCGACCGAGTCGTACTGCTCGAGCATGGCCATGGCCATTTCGTTGGCGCCGCCGTGCAGCGGGCCGCGGAGCGAACCGATGGCGCCGGTGACGCACGAGAACATGTCCGACAGCGTCGAGGCGCATACGCGCGCGGTGAAGGTCGAGGCGTTGAATTCATGCTCGGCATACAGAATCAGCGATACGTCCATGACCCGGGCGTGCAGATCGCTCGGCGACTTGCCGTGCAGCAGTGCGAGGAAATGCGCGCCGATGCCGTCCTCGTCCGATTCGGTGTCGATGCGCACACCGTCGTGGCTGAACCGGTACCAGTAGGTGATCATCGACGGGAACGCGGCCAGCAGCCGGTCGGCGACGTCCTGCTGTCGGCTGAAATCGCGCTCGGGCTCGATATTGCCCAGAAACGAGCAGCCCGTGCGCAGCACGTCCATCGGGTGGGCGCCGGCCGGGATGCGCTCGAGGACTTCCTTGAGCGCGTCGGGCAGCGCGCGCATGCCCTTGAGCCGTTCGGCGTAGGCGTCGAGCTCCGTCTTGTCGGGCAGCTCGCCCTTGAGAATCAGGTGGGCGACCTCGTTGAAGCTGGCGTTCTCGGCCAGGTCGTCGACGGCATAGCCGCGATATCTCAAACTGTTCCCGGCAGCACCCACGGTGCAGATTGCGGTCTCGCCGGCGGATTGTCCTCGGAGTCCTGCCCCGGTATTCTTGTCGTTCATGATTGGTCCTCGAAGAGTTCGTCAAGTTTGCGCTCGTAGGCGTAGTAGTCGAGATAGCCGTACATCTCGTCGCGCGTCTGCATGATGTCGATCACGTCGCGCTGGTGGCCCTGGTCGAGCAGCGCCTTGTAGACGCGCTCGGCGCCCTTGTTCATCGCCCGGTACGCGCCGCAGCAATACAGCACGATATCGACCCCGACCTCGCCCAGCTCGGGCGTGGAAAACAGCGGGGTATGCCCGAATTCGGTGATGTTGGCCAGAATGGGTACACCGACGGCTTCGCGGAAGCGGCGGTACTGCTCCAGCTCGCGCATGGCCTCGGGAAAGATCATGTCGGCGCCGGCCTCGACGCAGGCCACCGCGCGCTCGATCGCGGCTTCCTCGCCCTCGACCGCCAGCGCGTCGGTGCGCGCCATGATGACGAAATCATCGTCGATGCGCGAATCCACCGCCATCTTGATCCGGTCGACCATTTCTTCCTTCGACACGATGGCCTTGCCGGGCCGGTGGCCGCAGCGCTTGGTCTGGACCTGGTCCTCGATGTGCACCCCGGCCGCGTCGGCCTTTTCCAGCGAGCGGACGGTGCGCTGGATGTTGAACGCGCCGCCGAAGCCGGTATCGCCGTCGACCAGCAGCGGCAGGCTGCCGGCGTCGGTGATCCGGCGCACGTCGATCAGCACGTCTTCCAGCGTGCTGATCCCCAGATCCGGCAGGCCCAGCGAGTTGGCGGCCAGTCCGCCGCCGGAAAGATAGATGGCCTTGTGCCCGATCTTTTCGGCCATGCGCGCGGCCAGCGCGTTGATGGTGCCCACGACCTGCAGCGGGGCCTGGTCGGCCACGAGTTCGCGCAGGCGGCGGCCTGGAGATTCAGGGGTCGTCATGGACATGAAATCCTTTTCGCCAAATTTTTTCAATTTACCACGGCGACCGGTTTGCCGGGGTTTGGGCTGGTAAAGCCTGCGCGGGCGGCATCTCCAGGCGCCGTGCATGGCGAGAAGCCAAAGGCGCTGGATCCCCGATAACGCCGCGCTGCGCTAAGCCGTCTCGGGAACGGGATCGGCCAGGAAAAGCGCATCCGGTTTGCTTTGTCGCGCCGGGCTTTGCACAATAGGAAACTTCCCCGCACCGTCATCGCACCCCATGACAACAACCCGCATCCTGATCCCGGCCCTGATGGTCGCCCTGCTGTTTTTCACTCCGCTACTTGCCCAGGACGCCACCGAGCGCGACGAATTGACGCTGGAGCGCATCTTCGACTCGCCGGCGCTTTCCGGGCCCTCGCTGCGGCAGGCGAAGCTTTCGCCGGCCGGCGACCGGGTGACGTTCCTGCGCGGGGCGAAGGACGACAGCAGCAGGCTGGACCTGTGGGAATACAACCTGGAGCTGGAGCGCACGCGCCGCCTGATCGCCGCGCAGGACGTGCTGGCCGAACCGGCCGAGCTTTCGGACGCGGAAAAGGCGCGGCGCGAGCGGGCGCGCATCGCCGATCTTTCCGGCATCGTCGAATACCGCTGGGCGAAAAACGGCCGTCACCTGCTGTTTCCGCTGGGCGGCGACATCTTCCTGGCCGACCTGGAAGGCGAGCCGATCAAGGTGCGCCAGCTCACCGCCGGCAAGGCCTTCGACCTGGACCCGAAAATCTCGCCGGATGGCCGCCGGGTGGCGTTCGTCCGCGACCAGGACCTGTGGGTGGTCGACATCGAACAGGGCGAGGTGAAGGCATTGACCGAAGACGGCGAAGGCACGCTCAAGAACGGCATGGCCGAGTTCATCGCCCAGGAGGAAATGGACCGCTCGACCGGCTACTGGTGGTCCCCCGACGGCGACTCGATCGCGTTTCTGCAGGTCGACGAATCGCCGATCGACCCCAGCGAGCGCTACGAGGTCTCCGGCGACCGGATCGAGATCATCGAACAGCGCTATCCATTCGCCGGCACCGCCAACGTACGCTACCGACTGGGCGTGGTCGAGATCGAATCCGGCGACATCCGCTGGGTTCCGCTGGGCGAGGAAGACGATATCTACATCCCGCGCGTCGAGTGGCTGCCCGACGCCAGCGGGCTGACCTTCCAGCGCCAGGCGCGCGACCAGCAGACGCTCGAACTGGTGCTGCATGAATTCGAGGACGATCGACAGCGCGTGCTGGTGCGCGAGCAAAGCGAAACCTGGATCAACCTGCACGACGACCTGCACTTTCTCGACGGCATGCCGGCCTTCGTCTGGTCGTCCGAGCGCAGCGGCTACCGACACCTTTACCTGATCGGCCTCGACGGTAAGGTGATCCGGCCGCTGACTGCCGGCGAATGGCCGGTGAGCGCATTGGCCGGCGTCGACGAGAACCTGGGCCTGGTCTATTTCACCGCCGGCATGGAAACGCCGGCCGAACAACAGCTTTTCCGCCAGTCGCTGGTCACCCAGACCCCCGAAGCGGTGCACCGCATCTCGCGCCGGGAAGGCTGGCACGAGATCACATTCGACAACGACGCGCGCACCTATCTCGATACCTTTTCGAGCACCGACCAGCCGCCGCAGCTTTCGCTGCATTCGGCCGACGGCGAACGACTTGCCTGGCTGGTCGAAAACCGGGTCGACGAGGACCATCCCTACGCGCCGTTCAGGCCCGACCACCGGCCCACCGAATTCGGCACCCTGGAAGCCGACGACGGCCAGCCATTGCATTACCGGATGATCAAGCCCGCGGGCTTCGATGAATCCAACCAGTATCCGGTTTTCGTCCACGTCTACGGCGGACCGACCTCGCGCATGGTCGTGGACCGTTGGGGCCGGCGCCACCTGGTCGACCAGTACATGGCGCGCTCGGGCTATATCGTCTTTTCCATCGACAACCGCGGCATTGCCGGGCAGGGCGTGGAATTCCAGGCCCCGGCCCATCTCAACCTGGGCCGGGTCGAGGTCGAGGACCAGCTGGCCGGGGTCGATTACCTGAAATCACTGCCGTACGTGGATCCCGAGCGCATCGGCGTGTTCGGCTGGAGCTACGGCGGCTATATGACGCTGATGATGCTGATGCAGGCACCCGAAACCTTTGCCGCCGGCGTCGCCGTCGCGCCGGTCACCGACTGGGCGCTGTACGACACCCACTACACCGAGCGCTACCTGGGCATGCCCACGGACGATGAAGGCGAACCGACCGAGGCCTACGCACGGGCCGACGTCCTCGAGTACGCGGAAAACCTCGCAGACCCGCTGCTGCTCGTCCACGGCATGGCTGACGACAACGTCCTGTTCACCCATTCGACCCTGCTGATGCAGAAGCTCCAGACCGAAGCGATCGATTTCGAGCTCATGACCTACCCCGGCGAAAAGCACGCCATCGCCGGCGAAGGGCAGCGGCTGCACGTATATCGCCAGATCGACCGGTTCGTGGAGCGGCATCTGACAGACTGAGACGAGCGTCGGGGACGGCGCCCCGACCTACGGCGTGCATGGGCCGCGGTCCTTGCGTAGGTCGGCGCTACGTCGCCGACGGGGTGGGCCGAATACGCCGCGGCGGGGGCGGTTCGGAACGGTTGCGTCGGGGACGGCGCCCCGACCTACGGTATGCACGCGCCTCGATCCTTGCGTAGTTCGGCGCTACGTCGCCGACGGGGTGGGCCGAATACGCCGCGGCGGGGGCGGTTCGGAACGGTTGCGTCGGGGACGGCGCCCCGACCTACGGTATGCACGCGCCTCGATCCTTGCGTAGGTCGGCGCTACGCCGCCGACGGGGTGGGCCGAATACGCCGCAACGGAAGCGGTTCGGATCGCTTGCGTC
>JAGXKW010000001.1:0-12773 GCA_018334995.1 Wenzhouxiangellaceae bacterium
GCCGCAGCTGCCTTCGCCGCAGGAACCTTCCTTGTCGTCGCCCTCGCCTTCACCGCAAGAGCCTTCGCCACAGGAACCTTCCTTGTCGTCGCCTTCACCTTCGCCGCAGCTGCCTTCACCGCAGGAACCTTCCTTGTCGTCGCCTTCGCCACAGGAGCCTTCCCCGCACGAGCCTTCCTTGTCGTCGTCGCCCATGCCGAGGTTCTGCGACAGCGAACCGGTTTCCAGGTCATCGGCCTGGAACGGGTTCGCGGTCTGGTCGTCCGCGATGGCGGCGGTGGCGAAAGATGCGCCGGCAACGGCGCCGATAGCAGTTACGAGTTGAGTTTTCTTAATCATTTCAATAGCCTCCAACAGCATTTAAAAAAATCGAACGGGCCGGCGGCCCGCTTCAGGACGCGTCATGTACGCGCTTGTCCGATTGGACCGGGAAGCCAGCGAATTCCTTTCGCTGATCCGGCAACCCGACGTGTATAGATAACACAGCCCCGGCGTGAAATACAAATGAACAGCGTGCGCACGCCCGACGGCGCCATCACGCGTAGCGATGCTTGTCCTTGAAATTGCACAGGTCGAACACCGGGCAGAGCGCGCAGTCGGGCCTGCGCGCCTTGCAGGTATAGCGCCCGTGCAGGATCAGCCAGTGATGGGCGTGCCTGAGGTATTCGGGCGGGGTGCGCTCGAGCAAGGCCTTTTCCACGGCCAGCGGCGTCTTGCCCGGCGCGAGCCCGGTGCGGTTGGCGACGCGGAAGATATGGGTGTCCACGGCCATGGTCGGTTCGCCGAACGCGGTGTTGAGCACGACATTCGCGGTCTTGCGGCCAACGCCGGGCAGGCCTTCGAGCGCCGCCCGCTCGCGCGGCACTTCGCCGCCGTGAAGATCGACCAGCGCCTGGCAGGTGGCCATGATGTTCCTGGCCTTGCTGTTGAACAGGCCGATGGTGCGTATATGCCGTTTCAGGCCCTCCTCGCCCAGGGCCAGGATGCGTCGCGGGGTGTTCGCGACCGGGAACAGCCGGCGAGTGGCCCTGTTGACGCCGACGTCGGTAGCCTGTGCCGACAGGATGACCGCGATCAACAGCTCGAAAGGGGACGAATATTCGAGCTCGGTGGTGGGCTCGGGATCGAGTTCGGCCAGGCGGCGAAAGAATTCCGCGCGCTTTTCCGCATTCATCGGCCGGCTCATGCGGCTTGCGGACTGGGGCCGGAAACGCTGCGGGTGCGCTCGGCGCGGATATTGGCGATGCGATTCTTCAGCGCGATCAGCAGGCCGAGGCCGATGAATGCGCCGGGCGGCAGCACCGCCAGCAGCAGGCCGACCTGCTCGGGCAGCACAACGAGCTCCAGCGATCGGGCCCATTCGCCCAGCAGCAGATGGGCGTCGGCCATCAGCGTGCCGTGGCCGACGATCTCGCGTCCGGCGCCCAATGCGATCAGCACGGCGGCAAAACCGGCGCCCTGGGCCAGGCCGTCGATCAGCGCTTCACCGACCGACCTGCGCGAGGCGAAGGCTTCGGCGCGCCCGAGAATGGTGCAATTGGTGACGATCAGCGGGATGAAGATGCCCAGCGTCCGGCTGAGTCCCGAAAACCAGGCCTGCATGACGAGGTCGACGACCGTGACCAGGGTGGCGATGATCAGCACGAATACGGGAATCCGGATTTCCGGCTGCACCAGACCGCGCGTGAGCGACACCGCGAGATTGCTGAGCACCAGCACGAACAGCGTGGCCAGGCCGAGCCCCAACCCGTTGATCGCCGTGCCGGTCACCGCCAGCAGCGGACACAGACCAAGCAGCTGTACCAGCCCCGGGTTGTTGTCCCACAGGCCCTGGCGCCAGATTTCACGCGCGCTGTCGTTCATTCGGAATTGACCTCGCTTTCGATTTCGAATGCATTGTCGCGATTGTTCGCATACCAGGCAAGCACGCTTCGGACCGCCTCGATCACGGCCGACGAAGTAATCGTGGCGCTCGACAGCGTGTCGAATTGCCCGCCGCGCTGGTCGGCGGCCCATTGATCGGCCGGCGGATCACCCAGCGATCGGCCGCTGAACTGCCGGATCCAGTCCGAGCGCTGCACTTCGATTTCATCGCCCAGCCCGGGCGTTTCGCGGTGATCCAGCACGCGCACTCCGATCACGTCGCCGTTCGGCGCGATGCCGATCAGCAGTCGGATGTCGCCGCTGTAGCCGTTCGGCGTGGTGACGTCGGCCAGCAGCGCAACGGGTTCGCCGTCGCGTCTCGCACGGTAGAGGGTGGAAGGCGTCTCCAGCCCGGCGATCCAGGCGCTGAAGCGGTCGGTCACCAGCTCGTTGTCGTACTCGGATTCGGGCACCAGCTGGTTGAGCGTCGCCAGCGCCTGGCGCTGCTGCTCGTCCGCGATTCGCTCGCGCGTGGCCAGGTGCACGCCCGAAAGCAATGCCGCGGCCAGCAGGCCGATCAGGCCGAGTGTCAGCAGGGTCTTGAGCATGTCGAGTGCGTTATAGCACCGCTAGAGTGGAAACCTTGGTCCACAGACTACACAGATTTGCACAGATTTTTTTTATGTTGAAACGCTGATTCGAGAAAGACCCAAAAAAGCCATGTAACCAATTAGGTCCCCGCGCAATACCGCGATTTCATCAATCTGTGTGAATCCGTGTAATCTGTGGACTGCTTTTCCTCAGTGCCCGTAGGTTCGCGGTCTCGTCAGCCGGTCGATCAGCGGAGCGGCCATGTTCATCAGCAGCACGGCGAAGGCGACGCCGTCGGGATAGCCGCCGAAGCGGCGGATGGCCAGGGTGAACACCGCGACGCCGGCGCCGAAAAGCAGGCGCCCCTTCATCGTCGAGCAGCCCGAAACCGGATCGGTGGCGATGAAGAAGGCGGCCAGCACCAGGGCGCCGGAGAAGATGTGCTGCGGCGGCGAAGGGTTGATGTCGGGCCCGGCCAGCCACATCGGGGTCGAGATCAACACCACCGTGGCCAGCACGGCTACCGGCACGTGCCAGGAAATCACCCGGCGATACACCAGCCACAGCCCGCCCAGGGCGTAGAAGTTGGCGATCCATTCCCAGCCCAGGCCGCCGAAGTCGCCGAAGATCGGCGCGTCGCGGATTTCGGTGACCAGCCGGTTTTCGGCGACCCCGGTCTTGAGCGCATCCAGCGGCGTGGCCTGGCTGAGTGCATCCCACGACAGTGCGCCGGGCAGCGTGCCGGTGAATATGGCCTGGGCGGTCTGCCACAGACCCGGCAGGCCGGGCGAGAGCTGGCGCGGCGCGAGCCACTGCGAAAGGTCCATCGGGAAGGCGATGATGACCGCGGCGAAGCCCACCATCGCCGGGTTGAACAGGTTGTAGCCCAGCCCGCCGTAGAGATGCTTGGCCACCACGATCGCGAAGACCATGCCGACAAGCGCGACCCACCACGGCGCCAGCGGCGGCATGCACAACGCGAACAGCACCGCGGTTACGACCGCGCTGTAATCGTACAGGAAGGGTTGAAGCGGCCGGTCGCGCAGCTTGAGCATCGAGGCCTCGAGCGCCAGCGCGAAGCCGACCGCCAGCGCGATCTGGAACAGGATGCCGAAACCGAAGAACCACACGTGCGCTGCAATGCCCGGAATCAGGGCATAGAGCACCTGCTGCATCACGCCGGCCACGCTGTTGATCGGCGGAAAGTGCGGCGCGCCGGCGAAGGTCAGCTTCATTGTTCGCCGCCTTCATCGCTCGCGCCTGTTTTTCCGGGCCGGTTCTGCCGGCCGGATTTTGCCCGGGCACGTTCGATCGCCGCCTGCACTTCGCTCCTGGCTTCGCCGCCGGATTTCAGTTTCCGTTCGCGCTGCTCGCGTTTGCGTCGTCGTTGCTCCTTTTCTTCGGTGATGCGCTTTTCGCGCGCCTCGAAGCGCTGGCGTGCATTCTGCGCGCGGGCGTCCTCGATGCCGCGTTCGCGCAGCACGCCCTTGCCGTGGCGATACCAGTCGACCAGCGGAATGTGGCTGGGACATACGTGCGCGCAGCAGCCGCATTCGATGCAGTCGTACAGGTTCAGCGACTCGGCTTGCTCATAATTTCCGGCCTCGATGTATTTGTAAAGCTCCTGCGGCAGCAGGCTGGCCGGGCACACGCGCACGCATTCGCCGCAATTGATGCACGGCATCACCGGTTGTTCGCGCTCCACGTCCTGCCGTCTGAGCACCAGGATGCAGTTCGATCCCTTGGTGACGGGAATCCGGTCCGAGGCCAGCGGCAGGCCGGACATGGGGCCGCCCAGCACGAGCCGGTCGATGTCGCCCTGGACGCCGCCGGCGGCTTGCAGCAGTTCGTGTACCGGCGTGCCCAGCAAAGCGATCAGATTGCGCGGGTGTTCGATGCCGGGTCCGCTGATGGTGACGATGCGCTCGATCAGGGGCGTGCCGTCGATCACCGCGTCGCGTGCAGCCGCAGCCGTGGCCACGTTGAGACAGACTACCCCCAGGTCCTGGGGCAGGCCGTCGTGCGGCACTTCGGCGCCGGTCAATACCTGTATCAGCTGCTTTTCGCCGCCCTCGGGATAGATGGTGGTTACCGCCACGACCTGGCACCGGTCCTCTGGATCATGGGCTGCCAGCGCCATGCCGAGGGACTGGCTGACTGCACCCATCTGGTCCTCGATCGCGATGACCACGCGCTCGGCGCCCAGCGCGCGGGCCAGGATCAGTCCGCCTTCGACGATCGCCGCCGGGCGTTCGCGCATCAGCATTTCGTCGCAGGAAATATAGGGCTCGCATTCCGAACCGTTGAGGATCAGCGTGTGGACCCGCTTCCAGTCGCCGCGCAGCTTGGCCGCGGTCGGAAACATGGCGCCGCCCAGACCGGCCAGCCCGGCCGCGCGCACGTGTTCGATCAGGGCTTCCGGTTCGGCCCGGCGCCAGTCGGCGAGCGGCATTCTCTTGCACCAGTCTTCCTCGCCGTCGGGTTCGAGCACCAGGCAATCGGCTTCGCTGCCCGGCGGCCAGCTCACCGGCCAGCGTCTGATCATCGCGACGGTTCCGGACGTCGGGGCGTGCACCGGTACTTCGCGGTCGCTGGTCGCGCGGCTCAGCGGCTGGCCCTTGCGCACTTGCGCGCCGGGTTCGACCAGCACCTCGCCGACCGGCCCCTGGTGCTGCTTCAACGGCAGGTAAAGCGCGCGCGGCAATTCCGGCCGGGTCAGCGGGTCGCGGCAGGCGATCTGCTTGTGGTGGCGCAGCCTGAGCCCGCCCGGAAAACGGTACAGGTGCCTGCCGACCTCGAAATCAGGCATGCGCGCGCGCTCGTGCGGCCGAGTCGTCGGACCCGCCGGCAGTGTTCGGCTTCCCGGCGACCGGCCAGATGAACGGCCGCCGGCGCGGGACGAGGTCGATGCAGTCCACCGGGCAGGGCGGCAGGCACAGCTCGCAGCCCGTGCATTCCCCGGCGATCACGGTGTGCATCATTTTCGGTGCGCCGACGATCGCGTCTACCGGGCAGGCCTGGATGCACAGCTTGCAGCCGATGCAGCGGTCCTCGTCGATCACCGCGACCATCGGCGGTTTGGTCTCGCCGTGGGAGGCGTCCAGCGGCTTGGGTTCCCGGCCCAAGAGGTCGGCCAGCGCCCGGACGCCGTCCTCGCCGCCCGGCGGGCACTGGTTGATATCGGCCTCGCCATTGGCAATCGCCTCGGCGTACGGGCGACAGCCCGGGTAGTCGCACTGGCCGCACTGGGTCTGGGGCAGGACGGCGTTGATCTGTTCGACCACCGAGCCCTCGTCGGGCTTCCACCGGCGCGCGCTGAACAGCAGTACCAGGCCGATGCCGAGCAGCAGTGCCAGCAGCACGCCTACCGCGGTCAGCATTGCGCCCGGGGCCGCGCTCACAGCTGCGCAAACCCGGCAAAGCCCATGAACGCCAGTGCCATCAGGCCGGCGGTGACCAGACCGATCGGCGCGCCGCGGAAGCTTTCGGGCACGTCGGCCATGGCGAGCCGCTCGCGCGCCGCGGCCAGCAGCACCAATACGCCGCCGAAGCCCAGCGCGGCGCCGAAGCCGTACAGCGCCGATTCGACCAGCGAATGCTGCTCGCGCACGTTCAGGAGCGCCACGCCCAGCACCGCGCAGTTGCTGGTGATCAACGGCAGGTAGATGCCCAGCACACGGTGCAGCATGGGCGCGGAATGACGCATCAAGAGTTCGGTCAGCTGCACCAGTCCGGCGATGACCACGATGAAGGCGACGATGCGCAGGTATTCCAGCCCCAAAGGCACGAGCACCCATGCAGTCAGCATGTACCCGGCCACCGACGCCAGCGTCAGCACGAACGCGGTCGCCATGGCCATGCCGGCCGCCCCCTCGAGCTTGTTCGAAACGCCCAGGAACGGACACAGCCCCAGGAACTGGATCAACACGAAGTTGTTGACCAGTGCCGCGCTGACGATGATCAGAACAAGGTCCATGGGCGGGTGCGTCGGGGTCCTTTATTCGTTTGAGAGGTTCATGGCTTTAAGGGTCCACGGAGGTTCTTTTGGGCGGTTTCTAGGTTTTAGGTTTTAAGTTTTAGGGTAGTAAGACCCGTTGGGGTTCGGGAGACTGCTCCACCCTGGAGTAAAAGCTACCCTGGTCGCTTCGATTGTTGTTTGCATAAACCCTGAAACCTAAAACTGCCCCTATTTCACCCTGGTACCGGGCACGGCGCCGTCATCGGGTGACAGAAGAAACGGCCCGCCGCTGTCCCCGGCGGCGGCCAGGACCATGCCCTCGGAAAGCCCGAAACGCATCTTGCGCGGCTTGAGGTTGGCGACCATCACGGTCAGGCGGCCTTCCAGGTCCTTCGGGTCATAGGCCGAGCGGATGCCGGCGAACACCTGGCGGCTTTCGCCGCCCAGGTCGAGCACCAGCCGCAGCAGCTTGTCGGCGCCCTCGACCTGGCCGGCCTCGACAATGCGCGCGACCCGCAGGTCGATCTTCATGAAATCGTCGATCGTGATTTCCGGTTCCAGTTCCAGCTCGGGCGCTTCGGGTGCCTCGCTTGCCGCCGGCGCCAGTGATTCGCGAGCATCTTCCATCAGAGCCTCCACTTGTTTCGCTTCCACCCGTCGGGCCAGCGGGGCGAATTTTTCGATCGGGTGGTCCAGCAGCGGTTGATCGACCTGCTGCCAGTCGTTCAGGCTGCAATCGAGAAAATCGCCGGCACGCGCCGCAATGCCCGGGATCACCGGCTGTAGCCAGATCATCAGGATGCGGAACAGGTTCAGTGCCTGGGTGCACACCCCGACGATTTCGGCCTCGCGATCGACCTGCCTGGCCATCTGCCACGGTTTATGTTCGTCCACGTACTGGTTGGCGCGGTCGGCCAGCGCCATGATGCGGCGGATCGCGGAGGCGTAGTTGCACGCTTCGAAATCCGCGGCGATGGACTCGTGCTCGGCGACGAATGCGGCGTACAGGTCCGCGTCGGGCAGCCCCGCGGCGAGTTTGCCGTGGCCGAACTTGTGGATGAAGCCGGACGCGCGGCTGGCGATGTTGACCAGCTTGCCGACCAGGTCGGAATTGACCCGGCTGGTGAAGTCGTCGAAATTCAGGTCGATGTCGACCAGGCCGGGGCCCAGTTTCGCGGCGAAATAATAGCGCAGATAATCGGCCGGCAGATGGTCCAGCCACGTTCGGGCCATGATGAAGGTGCCGCGCGACTTCGACATCTTGGTGCCGTTGACGGTCAGGAAGCCGTGCGTCTGGACCCGGGTGGGGCGCTTGAAGCCGGCGCCCTCGAGCATGGCCGGCCAGAACAGGCAGTGGAAATAGATGATGTCCTTGCCGATGAAATGGTGCATCTCGGCATCCGAGCCCGGGCGCACCCAGGCGTCGAAATCCAGCCCGCGCCGGTTGCAGACCTCGCGAAAGCTGGCCAGATATCCGATCGGCGCGTCCAGCCAGACGTAGAAGTACTTGTTTTCGGTGCCCGGAATGCGGAAGCCGAAATACGGCTCGTCGCGCGTCACGTCCCAGTCCCTCAGACCCTCTTCGAACCACTCTTCGAGCTTGTTCGCGACTTCGGTCTGCAGCGCGCCGGCGCGCAGCCATTCTTTCAAGCCCTGTTCGAACGGCTTGAGCGAGACGAAATAGTGTTCGGTGCTTTTCATCACCGGTACCGCGCCGGAAATCACCGAGCGCGGATCGATCAGATCGGTCGGCTCGTAAGTCGCGCTGCAGACTTCGCATGAATCGCCGTACTGGTTCTCGGCCCCGCACTTGGGACAGGTGCCGCGGATGAAGCGGTCGGGCAGAAACATGCCTTTTTCTTCGTCGAACAGCTGCTCGATGGTGCGCGTGACCACCGAGCCGCGCTCGACGAGCTTGCCCCATACCTCCTCGACCAGTTCCCGGTTGCTTTCGGCGTGGGTGCTGGAGAAATTGTCGTAGGAGATCGCGAAGTCGCGGAAATCCCGCCGGTGCTCGGCGCCGAAGTGCTCGATCAGCTGCTCGGGCGTCATGCCGCGCTTTTGCGCATTCAGCATGATGGGCGTGCCGTGCGCGTCGTCGGCCCAGGCGAATACCACGTCGTGGCCGCGCGCACGCTGAAACCGCGCCCAGATGTCGGTCTGCGCATACTCCAGCATGTGCCCGATGTGGATCGGGCCGTTGGCATAGGGCAGGGCCGCGGTGACCAGTATGCGTCGTTTCATGGCTTGCCGTGCATCGCGTCAAAACGCAATTATCGCATTGTGGACGTTGCGGCCTGCATCCGCATCGGAAATTGCGGCTTATCGAACTTCGGCGCCGCCGGACTCCAGCCGCGGATCGTGGGCGGCCGAGAGCGCGTCGTCGACGCGGTCCCAGAGCACGGCGTGCATGTTGCCCCATGGCCGGTCGCGCACGCTGACAGTGTGTCCACGCGCCTCCAGCTCGGCAATCTGCTCATCGGTCAGCGCTTCGCGTTCGATCGAAATTTCGTCCGGCAGGTACTGGTGGTGGAAGCGCGGCAGCGAAACCCAGGAATCCGGCCCGTTGCCCTCGAGGAAATCCAGAATGCCCAGGATCACCATGGTGATGATGCGCGAGCCGCCCGGCGTACCGAGGATGGCCACGCGCTCTTCGCCCCTGATGATGGTCGGGCTCATCGACGACAGCATGCGCTTGCCCGGCTCGATCGAATTGGCCTCGAAACCGATCAGGCCGAATGCGTTGGGCTCGGCCGCCTTGGCCGAGAAGTCGTCCATCTCGTTGTTCAGCAGCACCCCGGTGCCGGGTACGGCGAACGCCGAGCCGTAGGGCAGGTTGACCGTCAACGTGGCCGAAACCATGTTGCCCTCGGCGTCGATCAGCGAAAAGTGCGTGGTGTTGTCGGATTCCCGGAGCCGGCCCGGGTCGGCGGAAAGGTGCGCCGAGGGCAGCGCGCGATCCATGCGAATCGTGGTGCGCAGGCCGGCGGCATAATCGTCGGACAGCAGCATCTCGGTGGGGATGTCGACGAAGTCCGGATCGCCCAGGTACAGTGCGCGGTCGCGGTAGGCGCGGCGCATGGCCTCGGAAAGCAGGTGGACGCGATCGACCCGGCCCATCTCGTTCCAGCCGAACGGTTCGATCAGGTTGAGCACCTGGGCGATCGCGATGCCGCCCGAGGACGGTGGCGAGGCGGTCAGCAGCGTGTAGTCGCCGTGCTCGATGGTGATGGGCGCGCGTTCGACCGGCTCGTAGTTTGCGAAGTCCTCCAGCGTCCAGATGCCGCCGGCCTCGCGCGAGCCCCGGACCAGCAGTTCGGCCGTTTCGCCGGCATAGAAGCCGTCGTGGCCGCCGCGGGCCAGGCGCTTCAGCGTGGCGGCAAGATCGTTCTGGACGATCACGTCGCCGATCTCCGGCAGTTCGTCGCCGGGCATGAAGATTTCGGTGGTGTAGGGCCACTGCATCATGATGTGGCCGCGCCAGTTGAGCAACTGCTGGTACTTGACGTCGACCGGGAAGCCCTGCTCGGCCAGTCGGATGGCCGGGGCCAGGGCCTCGGCCAGGCCAAGCTCACCGTAGGTTTCGCTGATGTGCACCCAGCCCGCGGCTGCGCCCGGAACGCCGGCGGCCAGCGGGCCGTTGGTGGCCAGGTCGCGGTCGACGTCGCCGTTTTCGTCCAGGTACATGTCCCGGCTGGCCGCGCCGGGCGCTTCCTCGCGTCCATCGACCATGGTCGAGAAACCGTCGGACTCGCGGTGCAGCAGCCAGAAACCGCCGCCGCCGATGCCCGAAGAAGCCGGCTCCACTACGGCCAGGGCAGCCGATACGGCCACTGCCGCGTCGAATGCGTTCCCGCCTTTTTCGAGTATTTCGAAGCCGGCCTCGGTGGCCAGTTCGTGGGCCGATGAAATTGCCGCCTTGCCGGGGCCTGCTGCCAGCGCGGGCCCGGTGAGCAGGGCGATCAGGACGATGCTGGTGATCTTGAATTTTCGATACATGGAGTTTTCTCGCAAATATTCTTTGGAACCGCGGATGAACGCAGATTAACGCGAATGAAGGGTGGAAAAGCCAGCCTCGCTAAAAGCGGTCCACAGATTACACAGATTGTTTCTTCTGGAAAAGCTTGTTCAGTAATCTGTGTAAATCTGTGTAATCTGTGGATCGGTTTAAAAAAGGGTGCTTCTCTTTCTGCGGCTTAACATATTAGTAAACACCATCAACTCCCGAATCCGTAGCGGGTGCGCAGGGCGGCGACCACGCGATGGTCGACGAATTGCGAGACGTCGCCGTTCAGGCGGGCGATCTCCTTGACCAGGCTCGACGAAATGAAGCTGTATTCCTCGGCCGGCGTCAGGAAGACCGTTTCCACCCGGTGCGCCAGGTGCCGGTTCATCGAGGCGAGCTGGAACTCGTACTCGAAGTCCGAAACCGCGCGCAGACCGCGCAGGATCACGCCGGCTTTCTGTTCGGCGACGAAATTGGCCAGCAGGTTGTCGAAACCGGTCACTTCGACGTTGCCGCATCCGGATTCGGCCATCACGGTACGCGCCAGCGATATGCGCTCTTCCAGGGGAAACGCGGGCTTTTTGTGCGGGCTTTCCGCGATCGCGACGACGACCTTGTCGAACATGCGCGTGGCGCGTTCGATCAGGTCGACGTGTCCGTTGGTCAACGGATCGAACGTGCCGGGATAGATCGCGATTCCGTAATCGAGCGAGTCAGCCATTGATCGTGCCGTCAGAAGCGAGCGCCGATTATAACGAAGGGCCATCGAACCCGCCGGCATGGCATTCGAGCGGTTCCGGACCGCTGCCTCCGGCGAACGGGGATGCCTGCCCAAAGCCCCCAAAAACGCGCGCGCCTTCCCGGGTTGGCCGGCGTGGCCTTTGTCCCGGTCCGCCCCGGCGAGCACGATCGCCGGGCATCAGTCGAGCACTTGCAGCAGCTGCATTCGCACCTCGCCCAGTTTTTTCTCGCGTCGAATGCACCAGTTCGTTTGCGTCGACAACGGCGCATTCGAATCGCCGGCCCGGCACGCGCCGGAGGCCGGAGGGGCCGGCCCGTCATCGGACACATCGAATGGCGCCGGCGAACGTGCGTCGCTTTCGATGTAGACCATCGCGCCCGGCGCCAGCAGGCCCGGCCGGGCCAGTCCCTGCAGCGCGGCGGCGTAAAGTCCGGAGGAGAAAGGCGGATCGACGAACGCTATATCGAACGGCCCCTCGGCGCGTTCCAGCCAGCCCGCCGCCTCGGACTGGACGACTTTCAGGGCTTCTCCCTCGGGCCATTGTTCACCGAGCATGCGCAGCCGCTCGCACAGTCGCCGGTCCTGTTCCACGAACACCACGCAGGACGCGCCGCGCGAGGCCGCTTCGAGTCCCAGCGCGCCGGTGCCGGCGAACAGGTCCAGGCAGCGCGCGCCCTGGACGGCGCCCTGCAGCCAGTTGAACAGGACTTCCCGCGAGCGGTCTCCGCTGGGACGCAGCCCCGGCAGGTCCGGAACCCGCAGTTTTCGCCCGCGCCAGCGGCCGCCGATGATGCGTAGTTTTCCAGTCATGGTGTCAGCCCGAATGCTTCATGAATTCACGCGATGATCGAGCAGTATATTGGTCGCACGAGGGGCTTTCCGAAAGAGCGTCGCATCCGTTCATACGGCCGACTGAGGACAAACCGCTCGTGCGGAGAAGAGACAAGCGAGGGCGTGTGCAATTCATGAAGCATTCGGGCTAGCATAAGCGGGCTTCTGCTCCCATGCTGGAACCCAATGTTTTCGATCTTTCGTCGCAAGAATTCCGGTGGCCTGGAAAAGGCTGAAGTTGTCGAAAAGCCGCAGACCGGCCAGGACCCGCTGGAGGCGCGCCTGAGCCGCACGCGCTCACACCTGGCCGAACTTTTCGGCATGGTGCGCTCGTCCAGCCGCATCGACGACGCCCTGCTGGAAGACATCGAGACCACATTGCTCACCGCCGACCTGGGCGTCGCCGCCACCACGCGCATCATGGACAAGCTGGCCGAGGGCATTCGGGCCGGCGTCGTCAAGGAGCCCGCAGACGTCTTGCCTGCGGTCCAGGCCGAGTTGTATGCGCTGGTCGAGCCGTGCGAGCAGTTTCTGGCCTTGGACCCGTCGAAAAAGCCGTTCGTGATCCTGATGGTCGGCGTCAACGGGGTGGGCAAGACCACCACCATCGGCAAGCTGGCGCGGCGCTATCTGGACGACGGGCTGAACGTGATGCTGGCCGCCGGCGACACTTTCCGTGCCGCGGCCGTGGAGCAGCTCAAGGCCTGGGGCGAGCGCAACGGCGTACCCGTGATGGCCCAGGGCCAGGGCGCCGATTCGGCCGCGGTGGTGTTCGATGCCCT
>JAGXKW010000001.1:13535-122689 GCA_018334995.1 Wenzhouxiangellaceae bacterium
GGCCGAACTCGACGATGTGCTCGCGCTGTGGTCGGGTCTCGGCTATTACGCCCGCGCCCGCAATCTGCATTCGGCCGCGCGCGAAGTCCGGGAAAGGTTCGACGGGGCGCTTCCGGCCGACGCGGACGCCCTGGCGCAGTTGCCCGGCATCGGCCGTTCTACCGCCGCCGCGATCGTGGCTCAGGCCTTCGATCGACGCGCGGTCATCCTCGACGGCAACGTCAAGCGCGTGCTCGCGCGTCATGCGGCGATCCAGGGCTGGCCGGGCGCATCCGCAGTCGAGCGTGAACTCTGGCAGGCCGCCGATGCGCGCACGCCGGTCGAGGATGCCGCCGACTATACCCAGGCGATCATGGATCTGGGCGCGACCCTGTGCACGCCCCGCTCGCCGGCCTGCGACGCCTGTCCGGTGGCCGCGGACTGCCTCGCCCTCCAGCACAAACGGCAGCACGAACTGCCCACGCCCCGGCCCACGCGCAAGCTTCCCGAGCGTGCATCGCGCTACCTGCTCGCGCGTGACGGATCGGACCGGGTGCTGCTCGTGCGGCGTCCGCCCAGCGGTGTCTGGGGCGGATTGTGGTGCCTGCCCGAGGCCGGCGACATCGAGATCGAGGCGCTGGAAGTGCTGCCGGAACCGCGCGCTATCCGCCACGTCTTCACGCATTTCGCTTTGCAGATGTCGTTCGAGCACGTGCGCGTCGGCACGACTCCGGCGAATGTTTCCGAGGGAGCGGGCCGGCAATGGTTCACGCCGGAACAGGCGCTGGCCGCCGGGCTGCCGCAGCCGGTGCGCAGAGTGTTGAAGGCGCTGTCGGATCACGTCTGAAGCGCAGCGGTAACAGCGCGTCCGGCGACTACCCGGGTTCGCGCGCGAAGATGTCCTGGCGGCCGGGAAAGTCAGCCCGTCGCAAGCTCGCGGTACTTCTCGTCCAGCGCGCGGATCGCGCTGTACAGCGATTCCAGCGTGCCGGTGTTTTCGATGACGTCGTCGGCTTGTGCCAGGCGTCGTTCGCGGCTTGCCTGGGCGGCGAGCATGGCTTCGGCCTGTTCGCGCGTGCTGCCGTCGCGTTTCATCAGGCGCTCGATCTGCACCTCTTCGGGCACGTCGACGACCAGCACCCGGTCGGCATCCTCGAAAAGACCGGACTCGACCAGCAGCGGTACGACCAGAATCGCGTAGGGAACATCCAGCGCAGCCAGCTGACGGCGCGCAGTGTCGGCGATGCGGGGATGGAGGATGTCCTCGAGTCGATCGCGTGCCGCGGGATCATCGAATATTCTCCGTCGCAGCGCCGCACGCTCCAGATCGCCGCCGGGGCCGATCATCTCCGGCCCGAAGGCTGCCGCCACCTCGGCCAGCCCCGGCGAGCCGGGCGCCACGGCTTCGCGCGCCAGCAGGTCGGTATCGACGACCGGCACGCCCAGGTCGGCGAAGCGATCGGAGACCGCGGTCTTGCCGCTGGCCACGCCGCCGGTCAATGCGACGATCATCGGTTTGCTGGTTTTCACGAGTTTTGTGTCCATCCCATGGTCGATGGATGTTAACCCGATGGGGGCGGGCCTGACGCCTGCCGGCGTTGTCCGCGTCGCGGCTGCCCCACTGGTCGCCATGCGGCGCGCGTCGCCGGTGCCGACCGAAAGCGCCCGGGGAGCACACTCCGAATCCGGCCAGGCTGGTCGCGGCGGATTCCGCCGCCCGCAGAGCCAATCGGCCATCCAGCGGGAGCCCATTCGCATTACCATTGGCGCCATGCACCGAGACAAACGAATTTCCCGAGTCGTCGGCGTCGCGCTAACCGCTGCGATCGCGCTGGCCCTGGGTGCCTGCGCTTCGCCGGCACCGCCGCCCGTGCCCGCTCCCGGCGAAGATCGGGTGGTCGAGGAACGGGTGCGTGCGCCCTCGGGCGGGGACAGCCAAGAACTGCAGGTGTTCGGCGTGCGAAACGCGGCGGTCGTTGCGCTGGGCCGCCAGGCGATGGAAGCCGAAGAGACCGGCAACCTGGAGCGCGCCGAAATGCTGCTGGAGCGCGCGCTTCGCATCGACGGGCGCGATCCGGCCATCCTGCAGCAGATGGCCGAGGTGCAGCTCGCGCGTGGGCAACTGGGCCAGGCCGGCAGCTTTGCCCAGCGATCGTTCGAGCTGGGTCCCCAGGTCGGCGAGATCTGCCAGCGCAGCCTGCGCACGCTCATCGTGGTGCACGAGCGAAGCGGCGAGTGGGAGCGGGTGCGAAAGGCAAGAGAAGGCCTGGACGGTTGCCGCGTCGCGCCGCCGGAAAGGTTCTGAACGGCTTCCGATTTGAAGCACCTCGCGCAGCAATTCGAGCATGACGGTCGCCTGGCCGAGTTGCTGGAGGATTTTCAGCCGAGGCCGGGCCAGCTCAAGCTGGCCGACCGCATAGTCGATTGCCTGGATTCCGGCACCGACCTGGTGGCCGAAGCGGCGACCGGTACCGGCAAGACCCTGGCCTACCTGCTGCCGGCGCTGGCCGGGACCGACAAGGTCATCATTTCCACCGGTACGCTGAACCTTCAGGACCAGTTGTTCGGCCGCGACCTGCCGCTGGCGTTGAAGGCGGTCGGCGTCGAAAAGTCGGTGGCGCTGCTCAAGGGACGGGCGAATTACCTGTGCCCGCAGCGCATGGACAAGGCCGAAGACGGGCCCGGCACGCTGGACGACGAGACGCACGAGCATCTTGAGCGGGTCCGGCGCTGGTCGCGTCGGACCACCACCGGCGAAATCCGCGAACTGGCCGAGATTCCGGAGCGCGCCCGGGTCTGGCCGCTGGTGACGTCGACCGTGGACAACTGTCTGGGCTCGGAATGTCCGCGCATCAACGACTGCCCCGTGCTCAAGGCGCGCCGCCACGCGCAGGACGCCGACGTTGTGGTGGTCAATCATCACCTTCTTTTCGCCGACCTGGCGCTCAAGCAGACCGGCTTCGGCGAAGTGCTGCCGGGTGCCGACGCAATCATTGTCGACGAAGCCCACCAGATTCCCGACGTGGCGACCCGCTTTTTCTCGCGCAGCGTCAGCGCCTGGCAGGTCGCCGACCTGGCGCGCGACACACTGACCGCCACCGCTGATTCCAGCGGCAGCCTCAAGGTGCTGCGCGAACCGGTGGAAAATCTGAAACAGCGCCTGGCTCAACTCGGCAGCCGGGCGCACAACCTCCCCGAGCGTGGTGACTGGCGGCGGCTTGCGTCCGTCACGCGCGAGCTCGAGGCCTTGTCGGAGGCGCTGTCGGCACTGGCCGCCGCCACCGACGCGCTGCAGTCGCAGTCGCGCGAACTGGCAGCCTGCCACGATCGGGCCGCTGCGCTTTCGGAGACGCTGGCAACGCTGCTTGCAGGCGAAAGCGAGCAGGGCGTGCGCTGGTTCACCTGCCGCCGCGGACGCCTGTCGTTGACGCTGACGCCGCTGGATATCGCCGAGCCGTTCGCGAAATTGCGTGCCGAACTGCCGTCGACCTGGATCATGACCTCGGCCACGCTGGCGGTGAACGGCGACTTCGATCATTTCACCAAGCGGCTGGGGCTCGTCGAGCCGGCCACCGAGCTGATCCCCAGCCCGTTCGACTATCGCGAGCAGACCCGGATGTGGCTACCGGGCGGGCTGCCCGAGCCGGGCGATCCGCAACACACCGAAAAGCTGCTGGAGGCGGTCAGCCCGCTGTTGCAGGCCAGCCGCGGCCAGGCCTTCCTGCTGTTTACTTCGCATCGGGCCCTGAACCGCGCGGCCGGCTGGCTGCGCGCCAAAACCGACTTCCGCCTGCTGATTCAGGAAGACGCCCCGCGCGACGTGCTGCTGGAAGAGTTTCGGGCCCGACCGGGCAGCCTGCTGCTGGGGGCGGCCAGTTTCTGGGAAGGCGTGGACGTGCGCGGCGAGGCGCTTTCGGTGGTCGTCATCGACAAGCTGCCGTTCGCCTCTCCGGACGACCCGGTGCTTTCGGCAACGATCCGAGCGACTCGCGAGCGCGGCGGCAACCCGTTCTCCGAACTCCAGGTTCCGGCCGCGGTCCTGGCGCTCAAGCAGGGCGCCGGCCGGTTGATCCGGCACGCCGGCGACCGTGGCGTGCTGGTGCTGGGCGATCCCAGGCTGACCTCCAAGGGCTACGGCAGGGTCTTCGTCAACAGCCTGCCGCCGATGCCGCGCTGCGGCGGCGTGGACGAAGCTGCCGCCTTTGTTCGGGGTATGGAATGAGAATGCTGGCGATCGAAACCGCAACCGAGGCCTGTTCGGTGGCTTTGCTCGATGGCGATCGGCGCCTGCAGCGACTGGAAACCGGAGCGCGCATTCACGCCGAGGCATTGCTGCCGTGGATCAGGGAATTGCTGGGCGAGGGCGGACTCGCCTATCAGGATCTCGACGGGATTGCCGTCGATCGTGGTCCGGGCGGATTCACCAGCCTGCGGCTCGGCCTGGGCGTGGCCCAGGGCATCGGCCTGGCCTGTGACCTGCCGGTCCGCCCGGTGTCCAGCCTGGCCGCGCTGGCGCACGCGGCGCGCCCGGATGGGTACCGCGGCCGCATGCTTGCGGCCCTGGACGCCCGTATGGGCGAGATCTACGCGTGCTGGTTCGACTTCGGAAATGACCGACCCGAGGCGATGGGTCAGGAAATTCTGTGTTCGCCCGGGGCGCTGGCGCCGCTGGACGGTGAATCTTTCCTGGCGGCCGGCAATGCATTTTCAAGCTACGCCGGAGAACTTCGCGCGAGCCTGGGCGAGGCCCTGGCCCGCATCGATGCCGAGGCCCGGCCGACCGCGCTGGCCGTGGCCGACGTTGCACCGTACTCAGCCTCCGTGGCGGCCCACGAGCTGGAACCGACCTACCTTCGCGACCGGGTTGCGAATTGACCTGCTACCGGCGGCGAGGGCGGTCTTGGCGGTTTGCATCTTTTCGGGCTCGGCGTCAATCCAGTTCCTCCACTACCTTGCCGTCCGGGCCGTCGGCCCAGATCCTGAGCGGGTGGCTGCCGAGCATCAGCACGCCGCCCGGCATCCTGCTGGAGCCGTCGGGGCAGAAATCAAAGCGGTAGCGGCGCACCAGCTCCAGGCCGAAACCGCCGCGGCGGGCGTAGGTGGACTGGACGCTTACTGTCTGATCGAGCAGCTGCCATTGCTGGCGCTGGCAGAACTTGCGCGCGATCTGTCGCGCCCGGTCCAGCGCCTGGACCGAGGCGTGCCACCAAAGGCCCAATGCGCCAAGCAACAGCAGCGCCGGGATCACCGAGGCGCCGGTCTCGTTCATTTGGAATGCTTCAGGAGCACATAGACGGCGCCGGTGCCACCGTCGGTGGGCGGCGCGGAAGCGAACGCCAGCACCCTGGGATGGCGGCTGAGCACCCGGGCGGTTACGGTCTTCAGGCGCGGGCCGGCCGGTCCGGAGCGCAGGCCCTTGCCGTGAATGACCCGGATGCAGCGCTTGCCCGAGGCGAGCGCTTCGTCGATGAAGATCCGGATCGAGCGCGTCGCCGCTTCGGTATTCATCTGGTGCAGGTCGATTTCATCCTGCACGCTCCAGTAGCCCCGCCGCAGCCGGCGCAGCACCCGGCTCTGGATGCCCGGCCGAAGCCAGCACAATTCCTCGCCGGTTTCCAGCTCGTAGTCGAACGGGCGCGCTTCGCTCAGTTCGTCGACGACGCGCCGTTCGTCGGCTTCGCGCATGCGCGGCGTGGCCCGGATGCGCTGGCGTTCGACTTCGGCGCGAGTGGAGCGAATTCGGCGCACCCCCCCGACGCTTTCGCGGAACAGCTCGAAATCGTCCTTGTCGTCGCTCATGCTGCGTCTCCTCCGCGTGCGAGCCGGGGCGCTTCCCGGGATCGCGTCGCGTAATCTTTCAGATCAGGCATTATAGTGAGTGGCTGCAAATCAATCGTCCATGAATCGGACAAAAAGGGCACGATGCACATTCTCATCAGCAACGACGACGGTCTGGACGCCAAGGGCATTCGCCACCTCGCCGAGCGGATCGGCGAGCAGGTCGACCGCGTGACCATCATCGCACCGGACCGCGATCGATCCGGCGCCAGCAATTCGTTGACCCTGGACCGCCCGATCCGGGTCGACCAGCGTGACGAAAACGTGTTCAAGGTTTTCGGCACGCCGACCGATTGCGTGCACATCGGGATCACCGGGCTGTTGGGCGAGGAGCCCGATATGGTGATTTCCGGCGTCAACGCCGGCGCCAACATGGGTGACGACGTGATCTACTCGGGTACCGTGGCGGCGGCCATGGAAGGCCGTTTCCTGGGTTCGCCGGCCATGGCGGTATCGCTGGCCTACGAGAATTCGCGCCCGACCAACTACGCGAGCGCGGCGCGCGCGGCCGGGGTGCTGATGAATCGCCTGCACGAAGAGCCGCTGCCGGCCGACACGATTCTCAACGTCAACGTGCCGGACCTTCCCTGGGAAGAGATCAGGGGCTTCGAAACCACGCGGCTGGGGCACCGGCACCGTTCCGAGGACGTGATCCCGCTGGAAGACCCGCGCGGCCGGCAGTTCTACTGGATCGGCGCGCCCGGCGGCGAGGAAGACAACGGCCCGGGTACCGATTTCAACTCCATCCGGCGCGGCTACGTCTCGGTCACGCCCATCCATGTCGACCTGACCCGCTACCAGGCGCTGGATCCGGTCGGGCAGTGGGTGCAGAATATCCGGCGCGACGAGGATGCGGCCTGAAATGAATGCCGGAACCCTGTCGCGCGGCATCGGGATGACCTCTGAGCGCACGCGCCGGCGCCTGATCGAGAAACTTCGCGAGCAGGGCATTACCGACGAACGTGTGCTCAGCGCGATGACCGCGACCCCGCGCCACATGTTCGTCGACGAGGCGCTTTCCAGCCGCGCCTACGAAAACAGCGCCCTGCCGATCGGCCGCGGCCAGACCATCTCGCAGCCGCTGGTCGTGGCCATGATGAGCGCGGCGGCCATGGCCGCTCCACGGCGCGAAAAGGCGCTTGAAATCGGCACCGGTTCCGGCTACCAGGCCGCGGTGCTGGCACGCCTGTTCCACAAGGTATTTTCCACCGAGCGCATCGGCGAACTGGCCCGGCTCGCGCGCCAGCGGTTGCATGCGCTGAAGATTCACAACGTCTATGCGCGCCATGCCGACGGCCTGGAGGGCTGGCCGGGCCAGGCGCCGTTCGATGCCATCCTGGTCACCGCCGGCGGCCGCATTCCCGAGGCGCTGTTCGAACAGCTGGGTGAGGGCGGCGTGCTGGTCGCGCCCATCGACGAATCCGGCGGCGTCCAGCAGCTGGTGCGATATACCCGCAACGGCGACGAGTTCGAGCGCGAGAATCTTGGAGGCGTGAGCTTTGTGCCGTTGCTGGAGGGGCTTGACTGATGCGCCCGGATCGAACCGGCACTGAACCGTCCGGGCGGTATTCGGACGGAGCTGCCGGTACGCAACGCATCGCGCAAGCTGCCTAGATGTTCCGGGGACTGTACGACCGGGTTTTGATCTGGTCCGGGCACCGTCATGCGCCGCGCTACCTGGCCGGTCTGAGCTTTGCCGAGGCGACCTTCTTCCCGATTCCGCCCGACGTGATGCTGGCACCCATGGTGCTGGCCGACCGCAACCGCGCCTGGGCGCTGGCTTTGCTGACGACGCTTGCGTCCGTCGCCGGCGGCGTGGTCGGTTACCTGATCGGCTGGCTGGGGCTGGAACTGATTTATCCGCTGATCGAGCGCATCGGTTATGTCGAACATTATCAGCGGGCCGTGCAAGCCTTTGCCGAATACGGGATCTGGTTCGTGATCGTGGCCGGCTTCACCCCGATCCCGTTCAAGATCATCACGATTGCCGCGGGAGCCTTGCTGATGCCGCTGCCCGGCTTCATACTCGGCAGCGTGATCGGCCGCGGGGCGCGGTTCTTTCTGGTCGCCGGGTTGGTCTGGGCCGGTGGCGAACGGATGGCCGAGCGGTTGCGCAACTGGGTGGACGCAATCGGCTGGGCGGTGATTGTCGTGATTGCGCTGGCGGGATTGTTCTACTTGTTCCGATGAACTCGAAAGGCCATCAGCTTGGAGTGCGATGCGGCGTGCGTCTGATGACGGCCGTCGTGCTCAGCGCGTGGCTGGTCGGTTGCGGCGCGCCGGGGCCGCTGATGCCCGACCAGCAGCCTGTCGGCGATTCCGGCAATCGACCGCCGCCCGCGCCCGAGGCGGTCCGCGTCAGTCGCGGCGACACGTTGTACTCGATTGCGTTCCGCTATGGCCTGGACTGGCGCGACGTGGCCGGATGGAACGGCATCGCCGCGCCGTATACCATCCACGTCGACGACTGGATCCGGCTCCAGCCGCAGCCGGACATGCGCCCGGCCGTGGTCGCCGCCACACCTTCGCCGCCCGTTGCCGGGCGCTCCGCCGGGTCCGCCCCAGCGCCAGGTTCTCAGGCGCCCGCCGAAACCGCGTCGCGGCCCGATTCGGAGCCGGATACGGATCAGTCGGGCGCGGCCTCGGCGAATGCGCCCGAGGATCCCGGCACCTCGGGCGCCGACGCCGGCGAACAAGCCCCGCCTGAACCGGAGCCGGCGGTGCGCGAGCCCCCACGGACGCGGCCGGATGCGTCGGTCGAGCCGCCTTCGGGGCCGACGCGCAGCGTTGCCGGCGTGACCTGGCGCTGGCCGACCCGCGGCCGGATCACGCGCCGGTTCGACGCCGGCGCCTCGCGCAAGGGCATTCTGATCGCAGGTGAACTCGGGCAGCAGGTCCGGTCCGCTGCACGGGGCGAAGTCGTCTACAGCGGCAACGGCCTGATCGGATACGGCGAACTGATCATCATCAAGCATTCCGATCGCATGCTGTCGGCATATGCGCACAATCGGGAGCGCCTGGTTGCCGAGGGCGAGCGTGTAGCGTCCGGGCAATTGATCGCGCGCATGGGCAGCAACGAGCGTGACGAGACCGTCCTGCACTTCGAGATCCGGCAGGACGGCAAGCCGAGCGATCCCGTGAACTACCTGCCGCGCAGGTAAACCGGGGGTCCCGCTCGAGACTCGCGCGCCACGCTGGCAAGCTCGCAGCCGTTCAGCGGCTTGCGCTTTCCCAGATCAAGGCCGCCACGACGCGCCGGTCTTCGCTGGCCAGCACGTTGAACGTGCGCGCAGCCGCTTCCAGGGTCATCACCTCGAGCCCGATGTTGTTGCGCAGCATCTCGATCTGAATCGATCGATCGGGAAAGCGCTGGCGGCGTCCGGTTGCCAGCAGCACGACGTCCGGCTGCCAGGCCAGAATCGGCTGCAGGTGATCCGTCTCGAGTTCCGAGACGCTGGCGACCGGCCATCTGGCCACGCCCTGGTCCGGGGACAGGATCAGGCTGTAGTCGTACCGGGTCTCCACGATCTGGATCGCGTCGGCGCCCAGCGAATGGACATAATACTGCTGTTCCGGGTTGTACTCGTCGAGCTGCATCAGTTCAGGGTGATCTTGCGGTTCCGGGGGTTGGGGCGATAGAAGCACGCGACCTGGCCGATCTTCTGTACCAGCTCGGCCGATGTTTCATCGATGATGGAATCGATCCAGGCCTTGCGCTGCTCTCGCTCGGCGCGCAGTTTGACCTTGATCAGCTCGTGACTGTCGAGCGCACCCTGGATCTCGGCCCGCACGTTCTCGCTCAGTCCCTTGTCGGCCACCATGACGACGGGCGACAGCTCGTGGCAGAGACTGCGCAGATAACGGATCTGACGATTGCTGAGCGACATGCTTTTTCCGACCGGGAAAGACAACTCGAAAGCATAACATCGTCCCGTCGATCTTCCGGTGTTTGCGGCCTGTCGCATGGACAATGCGATAATCGAGCCGATTGACAGGCGAGAATCGTTCATGAGCTCCAATCGCTGGCTATCCAGGCAGGCCTCGGATCCCTACGTGAAGCAGGCGCGCAGTCGCGGCTATCGATCGCGCGCGGCGTTCAAGCTGATCGAGCTCGACGAGCGCGACCGGTTCTTTCGGTCCGGACAGAAAGTGGTGGATCTGGGGGCGGCGCCCGGAAGCTGGGCCCAGGTGGCGATGGAGCGGGTGGGGCCGAACGGGCGAGTGGTGGCGCTGGATATCCTGCCGATGGCGCCGCTGGACGGGGTGGAGTTCGTCCAGGGCGACTTCCGCGAGCCCGGGCCGCTGGAGCAGCTCGAAGCGCTGGTGGGCGAGAAATTCGACCTTGTACTGTCGGACATGGCCCCCAATATCTCCGGCATCGCGGCATCCGACCAGGCCCGCAGCATGGACCTGGCGGAACTGGCGCTGGAATTCGCCCGCGATTGGCTGAAGCCCGGCGGCGGTTTTGTGGTCAAACTCTTCCAGGGCGAAGGGTTCGACGCGTTCGTGCGCGAGGCGCGTCAAACATTCAAGCACGTTCGATTGCGCAAACCGGCCGCATCGCGCAAGCAGAGTCGTGAAATTTACCTGGTCGCCGATTCACGGCAATCCATGTAAAGTACTCGTCTACCGGAGCAGGCGCTCGATCGAGACAGGAGCAGATTTTTGAGTCAGTTCGCGAAAAACCTATTGTTGTGGATCATCGTGGCGATGGTGCTGATGAGCATCTTCCAGCACTATGCCGAAACCGAGCCGCCGGCAGAGGAAATGAAGTATTCGGAATTCCTCGACTCGGTGCGCAATGGCCAGATCGAATCGGTGACCATCCAGGTGACCTCCGGCGGTAAGCGGCTTACCGGCGAGACCACCAATGGTCAGCAGTTCCGGGTCTTCGCGCCGCCGGATGACGACGGCCTGATCGCCGATCTCGAAAACAATGACGTCGTTCACGAGACGATCGAGCCGGAAGGCCGGTCCATCCTGGTCGACATCATGATCAGCCTGCTGCCGGTGCTCCTGCTGGTGTTCCTGTTCGTCTATTTCATGCGCCAGATGCAGGGCGGCGGCATGGGCGGCCGCGGCGGGGCGATGAGCTTCGGCAAGTCACGCGCCAAGCTGCAGGGCGAGGACCAGGTCAAGGTTACCTTCTCCGACGTCGCCGGCGTCGAAGAGGCCAAGGACGAGGTCGTCGAACTGGTCGAGTTCCTGAAGAATCCCGGCAAGTTCCAGCGCCTGGGCGGCAACATTCCCAAGGGCGTGCTGATGGTCGGCCCGCCTGGCACCGGCAAGACGCTGCTCGCGCGCGCCATTGCCGGCGAAGCGCAGGTGCCGTTCTTCTCGATTTCCGGATCGGACTTCGTCGAGATGTTCGTCGGCGTGGGGGCTTCGCGCGTGCGCGACATGTTCGAGACGGCCAAGAAGCACGCGCCGTGCATCATTTTCATCGATGAGCTCGATGCGGTCGGGCGTCACCGCGGCGCAGGGCTCGGCGGCGGACACGACGAGCGCGAGCAGACGCTCAACCAGCTGCTGGTCGAGATGGACGGCTTCGAGGGCCATGAAGGCATCATCATGATCGCTGCCACCAACCGCCCCGACGTGCTCGATCCGGCGCTGCTCCGGCCCGGCCGCTTCGACCGCCAGGTCGTGGTGCCGCTGCCCGACCTGAAGGGTCGCGAGCAGATCCTGGGCGTGCACATGAAGAAAGTGCCGATCAGCGACGACGTCAGCGCGCGCGACATTGCGCGCGGCACGCCCGGGTTTTCCGGTGCCGACCTGGCCAATCTGGTCAACGAGGCGGCACTGTTCGCCGCGCGCGAGGATTCGCAATCGGTGACCCAGGACCACTTCGAGCGCGCCAAGGACAAGATCATGATGGGCGCCGAGCGCAAATCCATGGCCATGACCGAGGAGGCCAAGCGACTCACGGCATATCACGAGGCCGGGCATGCCATCGTCGGACGCATCGTGCCCGAGCACGATCCGGTTTACAAGGTCTCCATCATCCCGCGTGGGCGCGCGCTCGGGGTCACCATGTTCCTTCCAGAGGAAGACAAGTACAGCCAGAACAAGACCGAGCTCGAATCGCAGCTCGCCAGCCTGTTCGGCGGCCGGGTGGCCGAAGAGCTGATCTACGGCAAGGAAAAGGTGACCACCGGCGCCAGCAACGATATCGAGCGGGCGACCGCGATCGCACGCAACATGGTTTCCAAGTGGGGGCTGTCCGACGCACTGGGACCGTTGTCCTACGACGAGAACGAGGACGAGGTGTTTCTCGGCCGTTCGGTCACCCAGCACAAGAACGTATCGGACGAAACGCACCGCGTCATCGACAAGGAAGTGCGCAAGATCATCGACAATGCCTACACCAAGGCGAGCAAGATTCTGACCGAAAACGACAAGCAACTGCACCTGATGGCCGATGCGCTGATGCAGTACGAAACCATCGACGCGCACCAGATCGAACAGATCATGGACGGCAATGAACCAGACCCGCCGACCGGCTGGGATGACGGCGACAAACCGCCGCGGCCGCCGGGCGGGGGCGATCGTGCCAGCGGCCCGGAGCCCTCGCCGGGAACGCCCGCGACCGGGGAAACCTGAGCAGATCTGGCAACGAGGATCCGGGAGGGAGCGCGGCGCTGGATAGCCGCTGCTCCATCGGTGCTGTCGGCGGCGGTTTTGTCAATCGTCGTCGGAAAGCCAGCCGATTTCCCGGGCGGTCTGCGGCCCGATGACTACCTGCGCCAGGCTTTCCGCCTGGTGCGCGCTTGTTTCGCTGGACGCTATTCTGCCGGCCATCAGCTCGGCCTGGCGCTGCGGGTAAAGCGGCTGCTGGCTCGGCTGGGCGAAGCCGTGCGGGTAAAGCGGAAGGCCGGTCGACGGGTCGTATTTGTCGGTTGCCCCGACCGTATGCAAAACCTCGTGCGTCAGAACGACCTGGTTCGCCCCCTGCATCGCCTTGCTTGCAAACAGGTTCGCGATCGCGATCCTGATCCGCTCCACGCCAGTGGAGTGCGGAAGCTGTCGCTGTCGTCCGGACGGATCGAAGAAGCGCGCCAGCACGACGATGTCCGGGTCCATCCCCTGAGTGTCGAAACGCCATCGCCACCAGCGCATCCGGGCGATCCAGGTGGCGCGCTGCAGGTAATTCCCGCCGATCGGCGGCGCCGGCGGCGATTCCGCGACCGGCGCCGCCAGCTGGACGTAGATCGGCCGCTCCAGGCCGATCTCATAGCGTTGCGCCTCGCCCCGGACGAAGCGCTCGATTTCTTCGAAATCGCGTTCCTCCAGGTGCTGGACATGATGTTCGGCGGGTTCGCTGCCGTCGGCATTGATCGGGTAGACCGCGATGAACAGCGGGGTCGACCAGCTCGCGATTCGCGCCCGGTCATTGAACTGGTGGTGTACGACCAGCAACAGGAGCAGCAGTAGCAGGGCGATGCGGAGGCGTTTGAACGTCAAAGCTGTCGATCCCCGGCTGGCGTGATTGACTGACGGCTCAACGCCAAGCCTGATGCGGCGAGCCGGAACGGCCTACTTGATGACCTTGAGATCGGGCTTTCCGCGCTTGCCGCGCCCGGCTTCGTCCTTTTCGGCAGGCGTTTCGCCGGCCTTCTCGGACGGCGCCTCCCCGCTGTTTTCGCGATCGGCTTCCGGGAACATCATGCCCTGGCCGTTTTCCCTGGCATAGATCGCCTGCACGGCCTCGATCGGGACCAGCACGCCGTGCGAGACACCCGCGAACCGAGCGACAAAGCTGACGTATTCATTGTCGATCTGCAGATCCCTGACGGCCGTCGGTGAAATGTTCAGAACGACTTTGTCCTGGGCGCGTACCGAGTCCGGAATCTCCAGCTCGGGATGTGCGCTGTCGACGAGGATCTGGGGCGTGGCACCGTTGTCGACGATCCAGTCATTCAGCGCCCGCAGGAGATAGGGCTGACTCGAGCTCATTGTCGCCTGGGAATCACTCATCCTCTTCGCGACAGGCCCGTTCGGATTCGGTCAGGCTTCGCTGGAAGGCGTCGCGGCTGAACATGCGATCCATGTAGCGGTGCAGGTGAACGGTGGATTTCGCCGGAAGCTCGATACCGTAGGCGGGAAGCCGCCACAGCAATGGAAGCAGCGCGCAGTCGACCAGGCTCAGCTCATCGTTGAGCAGGAACGGCGACAGGCCGAACAGCGGGTCGGACTCGATGATGTTGTCGCGCAACTGCTTGCGCGCTGTCTCGATGCGCTTGGGCCCGCTCGAGGTCTCGATGATTCGGCCGTTTTCGATCCAGTCGCGCTGGATGCGATAAAGCGCCAGGCGGAGCCTGGATCGGGAAACCGGGTCGACTGGCATCAGGGGCGGATGCGGGTAGCGCTCGTCGAGGTACTCGGTCACGACCCATGTCCCGTAAACCACCAGGTCGCGATCCACCAGGGTCGGGGGTTCGCCATAGGGGCTGAGCTCGGCGAGATCGGCAATGGCCGAACGATCCTGCTCGATGTGGATGATTTCCACATTGAGACCCTTTTCAGCCAGCACTACGCGCACGCGATGGCAGTCCAGGCAGTTTTCGGAGGAATACATGGTCATCATTGGGCCGGGTACCTCCGGTCAGCGCTGTGCGGGCAGACGATCACTTCTTGACGTCCCGCCAGTATTCCTTGTAAAGCAACCACGACAGGAAAGTGAATACCACGAGGAAGAGAAGAACCCATACCCCCAGGCTTTCTCGCTTCAGCACCGCAGGTTCGGCCAGGTAGACCATGAACGCAGTGAGATCGCGCAACGCCAGGTCATATTCTTCCGGCGACATGCTGCCGGCCTGGTCGACCTGCAGTTCGGCGATACGCGTCTCTTCCTCGCCGTTTTCGTTGGTGTAGGTTTCCATCACCGGGCGTTGAATGCCCTGCAGTTCCCACAGGACGTGCGGCATGGAAGCGTTGGCCAGAACGGTGTTGTTCCAGCCGTCTCCGGTCAGGTAGAAACCCTTGAGAAACGAATAGATCCAGTCCGCGCCGCGCGAGCGTGCCGTCAGGGTGAGGTCCGGCGGTTTTTTCCCGAACCACTGCTCCGATTCCGCCGGCATCGCGGCCTTCATGTAATCGGTGATCTCGCCGCTTCCGAGGATGAGGTTTTCCTGTACCTGCTCCTCGGTCAGTTCGAGATCCTGAGCCAGGCGCTGATAACGCATGTATTCCGCCGAATGGCAGGAATGGCAGTAGGTCACGAACATGGCCGCGCCGCGCTGGACCGAAGCAAGGTCGTGGACGTTGGCGCCCGATTGTTCCAGGCCTTCGCCCCCGGCGGCCGGCCAGGCGGTCTGGGCGGCGGCCAGGAGTGCGATGGTGAATGCGATTCGAATCATTTGGTTACACGCTCCGGTTCCGGCCTGGTCTTTTCGTACTTGGTCACGAACGGCATGAGAATGAAGAACCCGAAATAGGCAAACGTCCAGATGCGGGCTTCGATGGTCTGGATATAGGTCCCTTCACCCATTCCGAGCATGCCGAGACGGATGAATGTGACGGCGAATACCGCCAGCATGATCTTGCTGCCGATTCCCTTGTAGCGGATGGACCTGACCTTGGAGCGATCCAGCCAGGGCAGGGCGAACAATACCATGATCGCGAGCCCCATCAGCACCACGCCGGCAAGCTTGTCCGGGACGGCCCGCAGAATTGCGTAATAGGGGGTGAAATACCATACCGGAACGATATGTTCGGGCGTCACCAGCGGGTCGGCCGGGTTGAAGTTGTCCGGCTCCAGGAACAGGCCGCCGAACTCCGGCGCGTAGAAGATCACGAACGCGAACAGCGTCAGGAATACGCCGACGCCGAAAATGTCCTTGACCGTGTAGTACGGGTGAAACGGAATGCCGTCCAGCGGCCGGCCCTTGCTGTCCTTTTTCTTCTTGACGTCGACGCCGTCGGGATTGTTGGAGCCCACCTCGTGCAGCGCCGCCAGGTGAAGGACGACCAGCAACAGCAGCGCCAGCGGCACGGCGATCACGTGCAGGGCGAAGAACCGGTTCAGCGTGGCGTCGGAGACGAAGAAGTCGCCGCGTATCCATTCGACCAGCGCATCGCCGATTACCGGAATTGCCCCGAACAGGGAGATGATGACCTGAGCTCCCCAGTACGACATTTGCCCCCAGGGCAGCACATAGCCCATGAAGGCCTCGGCCATGAGCACCAGGTAGATGAAAACACCCAGGATCCAGACCAGTTCGCGCGGCGATTTGTACGAGCCGTACATCAGCCCGCGGAACATGTGCAGATAGACGACGATGAAGAAGAACGACGCCCCGGTCGAATGCATGTACCGGATCAGCCAGCCCCATTCCACATCGCGCATGATGTATTCGACCGATGCAAAGGCTTCGGATGCATCGGGCTTGTAGTGCATGGTCAGGAAAATGCCGGTGACGATCTGCAGCACCAGCACCAGCATGGCCAGCGAGCCGAAAAAGTAGAAGAAGTTGAAGTTCTTCGGCGCGTAGTACTCGCTGATGTGCTTTTTCCAGAATTCGGAGACCGGAAGCCGCTGGTCGATCCAGGCGCCCGCATTCGCAAGCTGGCGCGAGGTATTGCTGGCTGGTTTTGCCATGGTCACGCTGCTCCTTCGGGATGAACGCCGATGACGACATGATCGTTGTCGGCAAAATTGTAGGGCGGCACGACGAGATTCGACGGCGCCGGGACGCCGCCGTAGACCCGGCCGGCCAGGTCGAACTTGGATTTGTGGCACGGACAGAAGAACCCGCCCTTCCAGTTTTGCTCGAACGGTTGCGCACCGACTTCCGGAATGAACTCCGGGACGCAGCCCAGGTGCGTGCAATGGAGGTTCAGGACCAGGATTTCGGGGCGGATGGAGCGATGCTGGTTGGCCGCGTAGGGCGGCTGCTGATCGGCGACTTCGGACTCCGGATCACGCAGGTCGTCATTGATTTCGGAAAGATTGTCCACCATTTCATCGGTGCGGCGCATGATGCCGATGGTCTGGCCACGCCAGACAAGCCGCATCAGTTGCCCCGGTTCGAGGTCGCCGATGTAGGCCTCGACCGGTGCGCCGACGACGCGCGCGCGCGCGCTCGGGTTCCAGGAGGCCAGAAATGGCCACGCCGCAAAGCCGACACCAACCGCGCCCACGGCCCCGGTGCCGGCAAGAAGCAGCATGCGACGGCCCTTGTCGGCAACCGGTTCGACCGACTCGAGCGATTCTTTTTCGGACATGAACAGTGACTCCTGATTCGGAACGGCGATTGCCGTTCGGCAAAACTCTCCGCGCGAGCGAACTGCCGGTAGCGACTCGGCCGCCGCACTCAAACGCCAATTTTACCGAATTTTAATTCAGTGCTGCTTCACTTCGCGCCAATATGCGTGATTGCGGAAACGGGTGAGGACGCTGGACGTCCATACCTCTAAAATACTTGATCGATCGAATTTTTGCCGGCCCATGAAACGAAGCGTTCAATTTCTGCTGCAGGCCACCGTGCTGGGCCTGGCCATTGCCTTCGTGCTGGTCTGGTTCCGCCCGGGATTCCTGCCGCTGGAAACCGCCGACGGCGGCTTCCAGGCGACCGGATCCTATGCCGACGCGGTCAATCGCACCGCGCCATCGGTGGTCAGCATCTATACCCGCACCATGGTCAGCGAGCCCATGATCGGCGAGAGCGCCGATCCGCTGTTCCAGCGCCTTTACGGCGACCGCAGGGTGCTGCGCCCACGCAGCGGGCTGGGCTCCGGCGTCATCGTCTCCGCCGACGGTCTGATTCTGACGACTGCGCACGTGATCAACGGAGTGGACAACATCTTCGTCGCGCTGTTCGACGGCAGCGTCGCCGAGGCGCGGGTCATCGGCACCGATCCCGGGACCGATCTGGCCGTGCTCAAGATCGCGCTGGATGGCTTGCCGGCGGCAAGTTTCAACACCACGACCCGACATCGACCGGGCGACGTGGTGCTGGCCATCGGCAATGCGTTCGGCCTGAACCACACCGTGACCGCCGGCATCATCAGCGCGACCGGGCGGGGCGACCTGAACCTGGCGACGTTCGAGGACTTCATTCAGACCGACGCGGCGATCAATTCCGGCAACAGCGGTGGCGCCCTGATCAACGCCCGCGGCGAGGTCATCGGCATCAACTCGGCCTCGCTCAGCCAGGAAACCGGCGCCCAGGGCATCAGCTTTGCCATTTCCGCCCGGCTCGCAACCGAGGTCATGCGCCAGATCATCGAATTCGGAGACGTGCGGCGGGGCTGGCTGGGGGCGAACGTGACCGACCCGCCGCTGATGAGCCTGGAAGGCGACGATCAGCCCGGCGGCGTCCAGGTCGCGCAGATTTATCGCGGCGGTCCGGCCTGGCAGGCCGGCCTGCGGCCCGGCGACATCCTGCTTTCGGCCGACGGCGAGCCGGTGGGCAGCGCGCGTGAATTCATGCTTACCATGGCCGAAGAAGCGCCTGGGTCCGAAATCGAACTGGTCGCGATGCGAAACGGGCAGCGGTTCACCACTTCGGTGACGTTGATCCAGCAGCCGCCTTTGCAGGGCTGAAAGTTACTGCAAAACTTCTGCGCGCGCGCCTGGCGGCGTCCGGTGGTGCTCGTAATCCTGATGTACACAGCACTACACTGCGGTTTCCGCGCTCCGGCGGCCACCGCCGCCCACGCGCTCGCTGCGTTTTCCACCGATTTTCCCAGTAGCGCGGGTCGGGGCGCCGTCCCGACGAATCGATCATCGATGCCCTCGAAGGGGGGTAAACGTTAAATACAGTGAATGGCAACCGAGGGTTCCGCCAACCCGCGGTGGCCGGATCAGGCCCTCGTCTGCCATTTACCATTCACTATTTGCCATTATTTGCCATTTACACCTTTCCCGGTCACGCCTTAGGAAGCGTGACGCCGCGTTGTCCCTGGTACTTGCCGGCGCGGTCGGCGTAGCTGGTTTCGCATTGCTCGTCGGATTCCAGGAACAAGAACTGCGCCACGCCCTCGTTGGCGTAGACGCGTGCCGGCAGTGGGGTGGTGTTGGAAAATTCCAGCGTCACATGGCCTTCCCACTCGGGCTCCAGCGGGGTGACGTTGACGATGATGCCGCAGCGCGCGTAGGTCGATTTGCCCAGGCAGATTGTCAGCACGTTGCGTGGAATGCGGAAGTATTCCACCGTGCGCGCCAGCGCGAACGAATTGGGCGGGATGATGCAGGCATCGCCCTTGAAATCGACGAAACTGTTGCTGTCGAAATGCTTCGGATCGACGACGGCCGAATTGATGTTGGTGAAGATCTTGAACTCATCGGCGCAGCGGACGTCGTAGCCGTAGCTCGAGGTGCCGTAGGACACCAGCTGCCGCCCCTCGCGTTCGCGGATCTGCCCGGCCTCGAAAGGTTCGATCAGGCCTTTTTCTGCGGCCATGCGCCGGATCCAGCGGTCGGATTTGATGGTCATCGATGCGTTGCCAGCCTGTGTGGTCGGTTCGGGTCCGAGAGTGATGGGGTCGAATTCAGTCGGTGATCTTGATCTTGGGCATCCGGATCTCGGTATTGACCGCCTGTCGGGCGAGACGACCCGCGGTGCGCCGGGCGATTTCACGGAAGCGTTTCGCGGCAGCGTTTTCCGGGTCGCCGGCGATGATCGGCGCGCCCTCGTCGGTCGAACGCCCAAGCGCGGTTTCCAGCGGCAGCTGGCCGAGCAGCGGAAGACCCGTTTCGGTGGCCATGCGCTGTCCGCCCCCCTGGCCGAATACGGCCTCCTCGAAACCGCAGTTCGAACACACATGGGTGCTCATGTTCTCGACGATGCCCAGTACCGGCACCTTCACCTTGCGAAACATCGACACTGCGCGCCGGACATCGTCCAGCGCCACGTCCTGGGGCGTGGTCACGATGACGGCGCCGGCGACTGGAATGCGCTGGGCCAGCGTCAGCTGGACGTCGCCGGTGCCCGGCGGCAGGTCTATGATCAGGTAGTCCAGGTCCTGCCAGAGCGTCTCCGACAGCATCTGGTTGAGCGCCTGGGTGGCCATGGGGCCGCGCCAGATCATCGCCTGGTCGGTGTCCACCAGCACGCCGATGCTCATGGCCTGGATGCCATGGGCGCGCATCGGCAGGATGCGCTTTTCGCTGGTCGTTTCCGGCTGGCCGGAAAGACCCAGCATGCGCGGCTGGCTGGGGCCGTAGATATCGGCGTCGAGCACGCCGACCGATGCGCCCTCGGCGTTCAGCGCCAGCGCAAGGTTTGCGGCGACGGTCGACTTTCCGACGCCGCCCTTGCCCGAAGCGACCGCAATGATGTTCTTGACCCCTTCCTGGGGCTGCAGCCCGCCCTGTACGGCATGGGCAGGAATGAACTGGTCGATCTCCACGGTCACCGAATCCACGCCGTCGAAGCCCTCCAGCCGAGCGCGCAGCATGCTTTCGAGTTCGGCGTGCCACCCGGCGGCCGGGTAGCCCAGCCGGATATCCACGGCGACCCTGCGGCCGGAAACCGCAACGCCGCTTACCGCATCGCCCAGCGGCGCACCGGTATTGGGGTCTTCGACTTCGCGCAGTTCGGCCTTGAGTTGTTCGGGATCGATGTCGGCCATCTCAGTGATTTTCCTTGGGTCGGATCTTGCGCCGGGACATGGCTGCGGTCAGCATCAGTCGAATCGATTCCTCGAACGGCAGATCGATGGGTTCCAGCCACTCGCGCGGAACGAAAATGGTGTAGCCGGCGATCTGGTAACTCAATGGCAGATAGACCGCCACCTCGCCCTCCTCGCCGAACGGCAGTTCGGAGAAATCCTCCCGGGTGACGAATCCCATCACGCCGATCTTGAGTTCCGGATGGCGCACCATGACCGCCTGGCCGAAGCGGCTGCCGTCCTCACTGCTGAAATAGTCGACGAAGTCCTTGGTGGCGCGGAACACGGACTTGACCAGCGGCATGCGCTCGAGAGCGCCTTCACCGAACTCGATCAGCTTGCGGAAAAGCCAGACCTGGCTGAGCAGGCCGATCGCCATGACCAGCGCAATGCCCCCGACCAGCCCCATCCCCCGGATATACAGGCTTTCGGGCAGGACCAGCTTGATCAGAAAACCGACGCCGTTCTCGGCCAGTCCGGCCAGCCAAAGGACGATCAGCAGGGTGAGGGCAATCGGGATGATCGTCGCCAGCCCTTTGAGGAACAGGCGCACCAGGCGCTGTATGGTCACATCGTTTTCAGGGTTTTGCGCGTTCATTCGAGGTCGTCGATTCTGCGCGCCAGCGATTCGCTGTCGTCGGTGACGATTCTTTCCAGCGTTCTGACCCGGGTTTCCAGGCGTTCGATTTCGGCCTTGCGCTGCTCGGCTTCTGCTTCGGAAGACCCGTCGCGGCGCGCAGCCAGCCAGTGCTGGGTGACCTTCACGACGGCCCAGATGGCGAATACGGCAACAAGAGCGGAATAAAGATTCATGCGGGTTCAGGCGACCGGGATATGCTGCGATTGTAGCGCGTCAGGGGGCATTTTCCGGGAGTTTGGGTTGAGCCGATTCGCGTTCGGGCCGATGGTGCAGCCGCATCCGCTCCATCAGGTAGCACAGGCAGTCCTGGCGTACCGCCTCGACGTCGGTGGTCAGCATGGCCGGCATGGCGGTACGCTGCAGCACCACCCGGTCATCGTCCCGACGAAACCAGTGATCCGTGCGGTCGGTGCCTTCGGTATCCAGGGCCCGCAGTGCAGCATTCGGCGTCGTCGCTTGAGCCAGGTGCGTGCCGGGCGGCAGTTCGGTAAAGTTCAGGCGGTCCAGCCGGGCGTCGAAACGCAGATCGATATCGGCATCGCCGTCGGAATTGCCGAAGCGAAACCGTATCGGCTCGGGAACCTGCACGACGGTGGTCACCTGGAACAGATCCAGGTCTTCCGGCTGGGGCCATTGCTCGTGCAGCTCGTCGAGGTTGAGCGCATTTTCCAGGTAGGCCATCGCGTGATCCGTGCCGCCGCGCTTGCCGGGCGGGCCGCATTCCAGGGTGACCGCCGGACAGAACTCCCCGAACGCAGCGGACTGCACCCCGGAAGGCTCGGTGAAATAAATCACGGTGCGCGAAAAACGGCTGGCCAGGTTCAATGCGCGCGCATCGATCCGATTGACGGCCGCGTAGTGCGGGTTCTCGCCGGTATTGTTGTGCACGTCGATGCTGGCAAAGGGCTTGAGCGTTCGCACGTGCCGCGTGACGTCGGCCAGCATGTCGTGCCAAGGTGTTCGGACGTGGCGCGAGCCCGGCCAGCAGCGGTTCATGTCCGGCTGGTCGGAAAGATGGCGCCGATCGGCCGCGGCCGCCTCGATGTTGCCGATGAACAGCGTCAGGCTGCGCGGCAGCGGGTCGCGCTGGTAACGCCCGGTCAGCAGTCGCCGCACCGCGTCCCAGCCCGACGGCTCGTTGCCGTGCTGCAGGACGGAAACGAACAGCGGATTGGGCTTGCGGCCGGGCAGGTGAATGAGCGTGGGTCCTTCCAGGTACCTGGCCAGTGCCGCGGCGGGGTGTTGCAGCAGCCGTGAAGGCATGTGATCCAGGATTACGGGTTGCATATGCGCGGCTCGTTCCTCTGATAGCATCGCGGCCAGCATAAGTGATCTGACCCGTGGATATGATGCGGTCCCTTGATTTTGTTCCGGGCTGTCCCCAATCCGCGAAACATCGTCATCCAGGCGTGGAGAACAATCAATGATCGAGGCGAAAAAGTTGACCCGGTGCTATGGCGATTTTACCGCCGTGGACCGGTTGAGCTTTAGCGTGGAACCGGGCACGGTGCTCGGCTTCCTGGGCCCGAACGGGGCCGGAAAGTCGACCACCATGAAGATGCTGACCGGTTTTCTTCCGCCCACTTCGGGGACCGCCTCGATTCACGGCCACGATATTGTCGCCGACTCACTGGCCGCCCGGCGCCTGATCGGCTACCTGCCCGAGGGTGCGCCATTGTACGGCGAACTGGGCGTTGCCCGCTTTCTCGAATTCGTGGCCGGCGCGCGCGGTTATCGCGGCGACGAAGTCATGCGCCGAGTCGGGCAGGTCGTCGAGCGCCTGCAGCTCGAGGAGGTGCGCATGCAGACCATCGAAACCCTCTCGAAAGGCTTCAAGCGGCGTGTCGGCCTGGCACAGGCGATCATTTCCGATCCGCCGGTACTGGTGCTGGACGAACCGACCGACGGGCTGGATCCGAACCAGAAGCAGCAGGTCCGCCGGCTGATCCGGGAAATGGCGCCCGACAAGATCACCATCATTTCCACCCATATCCTGGAAGAAGTCGACGCGCTGTGTTCGCGCGCCATGATCATCGCGCGCGGCAAGCTTCTGGCCGACGACAGCCCGGCCTCGCTGCTGGCCCGGTCGCGCTACGCACGCGCCGTCAGCCTGGCCTGCGACGACCTGCAGGGCGCGGCCTCGGCCCTCAGCGAATTGCCCGAGGCCGGCGAGGTCGAGGTCCGGCGCGGTCTCGTCACGGCGTTTCCGTCGGGTCACGGCGACCTGTTCCAGGCGGTATCGAAACTGGCGCGCGAGCGCGGCTGGCGGGTCTCCAGGCTGCAGCTCGAAGCCGGGCGGCTGGACGACGTGTTCCGGCGCATCACACGCACCGAAACCACGGAGGAAGCGGCATGACGGGCGGATTCGCAAGCCTTCCGGTCATTCTCAAGCGGGAGTTGACCAGCTATTTCGCGACACCGGTAGCGTATGTCTTCATCGTGATCTTCCTGGTCATGGCCGGCGCGTTCACGTTCTACCTGGGCAATTTCTACGAGCGCGAGATCGCCGACCTGCAGCCGTTCTTCCAGTTCCACCCCTGGCTGTACCTTTTCCTGGTCCCGGCGATCGGCATGCGGCTGTGGGCGGAGGAGCGGAAGTCGGGCACCGTCGAACTGTTGCTGACCCTTCCGGTCACGGTGACCGAAGCGGTGGTGGCGAAGTTCCTGGCCGCGTGGCTCTTCGTCGGACTGGCGCTGGCGCTGACGTTTCCGATCTGGATCACGGTCAACGTCCTCGGCGACCCGGACAACGGCGTGATCGTGGCCGGCTATCTCGGCAGCTGGCTGATGGCCGGCGGCTTTCTGGCCATCAGCGCCTGCATCTCGGCCCTGACGCGCAACCAGGTGGTCGCCTTCATCATCTCGGTGGTGGTGTGTTTCGGCTTTCTGTTTTCGGGCCTGCCCATGGTGCTCGACATCTTCCGCGGCTGGCTGCCGCAGACGGCGGTCGACGCGGTCGCCAATCTGAGTTTCCTGGGCCATTTCAACTCGATCTCGCGCGGCGTCGTGGATCTGCGCGACCTGGTGTACTTCGCACTGGTGATCGGCTTCTGGCTGACCGCCAACCGCATCCTGGTTGAAATCAAGAAGGCGCAATAGACATGAAGAACCTGTATTCATCGAGCGCCCTGGCCGTGCTGGCCGTACTTTTCGTGGTGCTGACCATGCTCAGCGGCATCCTGTTCAAGGGCTGGCGGCTGGACCTGACCGAGAACAACGCCTACACGCTGTCGGAAGGCACGCGCAATATCGTCGAATCGCTGGATCAGCCGATCCGGCTGCGGCTGTACTTCAGCGATTCGGCCAGCGAGGATCTGCCGCAGATCCGTAGCTACGCCGAGCGCGTCTGGGAACTGATGCAGGAACTGGCGGCGACTTCCGGCGGCATGATCGAGCTCGAACGCATCGATCCCGAACCGTTCTCCGAGGCCGAGGACGACGCGGCACGCTACGGGCTGGAGGCCGTGCCGCTGAACCAGGCCGGCGACGTGCTCTACCTGGGCGTGGTCGGCACCAACGCGGTCGACGGGCTGGAAGTGCTGCCGTTCCTGTCGCCGAACCGCGAGTCGTTGCTGGAATACGACCTTGCGCGCATGGTGTCGACGCTGAACCAGCCCGACCTGCCGCGCGTGGGCCTGATCACCGGCCTCCCGCTGTCCGGCGGTCTGGATATGCAGACCGGCCAGCGCGCCCCGAGCTGGGCGGTCTACGACCAGTGGAACGAATTGTTCGACCTGACTCCGGTCGAGCCCGGCGCGAACGCGCTCCCGGACGATCTCGATGCCCTGGTGGTGGTGCACCCGAAGGACCTGTCGGAGGATATGCTGCTGGCCATCGATCAGTTCGTGCTCGACGGCGGTCGCCTTCTGGCCTTCGTCGATCCCTACGCCGAAGCCGATCCGGGCGAAAACCCAGGCGATCCGGCGGCCCGCTTCACGGCCGAGCGAACCTCGACGCTGGGCCCGCTGTTCGAGGCCTGGGGCATCGCCATGGATACCGAGCAATTCGTCGCCGACCTGGGCCGGGCGCTGCAGGTCACGGTTCAGCAGGGCCAGCCGCCGGTGCGCCATCCGGCCATCCTGGGCCTGACCGGCGATGACTTGAGCGATCGCGACATCGTGACCGGCGATCTCGAGTCGGTCAACGTGGCCAGCGCCGGCGCACTCGTCGACGAGGATGCCGAAGCCGGAGTCGGCTTCGAAGTCCTGATGCGTTCCAGTGACCGGTCGGGCCTGCTGGCCACCGAGCGCCTGCGCATGGCCAACGACCCGTCTTCGCTGATCGGCGAGCTCGGCCTGGACGAGCGGAGCCACGTACTGGCCGCGCGTCTGACCGGTGAAGCCGACAGTGCATTTCCGGATCGCATCGACGATGCCGGTACCCGGAGCGGCCCGGTCAACGCCATCGTCGTGGCCGACACCGACCTTTTGTCGGACAATATGTGGGTGCAGCGCCAGCGCTTTCTCGGCAGCGCCATCCTCAATCCGTTCGCCGACAACGGTGCCCTGGCGGTCAACGCGCTGGAAAACCTCCTCGGTGACGCCGAACTGATCAGCATCCGCAGCCGCTCGACTTCGATCCGGACGTTCGACCTGGTCGAGGACCTGCGGCGCCGGGCCGAGGCGCGTCTGCGCGAGACCGAACAGCAACTGGAAGCCGAACTGCGCGAGGCCGAGAATCGCCTGACCCAGCTTCAGCAGGGGCGCGGCGACTCCGACCTCAGCATCCTGACGCCGGAGCAGGAAGCCGAGATCGACCGGTTCATGGAACAGCGGCTGGAGATCCGGCGCCAGCTGCGCCAGGTCCGGCGCGAGCTGGACGAGGAAATCGAAGCCCTGGGTACCCGGGTCAAGATCATCAACATCGTGCTGGTGCCGCTGCTGGTGACCGCCATTGCCCTGTTCGTGGCCTGGCGGCGGCGCCGGCAGCAGCATGGAGCGAACAACGCATGAACAGAAACCGTTTCCTGATGCTGGTCGCCGTGACGCTGGCGGCCGCCGTGCTGGTGGCGCTGCTGGACCGGCCGGAACGCTCGAATCCCGAGGAAATTCCGGCAACTCTGCTGCCCGGCCTGGACGAGGCGGTCAACCGGATCGCCGCGGTCGACGTTGTCGCGCCCGGCGGCAAGATCGCAGTAAGCCTGCGGCGAGACGAAGACCGCTGGCGCGTGCCCGAAAAGGACGGTTACGAGGCCGATTTCGCGCAGGTCGTCGCGTTTCTTCGAACGTTGGCCGAGGTCGGTGCGGAAGCGCCGAAGACCGACGATCCGGACTGGTATTCGCGTCTCGGGGTGCAGTCCGTCGAAGCGCCCGACGCGACCGGCCGGCGCATCGACTTTCCGGGTCGCGAATTCGCCTCGGTGATCATCGGCCAGGCCGATCCGTCCGGCGAGGGCAGCTATGCCCGGCGCGCCGGCGAGCAACGGAGCTGGCTGCTCGACCGCATCGTCGAAGTGCCGGTGGACCCGGTCGCATGGCTGGAGCCCGGCATCATGGACATTCCGTCGTCCGACATCGCCAGGGTGGTGATCCGTCATGCCGATGGCGCAGTCGTGCGGCTGGACCGCGCCGGGGACTCGGATCCGGTATTCGTGCTGCGCGACGTGCCCGAAGGGCGCGAGGCCGGCGGCGAGTGGAAGCGCAACGCCATCGCCAACGGGCTCAGGGGCCTCAACCTCGAAGACGTGCGCCGGTTCGAACCGCCGTTGCCGGAAGACGCGACACGCGTGTTGTTTACAACCACCGACGGGCTGAACTTCGTCGCCGCGCTGTTCGAGCGCGATGACGCGCACTGGGTGCATTTCACCGTCTCGGCCGAAAACGCCGCCGAGCCGGCCGAGGCCGCGACGGATCCCGCGCAGTCGATGCCGGATGCAGACGAGGTCGATGCTTCCGGCGACGGTGAAAAAGCCGCCGGAGAGCGCCTGGCCAATGCAGTTGGCGTCGATTCGAGGCTGTCGCCGTGGCTGTTCGCCATCCCCGAGCGCCGCTACGATGACCTTACCCGGCGCATGGAGGACCTGTTGGCGCCGTTGGAAGACGAGCAGGTCGGGGCTGCATCCCCGGCGGACGTGCCGTAATCAAGGATATTGATGCATCGTGCATCTCGTGAATCCTTTCCATCACGCTGTGCGTCGGTCAACCCGGTTTCTTGACCGAGCTTTGCCCGTGCGTGACGGCGGTCAGTTCGTCGACGAACCTGTCGGCCGCGACGCGCGCAATTTCCAGGGTGAGTTCGAGGCCGCATTCATCCCAGTGCTCGTTGCGCTTGTTCGCGCCGGCGCGTTCGGCCAGCTGGTGCACCTCGCCGGCCGAATCGAACGGCACGCGGCATTCGAGCACCACGGTTTCGATGATCGGCTCGGTCCCGGCATCGGCGATGGCCTGCATGGCGGTCCCGCCGTAGGCCCGCGCCAGCCCCCCGGTACCGAGTTTCACGCCGCCGAAAAAACGGCTGACCACGACCACCGAGAAATCCAGTTCATGGTGGTCCAGTGCCGCCAGCATGGGCCGGCCGGCGGTGCCGCCCGGTTCGCCGGCGTCGTCGAAGCGCACGCTGTCGCCGCAGCGCAGGGCGAAGCAGACGTGGCGGCAGCCGGCCTCGCCCCGGTCGCGCACGAATTCGCGCGCCGCGGCCTCGTCCCGCGCCGGGCCGGCCACCCCGATGAAGCGGCTGTTGCGAATGGTCTGTTCGAAGTGGCCGGTCCGGACGATGCGGTTCATTTGTCGGGAGAATCCGGCCCCGGCAACGGCGGCGCGTCGGTCACGCGCCGGATTTCGGATTCGATGCGAAGATCTCGCACCCGGGTAAAAATCGCCTGGCCTCGGGTGAAATCCTCGCGCCGCGACAGCACCCTGCCTTTATTGTCCTCGATCAGGGCATAACCGCGCGCCAGCACGGCCAGCGGGCTGACGTTGTCCAGGGCCCGGGCGGTTTCGGAAAACCGGGCCGAATGGCGGGCCAGTTCGGCGTCGAACGCACGCAGCAGCCGTTTCCGCGCCGTCTGGCGCTGCTGCTCGAATTCGTCCACTCGGCGGCTCGGGTGACGCGCGAGGAGGCGTTGGCGGAGCGTCGCTTGGTCGGCGCGCGCCTGTTTCAGCGCCGTCTCGCCGGCGCGCCGGGCGCGTCGGATCAAGCCTGACAGCCGCGTGGCGGCTTCGGCGAGCCTGCGCGCCGGATGCTGGCCGGCCAGTCGCCGGTCCAGCGCATCGAGCCGTTGCCAGTTTTGTTGCAGCTCGCGCGCCGGCGCGCGGATCAGGCGCTGCTGCAATGCATCGACCTGCCGCAGCAGCGCCGGGCCGTCCGGGGTGGCCGCCTCGGCGGCCGCCGTGGGTGTCGCTGCGCGCGCATCCGCGGCGAAATCGGCGATGGTGAAATCGGTTTCATGCCCCACGCCGCTGACCAGCGGCATCCGCATGGTTCGGATGCGCCGCGCCAGCGTTTCGTCGTTGAATGCCCAGAGATCTTCCAGCGAACCGCCGCCGCGGGCGAGGATGACGACGTCGGCCGTGCCGTCTCGATCGACCGCGTCCAGTGCGCGCAAGATTGCCGGCGCCGCCTGTTCACCCTGGACCTGGGTCTTGTACAGCTGAACGCGCGCAGCCGGCCAGCGGCGCGCGAGCGTGGTCGTGATGTCGCGCACCGCGGCGCCGGTGGGAGAGGTCACAACGGCGATCGTGCCCGGGTAGCGCGGAAGCGCGCGCTTGGCGGCCGGGTCGAACAGGCCTTCGGCCTCGAGTTTTTTCTTCAGCGCGTCAAAGGCCTGCTGCAGCGCGCCGCTGCCGGCCGGCAACATCGCGTCGGCGATCAGCTGGTAGTCGCCGCGTGCCTCGTACAGGCTCAGGCGGCCGCGTACCAGCACCTGGTCGCCGTTTTCGGGCCGGCCGTCGACGTTGCCGCGCTGGCCGCGAAAAAGCGCGCAGCGAAGCTGGGCGCGGTCGTCCTTGAGCGTGAAATACCAGTGGCCGGACGCCGGGCGCGCCAGGTTCGATATCTCTCCGGCGATCCACAGGCGCGGAAAGCCGGCTTCCAGGTGCAACCGGACTTCCCGGTTCAGCTCGACGGGCTGATAGACGCGTGTTTCGGGTCCGGGCGCGGGTACGGGCATGCGTCCGGATTATACGGTGCCGGACCCGTTCCGGCCGCATGCCCGGCTTGCACGCCGATCATGGACAATGGATCGGTGACCGAACCGGGTCGCGCGAGGCGCACCCACCCAAGCAATGGCCGAGGACGCTCGCGACCGCCACCCAACCGAGAATGACCGGCGGGATCTGACCTCGGGACGAGTCTGGTTCAACCTGCTGCAGCTGGCCGGCCCGATGCTGGTCGGCATTGCCGCGGTGATGTCGGTGCAGCTTGTCGATACCTATTTCGTCGGGCGGCTGGGTACCGCTCCGCTGGCTGCACTGTCGTTTTCGTTTCCGATCGCGCTCACGCTGGCCAGCCTGTCGATCGGCCTGTCGGCGGGCGCCGCTTCGGTGATTGCGCGCGCGGTCGGGCGCGGTCATCGGCGGCGCACGAAACGCCTGGCGACCGATTCGCTGTTGCTCACGATCGTCATCGTCGTGCTGATGACGACCGCCGGCCTGCTGACGCTGGATCGCGTCCTCCGGCTGCTGGGCGCCGACGCCGGCATTCTCGACATGGCGCTTGCGTACATGCGAATCTGGTACCTGTCGCTGCCGTTTCTCGTCGTGACGATGGTTTCCAACGCGATGGTTCGCGCCAGCGGCGACGCTTTCTGGCCCAGCGCGATCATGGTCACGTCGGCGATGCTCAACGTCATCGCCACGCCGATCCTGGTATTCGGGATCGGTCCGGTTCCGCCGCTGGGCATCGAGGGCGCGGCGCTGGGCACCCTGTTTGCGCGCATGGTCTCGGCGGTGCTGGCGCTGTATCTGGTGATGTGGCGCGATCGGCTCGTGGTCTCGGTCCGGCGCGGCCTGCGACGGTTTTTCAGATCGGCGGGCCAGGTGCTGGCCATCGGCCTTCCGGCGGCGATCGGCAATGCATCCAATCCCGCAGGCATCGCCGTTGCAACGGCCGTCATCGCCGTACTGGGCTCCGAAACCGTGGCGGGGTTCGGCGTCGCGACGCGCCTGGAGGCATTCGCGATACTGCCGATGCTGGCGCTTTCCGCATCGATCGGGCCGGTGGTCGGCCAGAACTGGGGCGGCGGTCGTGCCGATCGGGTCGAGCTTGCGCTGAAGACCGCCTACGCGCTGGGCGCCGGATGGTCGCTGTTGCTCGCGCTCCTGTTCTGGAGTTTCGGCGCGCCGATCGCCGCGGCATTCGCCTCCGAGCTCAGCGTGGCGGAGGAGGCCGCGCGCTATCTGTGGATCGTTCCGGTCAGCCTCTGGGGCTACGGAATCTCGATCATTGCCGCCGGCGCCTACAACGCGCTGGGCAAATCGTTGACCGGTTTGAGCTACTCGCTGACCCGCACGGCGGTCTTCTACGTGCCGCTGGTCTGGGTCGCGTCGCGCGTGGACGGTTCGACCACGGTCTACGGCGCCATTGCCGCAGCCAACGCGCTGGCCGGAACGCTTGTCGCGGCCGATTCCCTGTTCCGGATTCGGCGCCTCGCGAACGCCCGGGACCAGCGCGACGCGGTGCGGCACGATCGCTGACCGATCCGGTCGGGGTCACGGGGCGGCCGCGGCGTTTTCCGGCGGCTGCAGGTCACGCGCCGGTTCGGTCCGGCGTTCGCTTGAGGGCGTTTCGCCAAGATCGTCCGTGTGGCCGGAGACCGCCGGGACCAGCAGTTCAAGGAACCGCGCCGTGCTGCGCTGCCAGGAAAACCCGGCGGCGAAGTCTACGCAGTGATCCGACGCGACCGCCAGTGCCCGGAATACCGCCTCGCGCAGGTCTTCGTCCAGCGCACCGTTGCCGCCGTCGACGACCAGGTCTTTCGGCCCGGGCACTGGAAAGGCAGCCACCGGGACGCCGCAGGCCATGGCTTCCAGCATCACCAGTCCCAGCGTGTCGGTCAGGCTGGGAAACACGAACACGTCGGCGGCCGCCAGCAGTCTGGCCAGTTCTTCGCCGTGCCTGTAGCCGAGAAAATGCGCATCCGGAAACGCGCGCCGGTAGCGTTCCAGTGCGGGGCCGCCGCCGACCACGACCTGCGAGCCGGGCAGGTCAATGTCCAGGAACGCCTCCAGGTTCTTCTCCGGCGCCACCCGGCCCATGTACATGCTGATCGGACGCGGCAGGTTCAGGGCGTTCTTGCCGCAAGGTCGGAACAGCCCCGTATCGACCGCGCCGGGCCATACGTAAAGATTGCGAAAACCGCGCTGTGCCAGCACGCCCTTCTGTGTTTCGGTTCGAACAAGCGTGCGCTCGGCGGCCGAATGAAACCAGCGCATCATGCTGTAGCTTGCTGTCAGCGGCACCGGCGCGCGCAGTTGGAGGTACTCGGGGAAACGGGTGTGACAGGAGCTGGTGAATCGCAGTCCGTTGAGTCGGCACCAGCGCCGTGCGGCCATTCCAAGCGGGCCTTCGGTTGCGATGTGAATTGCATCGAACCGCGAGCCTGCCAGGCACTCGCGGGCAGCCCGGCGCGGCCTGAGGGTCAGCCGAATCTCGGGATAGCTGGGGCAGGCCAACGTGGCGCGGGATGCAGGCGACAGTACGGTGACCGCATGGCCTTCGAGTTCGAGCTGGTTGCGGGTTTTCGTCAGCGAACGCACGACGCCGTTGACCTGCGGCGCCCAGGCATCGGTGACCAGCAGGATCTTCATGCGGCCAACTCCGGCCGGATCGGCTCCATGCGCTTGAGTACCTGCGCTTCGTCGGTCAGTTTCAGCAGTTCGATCGTGCCGTCGTGGTGTTCGACCAGTGCGGTGCAGCTTTCGACCCAGTCGCCGCAGTTCATGTAGGTCACGCCGTCCAGTCTCGTCAGCTCGGCGCGGTGGATATGGCCGCAGATCAGGCCGTCGACCTGCTGCCGGTGCGCTTCGTGGGCGACGGCCTGCTCGAAGTTGGAGATGTACTTGACGGCCTTTTTCACCTTGTGCTTGGTCGCGGCGGCCAGCGACCAGTAGTCCAGGCCCATCCGCTCTCGCCACCAGTTGACGTATCGGTTCATTCGCAGCAGCAGCTCGTAGGCCGACGACCCGATGAGCCCGATGAATTTCGAATTGACCACCGCCGAATCGAACTGGTCGCCGTGCATCACCAGCAACCTGCGGCCGTCGGCGGTCTCGTGGATGATGCGGTCATGGATTTCGACGTTGCCCAGGGTCAGGCCGGCGTATTCGCGCATGGCCTCGTCGTGGTTGCCGGGCACGTAGATCACCCGCGTGTCGTGCTTGGCCTTGCCCAGGATGGATCGGACCACGTTGTTGTGCGCCTGCGGCCAGTAGCGTTTTTTCTTCAGCGCCCAGAAATCGATGATGTCGCCGACCAGGTAAAGCCGCTCGCAGCGCATGTCGCGGATGAACGCCAGCAGGTAATCGGCGCTGCAGCCGGGAAAGCCCAGATGAACATCGGAAATCCAGATTGTGCGAACATTGCGCTTGATTCGGATCCTGTCGGAAGTCTGCATGCGGCTGTTCCTTGGCGCGGGTTTCCACGATCATCGGAAGACTGGCTTGCAGCCCGATGACAGGCAGTTGACGGAACAATGACATTCCATCGGCGCCATCGGCGGCGTATTCGCGACGCCCGGCGCCGGCTGACTCAGGAGGAAATCAGGATGCGATTCCGCTTCTCAGCAGCATGCATGCTGCTCGCGCTCGTTGCGCAGACGCTGGCGGCCCAGCCGGCCGGCCTGGCCGTCAACGGCCAGATCTACACGATGAATCCGGACCAGCCCCTGGTCGAAGCGATGGCGTGGGACGCCGAAGGCCGGATCGTGGCGCTGGGCGGATCCGAGGCGCTTGTCGGGCGCTGGCCGGAGGTCGCGGCCACCGAACTCAAAGGGCGCACCGCGATTCCCGGCCTGATCGACGCGCACGGTCATGTCATGGGGCTGGGCTTTGCGCTTCTCGATGCCGACCTCGTCGGCGCCGCCGATGTCGACGAGGTGGTGCAGCGGCTGCAGGCGCATGCGGCCGATCTGCCCGAGGCCGCATGGCTGCGCGGCAGGGGCTGGGACCAGACGCGCTGGCCGGGCGCGGAGTTTCCGTCCGCGGTCGATCTCGACGCGGCGTTTCCCGACCGCCCGGTGCTGCTCGAACGCATCGACGGTCACGCGGTCTGGGCGAATTCGGCTGCCATGGGCCGGGTCGAAGTCGACCTGACCGGCGACTGGCAGCCCGAGGGCGGCTTCATCCATCGCGACGATGAGGGCAATCCGACCGGCGTGTTCATCGATCGCGCCGAAGACGTGTTCGAAGCGGTGATCCCGCCGCCGACCGAAGCGGAGAAGGCGCTGGCGCTGGATCGCGCGCTGGAGCGCATGAGCTCGCTGGGCCTGACCGGCGCGCACGACGCCGGCACGTCGCTGGACGACCTGCGCCGCTTTCTGCATCGCGAAGCCGCAGGTGAGCTGCCGATCCGCATTCATGCGCTGGCAGACGGCGACGAGCAGGCGCTGGCCGCGTTGTGTCGAATGGGCACCGTCGATACGCCGCGCGTCACCGCGCGCGGCGTCAAGTTCTACGCCGACGGCGCGCTGGGCAGCCGCGGCGCCGCGCTGCTCGACGCATACAGCGACGACCCCGGCAACCAGGGCCTGCTTTTCGAGACCGATGAAGCGCTGCAGGCCATGGTCGACAAGGCCATGGGCTGCGATCTGCAGGTGGCCATACACGCCATCGGCGACCGCGCCAACCGCCAGGTGATCGACGCACTGATCGAAGGCCAGCAACGGTTCGACGGCAACCCCGGCCGTCATCGCGTCGAGCATGTCCAGATCATCCATCCCAAAGACATTCCGCGCCTGGCCGGAGCCGGTATCATCGCCAGCATGCAGCCCACCCACGCGACCTCCGACATGCGCTGGGCCGAGGATCGCCTGGGCGAGCAGCGGCTGTTCGGCGCCTACGCCTGGCAGCGCCTGCGCCAGGCCGGCGCCCACCTGGCGTTCGGCTCGGATTTCCCCGTCGAGCAGGTCGACCCGATGCTGGGCATATACGCGGCGGTCACCCGCCAGGATCTCGACGGCGAACCGCCCGGCGGCTGGTTGCCCGACCAGCGCGTGACCGTCGAGGTCGCCGTCTCCGGATTTACCGTGGACGCCGCCTGGGCCGGCTTCGCCGAGGACGAAGTGGGCAGCCTGGAAATGGGCAGGCGCGCCGATTTCGTCGTGCTCGATCGCAACCTGTTCGAGATCGACCCTGCCGACATTCCGGACACCAAGGTACTTGCGACGTATCTCGACGGGCAGGCGGTTTATCGGGCGGAAGGGGCGTCAATGTGAGGTTGGGAATAGAAAAAAGACTTTTTATCGGAACCGCAAATGGATGCGAATGAACGCAAATTCTGACGAGTAAGAGAATGCGATCTGATCTGCTCTTTATCTTGGCCTCTTGACTCCAGAAAAATCAGGTTTGATTCGGCATCAGGCATTATTTGCGTTCATTCGCGTTCATTCGCGGTTCAAACGGTTTTTCGAGTCAACCATCTCAATCCAGGAAAATACGACCCCTTCATGCCCCAGCAATCCGAAACCGACTCCCACCGGCTGATCCTGCGCCAGACCCGGCCGGAAGACTATGCCGATATCGCGGAAATCATGGAGCGAGTGTATGCCGGCGACCTGGAAGGCGCCTGGACGCGCGAACAGTTCGAATCGCAGATCCGGCGCTTTCCCGAGGGCCAGTTGTGCATCGAGGACAACGGCAAGGTGGTGGCCGCGGCGATCTCGCTGATGGTCAAGTACAGTCGCTGGGGGCATGATCACCGCTACTGGGACATTGTCGGCGACGGCTACCTGACCACCCACGACCCCAAGGGGGACGTGCTTTACGGCGTCGATGTGTTCGTCCATCCCGACTACCGCGACCTGCGATTGGGTCGGCGTCTGTACGACGCGCGCAAGGAGTTGTGCGAGCGGCTGAACCTGCGCGGTATCGTCGCCGGGGGGCGCATTCCCGGATATGCGAATCACCGCGACGAAATGACCCCGCAACAATATGTGGCCAAGGTCCGCGCGCGCGAGCTGGTGGACCCGGTGCTGACCTTCCAGTTGTCGAACGATTTTCAGGTGCGCAAGATCGTCAAGGGCTACCTGCCCGACGATCGCAGGTCATCCGGCTACGCGACCCTCCTGGAATGGGTGAACATCTATTTCGAGGAACCCGGCACCGGCCTGATCGGCGGACGGCCGTCCGACGTTCGCGTCGGCGCGGTGCAGTGGCAGATGCGCCCGACGCATTCTCTTGAAGATCTGTACGGCCAGATGGAGTACTTCGTCGACGCCGTGTCCGGCTACCAGGCCGACGTGGTGCTGTTTCCCGAGTTCTTCAACGGGCCGATGATGGCGCCGTGGAACGACCAGGGTCCGGCCGAGGCGGTCCGCCAGCTGGCCGGATACACCGAGCAGGTGCGCGACGAGATGCTCCGGCTGGCGGTGTCCTACAACATCAACATCGTGGCCGGCTCGATGCCCGAGTACGACGGCGAGCAGCTGCGCAACGTCTGCTACCTGCTCCGGCGCGACGGCACCTGGGACAAGCAGTACAAGATCCACGTCACGCCCGACGAGGTCGGCTACTGGGGTCTGACCGGCGGCGACAGGGTGCGCGTGTTCGATACCGACGTCGGCCGCATCGGCATCCTGATCTGCTACGACGTGGAGTTTCCCGAACTGCCGCGGCTGATGGCCGAAAGCGGCATGAACATCCTGTTCGTGCCGTACTGGACCGACACCAAGAACGCCTATTTGCGGGTGCGGCTGTGCGCCCAGGCGCGCGCCGTGGAAAACGAATGCTACGTCGTCATCTCCGGCTCGGTGGGCAACCTGCCGAAGGTCGAGAACATGGACATCCAGTACTCGCAGGCGGCCGTGTTCACACCGTCGGACTTCGCCTTCCCGCACGACGCCATCGCCGCCGAAGCGACGGCCAACTCCGAGACCATGCTGATCGCCGACCTGGATCTCGACAACCTGCGCGAAATCCGCTCGCACGGCTCGGTGCGCAACCTGGCCGATCGACGGCTGGATTTGTACGAGTTGAAGTGGAAGTAGAAACCCGGTAGTCGGTAGTCGGAAGTCTGAGCGACTCGGTTTTTTTGACCACTGGCTACCGATCACCGACTACCGTTTTTCCGAAAACCCGGAAACCATCACTTCTTCCTGAGCCTTTCGACCACCGCCTCGAGCGTCGCCTGGGTCTCCTTGCGGAACCAGAACTCGGCAAAGCCTTCCGCGTCCAGCGCCGCGGGGTCGTCGAACAGGCCGGCCAGGTCGGCCCGGCACAGCGTGCGGGTGGCGAGCATGGCGTGCTGCGGCAGGGCCAGGTGGGCGCGGCACCATTCCACCGCGCGTTCGACCACTTCGTCTTCCGGCCGGACCTCGTCGACCAGGCCGAGTTCCAGCGCCCGCTCGACCGAAATCATCCGGCCGGCGACCAGGTGGCGCTCGGCCGGGTAGGCGCCGATCAGCCGCACCAGTGCCTGGTGGATGACCGGGGGCACGACCAGCCCGACCTGGACTTCGTTGAGGCCCAGCTTGTAATCGCCCCGGGCCATCACCCGGTAATCGGCGAACAGCGCGATCACGGTGCCGCCGGCCGGGCTGTGGCCGGTAATCGCCGAGGCGCAGGGAATGGGCGAACGCGCCAGCGCTTCCAGCAGGCCGAACAGGCTGTCCCAGAAGCCGATCATGCCTGCGCGATCCAGTTCGAGGAGCGCCGGCAGGTCCAGCCCGGCCGAGAACAGTCCGGGACTGCCCGACAGCACCAGCGCCCGGGTGCCGTCGGTCTGCGCCGAGCGCACCGCTTCGAGCAGCGTCTCGACCATTTCCGGATTCAGCGCGTTGACCGGCGGTCGCGTCAGACGCAGTTCGCGGATCTCGTTGTCGTGGTTTCGGATATCGAGCATGGATTCAGTCCGGGTTCAGCAAGGCTTGTCTACAGTGTAACCGTCAGCACAAATCGAGGAGGTTGACATGAAGGCGAAATTGATTGCGTTGCTTGTTTCGATGCTCGTCGCGCTCGCCATGGCCGGTGTGGCCGAGGCTGGTGGATACGGCGGAAAAACCGGCCACTATGGCCATTCCGGCGGATACGGCCATTCGTATCCGGGCTACCGTCACGATCGGCATCGCGGCGACAAGCACGGCTATCGTCGCGGCGGCTACAAGCATGGCTACCGTGGCCGCGGGCACGATCGCGGAGTTCATCGGCCGCGCCATCGTGCCTACCGTCACGGCTATCGCAAGGGCGTGCGGCACGGCTATCGGCACGGTTATCGCAAGCGTTCCTATTATCCGGACGGCTATCGCCATGAACCGGCGCTGGGCCACGTGCGGGGAATTTACTTCCCGTATTCGGGTGGCGTATCGCTGCACTTCGGATACTGACCAGCAAAATCGGGTAAATGGCCCCGATTCGCTTCGGGGCCTTTTTGCCACAACGTTGCGTCGGGCGTGCTCAGATCTCCACTTCGGCCAGGTTGCCCTTGGCTTCCAGCCAGGTCCGACGATCGGAGGCGCGTTTGCGGGCCAGCAGCATGTCCATCAGTTCATGGGTGGCGGGATCGTCGTCCACGGTCAGCTGCAGAAGCCGGCGCGAGTTCGGGTCGATGGTCGATTCGCGCAGCTGCATCGGATTCATTTCGCCCAGGCCCTTGAACCGGGTCTCGGCGATCTTGCCCTTCATGTTCTCGGCCTGGATGCGCGCAAGCAGCCCGGTGCGCTCGTCGCTGTCGAGCGCGTAGAAGGTTTTCTTGCCGACGTCGATGCGGTACAGCGGCGGCATGGCGATGAAGATGCGCCCGGCGTCGACCAGCGGTCGGAAGTGACGCAGAAACAGCGCCGAGAGCAGGGTGGCGATATGCAGTCCGTCCGAATCCGCGTCGGCCAGCACGATGACCTTGCCGTATCGGAGTCGGGTCAGGTCGTTCGAGCCCGGATCGACGCCGATGGCGATGGCCAGGTCGTGAATTTCCTGCGAACCCAGGACCTGGGCCGGGTCGGTCTCCCAGGTATTCAGAATCTTGCCCCGAAGCGGCATGATGGCCTGGAATTCTCGGTTCCGAGCCTGCTTGGCGCTGCCGCCGGCCGAATCCCCCTCGACCAGGAACAACTCGGTCTCCTCAAGATCGGTCGACGCGCAGTCGGCCAGCTTGCCGGGCAGCGCCGGGCCGGAAACGACCTTGCGCCGGGCGACCTGCTTGCGCTGCCTGGAGCGCTTCAGCGCGTTGTCTATGGCCAGCCGGGCGATCGCCTCGCCGTCGGCGGTGTTCTTGTTCAGCCACAGCGAGAAGGCATCCTTGACCAGTCCGGCGACGAAGCTGGAGGCCTCCCTGGAAGACAGCCGCTCCTTGGTCTGGCCCGAGAACTGCGGCTCGCGCAGCTTGACCGAGAGCACGAAGCTCAGACGCTCCCAGGCGTCCTCGGGCGCCAGCCGCACGCCCCGGGGCAACAGGCTGCGGATCTCGCAGAATTCGCGCAGCGCTTCGATCAGTCCGGTGCGCAAGCCATTGACGTGCGTGCCGCCCAGCGGCGTCGGAATCAGATTGACATAGCTTTCCTGGACCAGTTCGCCCTCGGGCACCCAGCACAGCGCCCAGGACGCCTCGGTCTCGTCGCCGCTGAATTCGCCGGTGAATGGTTCGGCCGGCACGCGCGCCAGGTCCTCGAGCTCGCCGCTCAGGTAGTCGGTCAGTCCCTGCTCGAAGAACCACTCCTCGCGCTCGTCATTCTGTTCGTCGGTCAACGTGATCGTCAGGCCCGGGCACAGGATCGCCTTGGCCCGCAACAAGTGTTTGAGCCGCAGGCGCGAGATGTTGGCCGAATCGAAATACGCCGGGTCGGGCCAGAACCGGATCCAGGTGCCGGTGTTGCGCTTGCCGACTTCGGCGACCGGTTCCAGCGGCGCCACCGTGTCGCCGTTCTCGAACGCCATGGCGTACTCGGTGCCGCCGCGCTTGATGCGACATTCCAGGCGCTTCGACAGTGCGTTGACCACCGACACGCCGACTCCGTGCAGGCCGCCGGAAAATGTGTAGTTCTTGCCCGAGAACTTGCCGCCGGCGTGCAGCCGGGTCATGATCAGCTCCACGCCCGGCAACTTGTGCTCCGGGTGCGGATCCACCGGCATCCCGCGCCCGTCGTCGGTCACCGCCACCGAGCCGTCGGCGTGCAGCACCACGTCGATGCGCCGGGCGTGCCCGGCCAGCGCCTCGTCGACCGAGTTGTCCACCACCTCGGCCGCCAGGTGGTTCGGCCGGGTGGTGTCGGTGTACATCCCGGGACGGCGGCGCACCGGCTCCAGCCCCTGCAACACCTCGATATCGGCGGCTTCGTATTTAGACATTCGAATATTTTCCGTTCAGACCTGAAAGTTTGAAAGGATGAGTTGAAAGCGTCGTGAGCGGATGCGTGAGGGTGGCCGCCGGCGCGCAGAATCGGCAGTGCACGTGTCGTGTGCATGAGGATTTCGAGCACCGCCGGACGCCCTCACGCATTCGCGCAGCAGCTTTCAATCATTCTTGATGATACCGGGGCCTTTCCCGGCCGTCTTCTCGTAAACCCCCTTGCCGATCTTCTTGTACTGGGTGAACCCGTGTTTTTCGATGCTGGATTCCTTCAGCTGGTGGGCCTTGCCGGAAACCACGGTCGGCGGCGAGATCAGGCGCCTGACCGGCGAGCTGCACTCCGGGCAGGTCGCGAGCGGCTCCTCGCCCAGGCGCTGCAGCACGGTGAAGCGGCCGCGGCAGTGGTCGCAGCCCGGCCCTTCGGCGTGGATGTATTCGTAAAACGGCATGGCAAGCGGATCCCGCAGAGGTTGGCGATAATGTGCGCATGATGACGCGTTCTAACAAGGAATGATAGCCAATGGCTGAAGCGGATAGTAAAGTCGCGCTGATCACCGGCGCGGCCGGGGCGCTGGGCAGTGCGCTGGTCGAGCGGTTGATGCACGAAGGCTGGGACTGCATCGCCCTGGACCGCAAACGGCGCGGCCTGGAGCAGCTCCACGACCGGATGGCCACCGAGGGCCGGGCTCCGCTGGTGGTGCCGGTGGACCTGGCCGGCGCCGGGCCGCAGCACTTCGAAGAGCTGGCCGAATCGCTGCAGGAACAGTTCGGCCGGCTGGACGCGCTGGTTCACGCTGCGGCCGAATTCAAGGCGCTGACGCCGCTGGAACATCAGCCGGCCGATGGCTGGATGCAGGTGCTGCAGACCGGCCTGACCGGGCCTTTCCTGTTGTCGCAGGCGCTGCTCCCGTTGATGCGCCGGACCGCCGGCAGTCGGGTGGTCTGGGTCGCCGACGATCCCGAGGGCCGGCGGAAGGCCTACTGGGGCGCGTACGGCGTGGCCCAGTCCGGGCGAACCGCGCTGGCGGGGATCATGGCCGCCGAGTGTCGCCGCGACGGCCCGGAAGTCGTCGAGATCGACCCGGGTCCGTTTTACAGCCCGCTCAGAAGCAAGGCCTGGCCGGCCGAGAACCCTGACGATCTGCCCACGGCGGCGGATGCGGCGAAAAAGGTGATGGCAGTGGTGACCGGTGGCCGGTAGGCGGAAGAAAGAACCGGTTTCGGGTTTCCGGTTTCAGGAAAGGCAGGATCGGGAATCGGTGGCCGAAAGTCGGAAGACTGGACCCATTCCGTCTTTTGCGAACGCTGACCACCGGCTACCGACTACCGGCTACCTGATTTCCGGAAACCGTGTTCTCCGCCTCTGCTATCTTTCTACCTCCTCAACTCCAATCGGAGGCCGACCATGTCCGAAGACTTGTTTGAAAAGATCATCGACCGGGAAATCCCGGCCGATATCGTGTTCGAAAACGACGAGCTGCTGGCGTTTCGCGATATCAACCCGCAGGCCCCGGTGCACGTCCTGATCATCCCGAAGCGCAAGATCCGCACGCTAAACGATCTCGACGAGGATGATGCCGGGCTGGTCGGGCGCATGGTGCTGGCCGCCAAGGAAATCGCCGCCAGCGAGGGCATCGCCGAGGATGGCTACCGGTTGAACTTGAACTGCAACGAGCGCGCGGGGCAATCGGTGTGGCATATCCACCTGCATTTGCTGGGTGGGCGGAAAATGGACTGGCCCCCAGGCTGAAAAAACCGCCGGAGCGCTGCTGCGCACCCGCGCGGGCGTTCGCGACGCGCTCCGCAATTATCGACTGAATCGACCCATGATGCTCCTGGCCGGCCGCACCCGGCGGATCAGGGTGCGATATCACAGGGCTCGGGAAACGGACCGGTCTGCCGGATGTCGATTTCGATGTCGAGCCGGTCGGCCAGGGCCTGGAGGTCGTCGCGGTCGTCGGGGATGCCGCGCTCGGCCGTTCCGTCGGACGAAATCGTCGTCAGCATGGTGAACGGAAACAGCTTTTTGACCAGCGACCGGTTGACCTGGGTCTGGTCGCCGGCCACGGTGAAGCGCGAGGACAGGATTCTGGCCGTCCCGAGGAAGCCGAACAGTGCACCCAGCCCGCCGGAGGTCGGCTTTCCGCGTATCCCTTCCAGGTTCTCGTAGGCGACGAATTCGCCGAAATCGATCAGGATGTAGTTGATGACTCGTTCATGGCGCAGCCGCACCGTCGGGTCGGCCATGGTGTCTTCGTAAGTGTAGTGATCGGCCGCATCGGCTGATTGCGGCCAGCTGATGTGGACGGCCAGCACGTTCTCGACCCGGAGCGAGGCGGGTGAAAGCTGGATGACCGGCCGCGAATCGACGACGAAGCGCTGATTGTATTGCAGTACCTTGCGCATGCTTACCGGCGCATCTTCGGCCCGCTCGCCGGTCACGTCCAGCCAGGCCTGGAAGAAGCGTTCCGGTTGTATCTGGAAAGTGCCGGCGGCGCTTGAAACGTCCGCCCTGGCGGCCAGCCCGAACAGGAAGTCCGCCACGAAGCGCGACTGGTTGATGGCCGCAGCGGTGTTGTAGCCGTCGATGTCTTCGATGACCGCACGCATGGTTTCGATGTCGACCAGGACGTGCGCGCATTCGGGTCGTACCTCGGCCGCAATCCGGGCAGCGCCCACCGACAGCAGAATGCTTGCGATGAGGTATCTGGCGATCATGCCGGTACGTTCCGATCAGAAGAGTCCGGGAAGACTACCTTGTTGTATGTCACTCGTCCATGAATCAGCGCCGGGTCCGGGGCGGAAGCGGGCCGTCAGCACACGCGCTGTCGGCGCGTGCGGCCGACGTATTCTGATAAAATCAAGTGCTTACTTAAAGCAGATTCAGGACGAATGGCCGGCAAGCTCTATATCAAGACCCACGGCTGCCAGATGAACGAGTACGACTCCGACCGGATGGCCGAGGTGCTGGCCGTCTCGCACGGCCTGGAGCTGACCGAAGACGCGTCCGACGCCGACGTGATCCTGGTCAATACGTGTTCGATCCGCGAGAAGGCTCAGGAGAAGGTGTTCTCGCAGCTCGGCCGGTGGCGGCCGCTGAAGAAGGCCCGCCCGGACGTGGTCATCGGCGTGGCCGGGTGCGTGGCAAGTCAGGAAGGCGAGGGCATTCTCAAGCGCGCGCCTTACGTCGACCTGGTATTCGGGCCTCAGACCATCCATCGCCTGCCGAAAATGCTCGATGGGGTGCGCGATTCGGGCAAGCCGGCCGTGGACACCAGCTTCCCCGAGATCGAGAAGTTCGACCACCTGCCGGCGCCCGGCGCACGCGGGCCCAGCGCATTCGTCTCGATCATGGAAGGATGCTCGAAGTACTGCAGCTTCTGCGTCGTGCCGTATACCCGCGGCGAGGAAGTCAGCCGGCCGCTGGACGACGTGATCGCCGAGATCGCGGGGCTGGAAGCCCAGGGTGTGCGCGAGATCAACCTGCTGGGTCAGAACGTCAATGCCTACCGCGGACCCATGCATGACGGCGGTACGGCGGATCTGGCGATGCTGATCCGCTACGTGGCCGCGTTCGACGGTATCGAGCGCATCCGCTTCACGACCTCGCACCCGGTGGAATTCTCCGACCGGCTGATCGAGGCCTACGCCGACACGCCCAAACTGGCCAACTATCTGCACCTGCCGGTACAGTCCGGCTCCGACCGGGTGCTGGCGCTGATGAAGCGCGGGCACACGGTGCTGGAATACAAGGATCGCATCCGCCGGCTGCGCGAGGCGCGGCCGGACATCTCGCTTTCCTCGGATTTCATCGTCGGTTTCCCCGGCGAGACCCGCGCGGACTTCGACCGGACCATGAAGCTGATCCGCGATCTGAACTTCGACCAGAGCTTCAGTTTCATCTATTCCGCGCGTCCCGGAACGCCGGCGGCCAGCCTGCCCGACAACGTGCCCATGGATCACAAGAAGGCCCGGCTGAAGGAACTCCAGACCCGGCTCAACGAGCAGGCAGCCGCCATCTCGGAGGCCATGGTCGGCACCACCGAGCGGGTGCTGGTCGAGGGCCCCAGCCGCAAGGATGCCAACGAGTTGGCCGGGCGCACCGAAAACAACCGGGTGGTCAATTTTTCCGGACCCGAATCGTTGATCGGCAACTTCGTCGAGCTGCAGATCACCGCGGCCATGGCCAATTCGCTGCGCGGGCGGATCCCCGCGCGCGAGGTAGCCTAGATTGGTTATACAAGCCGCATGAATCAGACCGCATCCCCCGTCACCATAGAGCTCGAACCGGCCGACAACGAGCGGCTGGCCAACCTGTGCGGCCCGTTCGATGAACACCTGCGCCTGATCGAAAAGCGCCTGGGCGTCGACATCAACTCGCGCGGGAATATCTTCGCCATCGAGGGCGAGCCGGACGCCACCCGCGCGGCCCGGCGCGTCATCCGCAAGCTGTTCCGCCAGACCGAGCGCGAGGTGCTCACGTCCTCGCTGGTCAACCTCAGCCTGCAGGCCTCCGGGCTGGACGAGGCCGAGGACGATCAGGCCGAGGTTGCCATCCGCACCCGCCGCGGCCTGATTCGCGCGCGCGGGCCCAATCAGCGCCGCTATCTGGAGCGAATCGGGCGCGACGACGTCAACTTCGGCGTTGGCCCGGCCGGCACGGGCAAGACTTTCCTGGCCGTGGCCTGCGCCGTCGACGCGCTGGAATCGGACCGGGTCCAGCGCATCGTGCTGGTGCGTCCGGCGGTGGAAGCCGGCGAGCGGCTGGGCTTTCTGCCCGGCGATCTGGCGCAGAAGGTCGACCCGTACCTGCGTCCGCTGTACGACGCGCTGTACGAAATGATGGGCTTCGAAAAGGTCGGCAGGCTGATCGAACGCAACGTCATCGAGGTTGCGCCGCTGGCCTACATGCGCGGGCGCACCCTCAACGATGCCTACGTGATCCTGGACGAGGCGCAGAACACCACGCCGGAGCAGATGAAAATGTTTCTGACCCGGATCGGGTTCGGTTCCAAGGCCGTGATCACCGGCGACCTGACCCAGATCGACCTTCCGCCGAAGACGCTTTCGGGTCTCAAGCAGGCGATCGGGCTGCTCAGGGACGTCGAGGGGGTCGGCCAGACTTTCTTCGATGCGCGCGACGTGGTGCGCCATCCGATTGTCCGCCGCATCGTCGAGGCGTATGATCAGGCTTCCGAAAACGAATCCCCGGACCACCATGCCCGTTGAAATTCAGCGCCAGCTCGAGCTGGAAGGCATTCCCGAAGACGACCAGCTACGCAGCTTCGCCGAAGCGGCGATCGACGACTCGGCGCGGGCCGAAATCTGCCTGAGAATCGTCGACGAGGCCGAGGGCCGGGCGCTGAATCGCCAGTGGCGCGGCAAGGATTCCGCGACCAACGTGCTCAGCTTTCCCGGCAGCGTGCCGCCCGGCCTTCCGGCGGGCTCCACGGCTGAACTGATGGGCGACGTCGTACTGTGTGCGCCGGTGGTGGCGCGCGAGGCCCGGGCCCAGAACAAGCCCCTGGTGCATCACTGGGCGCACCTGGTCGTGCACGGGGTCTTGCACTTGCGCGGCTTCGACCATATACAACCCCCATCGGCAGCGCTGATGGAACGGCGCGAGCGCGAGATTCTGAACGGGCTGCGCATTCCCGATCCCTATGCTGACGACGACCGCACCGCCTGATCTTTTCCGTAACCCGTGCGAGTTTCGATGCTTCGGGCTGATTTTCCATACCCATGACTACAGATGAACGACGACCCTCCCAATAGTACGAACGGCTCCGGCGGCAAGACCTGGCTGGAAAGACTCGGGCGCATGTTCGGCGCAGACCCCCGGAGCCGTGAAGACCTTCTCGATCTGTTGCGCGAGGCCGCCGAAAGCGGCCTGATCGAGCTCGAGACGCTGAAGATGATCGAGGGCGCGCTGGAAGTCGATGAACTCCAGGTGCGCGATGCGATGATCCCGCGTTCGCAAATGGTGGTCATCCACAAGGGTGACACGCTCGACGAAGTCCTGGCCATGATCATCGAGTCGGGACACTCTCGATTCCCGGTGGTCGGCGAGGACAAGGACGAGATCCAGGGTATCCTGCTGGCCAAGGATCTGCTGCAGCTGGTAGTGCACAAGAATTCGGAGCTCAAGCTCGCCGATCTGATTCGCGATCCGGTCATCATCCCCGAATCCAAGCGCCTGAACGTGCTGCTCAACGAGTTCCGCGTCAACAAGAACCACATGGCCATCGTCGTGGACGAGTACGGCGGCGTGGCCGGCCTGATCACCATCGAGGACGTGCTCGAGGAAATCGTCGGCGACATCGACGACGAGCACGACGCCGAGACCGTCGAAGACATCCAGGCGCTGGGCGAGGGCCGCTACCTGGTGCAGGCGCTGACGACCATCGACGACTTCAACGAGGCCTTCGGCGCCGAATTCGGCGACGAGGAATTCGACACCATCGGCGGCCTGGTCGTATCCGAGTTCGGTTACGTCCCGGAGGTGGACGAGGTCGTCGAACTCGGCGGCTGGCGATTCGAGGTCACGGCCGCCGACGACCGGCGTTTGCACGCGATGCGCGTCGGACCCGCCGAAGCGCCAGAGACCGTCGAATCCTGAGCACTTCCAGCCGGCCACGGTGTCCGTTCGGATTGTCGATCCCCTGAAAATGTGATATATATCAAACCAAGGCAACATTATGTGCCTGCAATCTCATTTTGGAGTCAATCAGGGAGTCGAATCATGAAAACCAACAAGCTGTTACTGGCGCTGAGCGCCACGGCAATGCTGAGCGCGGGCGCAGTCCCGGCGCAGGAGGAAGATGAAAGCTACATCCTGGAAATGACCGAGGTCGGGGTGAAGCTCGGCCATACGGCAAAGTTTCGGGAAGCCGTGAAGCCTTACAACGCATGCGTTGCCGAGAACGATTCGGACGCCGACTGGAGCGCGTGGCGTAACGTCGGCGGTGACGGCACCACCTACCATTTCGTTTCGACCATGGCCAACTGGGCCGAGATGGACACCCGGGACGAGGCGCTCGAGAGCTGCTGGTCCGGGCATATGGAGAGCATCATGGCTCACGTCGACTCGGTATCGACCAGTTTCGCCCGGCCGATGACGGCATGGAGCGGCGATGCCGAGGGCTACGACATGGTCCGCCTGCACCAGTTCCGGGTCGACGACGGGGAAGAGTTCGGCGAAGCCGTGGGTGCGATCACGTCGATCATGAAGGAAGCAGAGTACGAACACGTCGGGTCCTGGTACGACATGATCGGAAACAGCAGCAACGAGCCGGATTATTTCGTGGTGTCGCACTACGACAATTTCGCTGCCATGGATGAGGACCGGGCCGGTCCCTACAACGTCGTGAGCGAGCACGCAGGCGAAGAGCGTGCCGAGGCACTGTGGGACCAGTTCGGTGACGCGTTGAAGGATGACTGGGAATACTTCCACGTCATGCTCCGTCGCGACTCGGAGTTGAGCCACTCCAGCGACGAATAAAAAATCGCAGGGCCGCGAGCGGCCGGTCCGGCGATATGCCGGCCGGCCGTCTTGCCAGAACTCAGCTCGCTTCCAGCCAGTCCTCCATCGGCGGGCACGCGCAGACCAGGTTGCGGTCGCCGTAGACATTGTCCACTCGCGCGACCGAGGCGAAGAACTTGCCCAGCTTCAGCGACGCCACCGGCCATCCCGCCTGCCGGCGGCTGTAGGCATGATTCCACTCGTCGCCGGTCAGTTCGGCGACGGTGTGCGGGGCCATCTTCAGCGGATTGTCCTCGGCGTCGAACTCGCCTGCCGCGACCTTGTCGATCTCGCACCGGATCTCGACCATGGCCTCGATGAAACGATCCAGTTCCTGCTTCGATTCGCTTTCGGTCGGCTCGATCATCAGCGTGCCGGGCACCGGCCACGACATCGTCGGGGCGTGGAAGCCGAAGTCGATCAGGCGCTTGGCCACGTCCTCCTCGCTGATGCCGGCGGCGTCCTTGAACGGGCGCAGATCGACGATGCACTCATGCGCGATGCGGCCGTTCTTGCCGGTATAGAGAATGTCGTAGTGGCCCTCGAGGCCCTTGGCGACGTAGTTGGCGTTGAGGATGGCCACGTCGGTAGCCTTGCGCAGCCCGTCGCGGCCCATCAGAGCAATGTAGGCCCAGGAGATGGGCAGAATCAGCGCCGAGCCCCAGGGTGCGCCGGCCACCGCGGGATTGCGTTGGTGCCGGGCGCCGCCCAGTATGCCGCTGCAGTGCCCGGGCAGGTGCTCGGCCAGGTGCTCGCGCACGCCGATGGGCCCGACGCCCGGACCGCCGCCGCCGTGCGGGATGCAGAAGGTCTTGTGCAGGTTGAGGTGACATACGTCCGCGTACTCGGCCACCCGGGACACCCCGACCAGGGCGTTCATGTTGGCCCCGTCCAGGTAGACCTGACCGCCGGCGTCGCGGACCTCGTCGCAGATCGCGACCACGTCCTGCTCGAACACGCCGTGGGTGGACGGGTAGGTGATCATCAATGCGGCCAGTTCGTCGCGATGCTTTTCGATCTTCGCCGACAGGTCGGCGCGGTCGATGTTGCCCTCGTTGTCGCACCCGACCACGACGATGCGGTAGCCGACCATCTGGGCGCTGGCCGGGTTGGTCCCGTGGGCCGAGGAAGGAATCAGGCAGACGTCGCGATGTCCCTGGCCGCGTGCCTGCTGCCAGCGGTGGATCGTCAGCAGGCCGGCGTATTCCCCCTGCGAGCCGGCGTTGGGCTGCAGCGAGACGGCGTCGAAACCGGTGATCTCGCACAGCATGCCTTCGAGATCGTCGATCAGTTCATGGTAGCCGCGTGCCTGGTCGTGTGGACACAGCGGGTGCAGCTCGGAAAACTCCGGCCAGGTCACCGGAATCATTTCGGCCGTAGCGTTGAGCTTCATGGTGCACGACCCCAGCGGAATCATGGCGTGTGTCAAGCTCAAGTCGCGGTTTTCCAGACGCTTGAGATAGCGCAGCATCTCGGTTTCGGAGTGATAGCGCGAGAACACCTCATGGGTGAGGAAATCGCTGCTGCGCTGGAGTCCGGCCGGAATGCTCGGATCGACTTCACCCAGCTCGGCATCCACGTCACGCAGGTCGCAGTCCTCGCCGGTCAGCGCTTCGACCAGTTCGCTGGCCTGGGCGACCGTGGTGACCTCGTTGAAGCTGATGCCCAGGCGGCCTTCCAGGTCGGCGCGCAGGTTGAAGCCGGCGCGCTGGGTTTCGGCCAGCAGGCGTTTCTTGCGGTCGGCGTCGACTTCGATCAGCAGCGTGTCGAAGAATTGGCCGTGCACCGGCGGCATCCCGGCGTGCTTCAGCGCGCTCGCGGAAGCCCGGGCCAGCCGGTGCACGCGCCGAGCGATGGTACGAATGCCTTCGGCGCCGTGCCAGACCGCGTAAAAGCCCGCCATCACGGCGAGCAGGGCCTGCGAAGTGCAGATATTGCTCATCGCTTTTTCGCGCCGGATATGCTGCTCCCGGGTCTGCAGCGCCATGCGCAGCGCCGGGTTGCCGTGGCGGTCGCGCGATACGCCGATGATGCGTCCCGGCACGCTGCGCCGGTGCGCCTCATGCGTGGCCAGGTAGGCGGCGTGTGGCCCGCCGTACCCCATCGGGACGCCGAAGCGCTGGGCAGTGCCGACGACCACGTCGGCGCCCATTTCGCCCGGCGGCTTGAGCAGGGTCAGGCCCAGCAGGTCGGCCGCGGTCGCCAGCATTGCACCCTGATCGTGGGCGCTGTCGGCGATCGGTTGCAGGTTCCGGATTCGGCCGCTGGCGCCCGGGTACTGCACCAGGATGCCGAAATAGTCCCCGCCGCCGGCGGCCTGCTCGGGATCGTCGACCACTTCCACCTCGATTCCGAGGTGAGTGGCCCGGTTGGCGACCACGTCGATGGTCTGCGGCAGGCAGTCGGCGTCCACCAGGAAGCGATTCGACTTGTTCTTGCGCGTCACCCGCCGGATCATGGTCATTGCCTCGGCAGCCGCTGTCGACTCGTCGAGCAGCGATGCGTTGGCCATTTCCATGCCGGTCAGATCCATCACCATCTGCTGGAAATTCAGCAGCCCTTCCAGCCGGCCTTGCGAGATTTCGGCCTGGTATGGCGTATAGGCGGTATACCAGCCCGGGTTCTCGAGCACGTTGCGCAGGATGACCGGCGGTACGTGCGTCGGGTGGTAGCCGAGACCGATCAGGCTGTGGTTGACGGTGTTTTCGCCGGCCATGTCGCGCAGGCGCTCCAGGACCTGGGCCTCGTTGCGCGCCGGGGCCAGCTCCAGCGGGCGTTCGGAGCGGATGCTGGGCGGCGTCGATTCGGAAATCAGCGCCTCCAGCGAGTCCAGCCCGATGGCCGACAGCATCTGCCCGAGCTCCTCATCGCGCGGCCCGATGTGGCGGCCAATGAATTCGGCGCGATCTTCGAGCGCGCGCAGCGAGGGATTCGATTCGGTTGCAGTCATCAACAGTTCCTAGAGTTTCAGATAATGGTCTACCAGCAGGATCGCGAACAGCGCCATCAGGTAGAGCACCGAGTAATTGAACATGTCCATCGCCAGGCGATCGCCGCGATTCGTCACCAGGGCAATCGCATAGCCGAGAAAGCCGATGTTGAGCACGCTCGTGCCGGCCAGGTAAATCAGGCCGCTCATTCCGGTCAGGTATGGCAGCAGCGTGACCATGACCAGCACGATGGTATAAAAAAGGATTTGCCAGCGCGTGAATTCCACTCCATGGGTTACCGGCAGCATGGGCAGGCCCACGCCGGCGTAGTCGTCGCGCCGGTAGATCGCAAGCGCCCAGAAATGCGGCGGCGTCCAGGCGAAGATGATCAGGAAGAGAATCAGCGCATAAGCGTGCACTTCGCCGGTAATCGCTGTCCAGCCAAGCACCGGCGGCGCCGCCCCGGCGGCCCCGCCGATCACGATGTTCTGAGAAGTCGCGCGCTTGAGCCAGACGGTATAGACCACCGCGTAGCCGATCAGGCTGAAAAACGTCAGCACCGCGGTCAGCGGGTTGACCAGCACGGTCAGGATCAGCATCGACGCCAGCGCCAGCAGCAAAGCAAAGCCGACCGCCTGACGTTCATTCAGCGTCCCGGTCGGCAGCGGCCGGTGCCGGGTGCGCGTCATGCGCGCGTCGACCCGGCGATCGATGACGTGGTTGAGCGCCGCCGCGCTCGCCGCGGCCAGCGCGATGCCCAGGCTGCCCCAGAAGAACGGTGCCAGGGGCACCACACCGGGGGTGGAAAGCGCCATGCCGACCATCGCGGTGAACACGATCAGCGCAACCACCCGCGGTTTGCACAGGTCGAGGAACGCGCTGGCGCGTTGCTGAAGCACCGCCGCCGTCATTCCGACCCGCGCCGTCGCGTCCGGTCGAGCAGCAGCACCATCATGCCCAGCAGCACGGCGGCCATGCCGTTGTGTGCCACGGCATTGGCCAGCGGCAGCCCGCCGGTGACGTTGTAGATGCCGATGACGAGCTGTGCCAGCAACACCAGCCCGGTGGCCGCGGCGAGCGCGCGAAGGTCCTCGGCCCGCCACAGCCGCCACAGAAGCCAGCCCATGACGGCGACCACCGCAACGGCCCACAGTCGGTGCGCCATCTGGATCGCGATGCGCGCGCGCTCGTCCAGGACGCCGCCTTCGTAATCGACCCCGATGCCCCGCCAGATCCGGAAGCCCTCGGCGAAATTGGTCGCAGGCCACCATTCACCGTTGCAGGTCGGAAAGCCGGTGCAGGCCAGGGCGGCATAGTTGGTGCTGACCCAGCCGCCGAGCGCGATCTGGATGGCCACGACAACGAGTGCGACGATGACCGCCGCATGCTGGGCGCGGGCGGGCAGGGTCGGCGGCCGGGCGCGCGGCGTGACCGAAAGCGCCAGCCACAGCAACAGCGCGAATGTCGTCATGCCGCCCAGCAGATGAGCCGTCACGATCGCCGGCTTGAGCAGCAGCGTGACCGTCCACATCCCGAGCACGGCCTGGAAGACGACCAGCCCGAGGATGACGGTTGGCAGAAGAACCGGTTGACCGGCACGCCTGCGGTTTTTCCACGCCAGCGCCGCGAGGGCCAGGATCACCAGCCCGAGAAACCCGGCCAGATAGCGATGAAACATTTCGCGGAACGCCTTGCCGGATTCGACCATGCGCACGTGGCCCCATTCGGCGTTGGCGCGCTCGACGTCATCGGCCTGGCTGGGCCAGGTCTTCATGCCATAGCAGCCGGGCCAGTCGGGGCAGCCGAGCCCGGCATCGGTCAGGCGCACCCAGGCACCGGCGACGACCACGATGAGGGTGAGCCCGACGGCGATCCATGCAAGGCGTTTGAAAAAGGAAGACTTGTTCACTGTTGTTCGCGCACCGTCCAGGTCAGAAGTCGATCGAGATCCTTGCGCACGCCATTGAGGTCGCTGCCCGGACCGAAACGCTCCATTATATTTGCTTCGGGATCAACGATGTATAAACTGCCGTCGACCGGCTCGGGCAGACGCCCCGCCAGCGCCTGCCCGGCCTTGCCGTCGAACACCAGCCAGGCCGTATCCGTGTCGGTGATCCGGCGACGGGTTTCCGGCGCCAGTTCGCGCGCACTCAGCATCATCAGGCCGACGTCGTCCTGGCGACGGTCCTGGGCCAGGCGGATGTTGTGCATCAGCGCCGTGGTCTCGAAACAGTCTTTTGAGCACGGCTGGCGCTTGAAAAGAACCAGGTGCCAGCGTCCGAGCAGGTCTTCCAGTCCGCGCGGGGTGCCGCCGGCGTCGGTGTGGTCGAATTCGCCCAGCGGAACCACCGGCGTGATCAATTCGCCATGGGCCTTTTCCGGCGCGGCGCGCCAGTCCACCCATTCCGAGTGCAGCAAAACGGCGATAAGCATCGGGGTGAAAAAAAGCGCAAACAGCGCGATCAGCGTGAGCTTGCTTTTCATTGCCTGTCGGTCTCTGTCAACGGTTCATTGCGTCTGCGGATCCGGCGAACGGTCAGCGCCACCCAGATGATCGCGACCACGATCGCAATCGTGGACCAGGTCATCGCGTAGCCGATATGTCGTTTCGGGCCGAACGTGACGATTTTCCATGCATCTCCGGTCAGGTGATCGGGATGCGACGGGTCGAGCTGGATTACCGCCGGTTGCAGCGCATCACCGAACAGTTCGGTCAGTATTTCGTGATCGAAATAGGTCGCCAGGATCGGCCAGTCCCGGTCCAGCGGGAATGCAGGTTCGCCCAGCTGCACGCCGGTTCCCGGCGGAATGTTCAACACGCCGCGAACGTCCGTCTCGCGCTGCGTTACGGCCGGATCCGGCAATTTCGCCGAGCGCGATGGCCAGTGCGACCAGCCCCGGTTGACCAGAAAGATGCGGCCATCGGGCAGCTTCAACGGGGTGAGCACGTGCACGCCGGTACGCTGATCGCGAATCCGGTTGTCGATCAGGATCTGGCGGTCGGGATTCCAGATTCCAACCCCGGTGACCGGTTGCGGCAGCGAAAACGGGGCTTCCACCTCGTTCAGGGCGATCGGCCGCCGATCCTGCCAGCGATCCACGATCTCCCGCTTCTCGCCGGCGCGCTCGACTTGCCACTGTGCCAGCCAGGCGCAGGCCGCGATCACGCCCAGGGCCGCGAGGTGGGGAACTGCATCGCGCACGTTCAATGACTTGACGCCGATCCGTTACGATATCCGCTCATTTTCAACACCCACCGCTGTGCTTACCAAAATCATCATCATCGCGTTTCTTCTCGGAATACTCTACAGCCTCGGATCGAGTTTTTATTTTCTGGTTCACGACAAAGGTGAAGGCGACCGGACGGTCCGCCGCCTGACCTGGCGGGTCGGACTGTCGCTGCTGCTGGTATTGCTGTTGTTCGCCGGTTTCAAAATGGGCTTCATCGAGCCGCGGGGCGTCAATCCGGTTACCTACCCGGCGCAGCCGGCCGGCCAGTAGCCGGAGTCAGGAGCGGATGCGGGGCGGTGTCAGGCGCTGGATGCGAGGGTCGAAAGGACGTGTTCGGCGCTGGAGACCTGGAATTCGCCCGGGCCTTCGACCAGGACGTCGACGATCTTGCCGTCCTGGACGACGAGCGCGAAGCGTTGTGCGCGCTGGCCCATGCCGAATGCGCGGCCATCCATTTCCAGTCCCAGCGCCTGGGTGAAATCTGCGTTGCCGTCGGCGGCCATGATGATCTTTTCGCCGACGCCGGCGCTCTTGCCCCAGGCGTCCATGACGAACACGTCGTTGACGGCCATGCAGACGATGCGGTCGACGCCCCTGCCCAGGATTTCATCGGCATGTTCGACAAAACCGGGCAGGTGCTGGGCCGAGCAGGTCGGCGTGAAAGCGCCCGGTACGGCAAACAGCACAGTCGTGCCCTCGGCCATCAGCTCGGCGGCGTCCACCGGCCTGGGGCCTTGCGCCGACATCACGGTCAGCTGCGCGTGCGGAATCCGGTCTCCAGCGGAAATCGTCATTTGTCAGCTCCCGAGAACGTCGTTCATGGCCTTGATCAGCGTCTTCTTGTCGATCGGCTTGGTCAGATAGGCGCTGGCGCCCTGGCGCATTCCCCAGATCCGGTCGGTTTCCTGGTCCTTGGTCGTCACGAAGATGACCGGGATGTCGGCGGTGCTTGCGTTCTTCGAGATCTTGCGCGTGGCCTGGAAGCCGTTCAGATCGGGCATCACCACGTCCATGAGGATCAGGTCGGGCATATGGTCGATCGCCGCCTGCACGCCTTCTTCTCCGCCGCCGGCCTTGATCGCCTCATGGCCGGCGCCTTCAACGATCTGGGAAAGTGAATACAGGTGAGTCTCGGAGTCGTCGACGATCAGGACCTTGGCCATGGGTTTTCCCTTTTTGAATGGTCTGCTGGCGCGGAGACTATACTACAAAATTCGCGCGCGTCGAAGCCGTGAAGGACGCCGTTCAGCCGCCTACGCGCACCAGCACGCGTCCCAGCGAACCGCCTTCCAGTGCGTTCTCGAAGTACCCGGACAGGCCGTCCAGCGGCGCCTCCGTGTTCTCGATGCGGTCCAGGTGCGCCGGTTTCCAGTCGCCGGCCAGACGCGTCCAGAGTTCCTTCCGGATCGGGTAGGGGCAGCCGGCCGAATTGATGCCCAGCAGGCCGATGCCGCGAATGATGAACGGCATGACCGTGGTCTTGACGCCGATCCCGCCGGCCATGCCGCACGCGGCGATGGAGCCCCACGGCTTGATCACGCGGGTCAGCCCCGAGAGCATGTCGCCGCCGACGTTGTCGATGGCCCCGGCCCAGTGGGCCGAATCCAGCGGTTTTTCGCTCCAGTAGAGCTCGTTGCGGCTCACGCATTGCCTTGCGCCCAGTTCGCGCAGCCAGTCGAACTGCTCGACCTTGCCCGAAATCGCGTGCGCCTCGTAGCCGGCGCGGGTGAGGATATCGATCGCGATCGAGCCGACGCCGCCGGTCGCGCCGGTGACGACCACCGGCCCCATGTCCGGCCGCTGACCGTTGGCCTCCAGGCGCCAAAGGCCGAGCGCGGCGGTGAAGCCGGCGGTGCCCAGCAGCATGGCCTCGCGCAGCGTCAGGCCTTCCGGCAGCGGCACCAGCCACTTCGAAGGCACGCGCAGGTATTCGCTGTAGCCGCCGTCGCGCGTCTCCGAAAGCCCGCATCCGGTGATCAGCACCGCGTCGCCGTCGGCGAATTCTCCGCTTTCCGAGTGCACCACCGTCCCGGCCGCGTCGATGCCCCCGTTGAGTGGGTACTCGCGCAGAATCTTGCCCTTGCCGGTCGCGGCCAGGGCATCCTTGTAGTTGATGCCGGACCAGGCCACGCGAATGACGACGTCGCCGGCGGACTGGTCGTCGATGGACTGCTCGACGATCTCGTTGCGGTAGCCGTGCTCGTCGTCGAAGATGCGCAGCGCCTTGAAAGTCTCGTTGATACTGTCGGGCATGGTTAACTTCTCTCCACAGATTTCACGGATCTGCACAGATTTCTAAGAGGCGATTCGCTTGTCGCGCAAAAAGCCGGGTTCATCCTGGGGGCTTGCGCCTGTCGAGCCCGCGCGGAAAAGAGCGGTTCGGAGCTTGAGCTTCCACAGTACATTTTTTCAACCTGCTTGCACGCTAATCTGTGTCCATCTGTGTAATCTGTGGATTGCCTTTGGCCCTAATTAGCCTTGTGGATCGCGCGCTTGTCGACCGCCAGGGCGGCTTCGTGCACCGCTTCGGACAGGGTCGGATGCGCGTGGATGATGCGCGCCAGGTCCTCGGCCGAGCCATTGAATTCCATCGCGACCACGACTTCGCCGATGAACTCCGATGCGGTCGAGCCCACGATCTGGCAGCCCAGCAGTTCGTCGTTCTCGGCGTCGGCCAGGATCTTGACCTGGCCGGCGGCGTTGCCCATGGCCAGCCCGCGGCCGGTGGCGGCGAACGGAAAGCTTCCAGTGCGAAATTCGACGCCTTCTTCCTTGAGCTGTGCTTCGGTCTTGCCTACCCAGGCGATTTCCGGGTCGGTATAGATCACCCACGGTACGGTTTCGAGGTTGACGTGGCCGGCCTGGCCGGCAATGGATTCGGCCACGGCAATGCCTTCCTCGGAGGCCTTGTGCGCCAGCATGGGCCCGCGCACCAGGTCGCCGATGGCCCAGATGTTTTCGGCGCTGGTGTGGCAGCGGGCATCGACCTCGACCTGGCCCCGATCGGTGACCTCGACGCCGCTGTCGTCGGCGATCAGATTGTCGGTGGCGGCCTTGCGTCCGACGGACACCAGAAGCCGGTCGAACACTTCCTCGTGGTCTTCCTTGCCGTCGTTGTAGCTCAGCTTGACCTTGCCGTCGGCGACTTCGGCGCCGTTGACCTTGCAGCCCATCCGGATATCGAGCTTCTGCTTCTTGAACTCGCGCTGGGCGACCTTGGCCATGTCGCGGTCGACGGCCGGCAGGAATTCCTCGAGCGCCTCGAACAGCACGGTCTCGGCGCCGAGTCGACTCCATACGCTGCCCATTTCGAGGCCGATGACGCCGGCGCCGATGACGCCGAAGCGCCCGGGCACTTCCGGAATTTCCAGTGCGCCGACGTTGTCGAGAATGTACTCGTTGTCGACTTCCACGTCGGGGATGGAAAACGGCACCGAACCGGCCGCCAGCACCACGTGCCCCCCGCTTGCGGTGTACTTGTCGCCGTCGTTGGGGGAAACCTCGACCTGGCGCTCGGAAAACAGCTTGCCGCGGCCGTTGACGAATTCGACCTTGTTGGCCTTGAACAGCTGGATCAGCCCGGTATTGAGTTGTTTGACTACCTTGCGCTTGCGCTCCAGCATCTTGTCGATGTCCATGGAAACGCCTTCGGTGCGGATGCCGTGGGCGGTGTAGTCGTGCTGGATATGATGGAAGTGCTTGGACGAGTCCAGCAGCGCCTTGGACGGGATACAGCCCACGTTCAGGCAGGTCCCGCCCGGAGCCGGCTTGCCGTCTTCACCCTGGCGGTCGTCGATCAGGAGCGTCTTGAGCCCGAGCTGTCCGGCCCGAATGGCCCCGGCATACCCGCCCGGGCCGCCACCGATGAAGATTACGTCGAATTCGTTGTCTGACATTTGGTTACTCGAGTCTTGTTTGGGTTCGTGCCGCGTCCTGGTTCAGCGGCTTCGGTTGAAGGTTTTAAGTTTTAAGTTTTAAGTGTTAGGTTTTATGCGTTACGTGCTTGCACGCGAATCCGATACTGAAATGACCGATGGCGATGCCTCAAAACTGATGCCTAAAACCTAAAACCTAAAACGGGCTTTGAATTCAAAGCCCCAACAGCATCCGAGCCGGATCTTCCAGAGCTTCCTTGACCGCGACCAGGAATTGCACGGCGTCCTTGCCGTCGATGATGCGGTGGTCGTAGGACAGCGCGATGTACATCATCGGGCGGACCACGATTTCGCCGTCGATCGCCACCGGGCGTTCCTTGATCGTGTGCATGCCCAGGATCGCGCTCTGCGGCGGATTGAGCAGCGGCGTGGACAGCAGCGAGCCGAACACGCCGCCGTTGGTGATCGAGAAGGTTCCGCCCTGCAGGTCCTCGAGCTGGATCTTGCCGGCGCGGGCCTGGTCGGCGTACTCGGCAATCTGCGCCTCGACCTGGGCCAGGCTCTTGTGGCCCGCGTCGCGCAGTATCGGCACCATCAGGCCGCGGTCGGTGGAAACGGCGATGCCGATGTCCTGGTAGCCGTGGTAGACGATTTCATCGCCATCGACCGATGCGTTGACCACCGGATGCTTGTCCAGCGCCTCGCAGCAGGCCTTGACGAAGAACGACATGAAGCCCAGCTTCACGCCGTGGCGCTCGGCGAAGGCGTCCTTGTATCGGCTGCGGATCTGCATGACCTCGTGCAGGTCGACTTCGTTGAACGAGGTGAGGATCGCGGCGGTGTTCTGCGCTTCCTTCATGCGTTCGGACACGCGCTGGCGCAGGCGCGACATCTTGACCCGCTCTTCCGGGCGCGGACCGCCGGCGCCGCCACCGCCGCTCGTGCCGATATGGCTGAGCACGTCGCCCTTGGTGATCCGGCCGCCGCGGCCCGAGCCGGAAATCTCGTCCGGGTCCAGCCCGTGTTCGGTCACCAGCTTGCGCACCGAGGGGGCGAGCTTGTCGGCCCCTTCCGGCGCCTCGTGCGACGCCCGTTCACCACCGGATGCCGCCTGGTCCTGCTTTTGTTCCTTTTCAGAGGGCTTTTCGCCCTCCGGTTCTTTCTTCGCCGCCTCGTCCCCGGACTCGGGTTCTTCCTTGTATTCGGATGCCTTGCCGTCTTCCTTCCCGCCTTCCGAGCCGGAATCGTCGCCGGCCTCGCCTTCGGCAATCTTGCCGAGCACGTCGTCGGCGTTGACCGTGTCGCCTTCTTCGGCATCGATGGACTCGAGCACGCCGTCGGCCGGGGCCGGCACTTCCAGTACGACCTTGTCGGTTTCCAGGTCGACCAGGTTCTCGTCGCGCTTGACGCTGTCGCCGGCTTTCTTGTGCCACTTGGCGACGGTGGCGTCGGAAACCGATTCGGGGAGGGTAGGGACCTTGACTTCAGTGCTCATGGAAATTCCTTGGAAATGCGGTCGTGATTGGTCTGAATCGTTATTGATCTGAATCGATGTCGCGAACGCCAAGCGCCTGTTCGACAAGGCGTTTCTGCTGCTCGATATGCACCTGATAATAGCCAACCGCCGGCGATGCCGAAGCCTTGCGGCCGGCATAGCGCAGCGACTGGCTGTCGCCGATGCAGGCCTGCAGGTGATGGCGGATCTGGAACCAGGCGCCCTGGTTCATCGGCTCCTCCTGACACCAGACGACCTGCTTGGCGCCGGCGTAGCGCTCGACGATTTCGGTCAGTTCCTCGCGCGGGAATGGATAAAGTTGCTCGACCCGGACCACGGCGACATCGTTGAACGAATCGTCGGCGTCGGCGCGCGCCTTGGCGATGTCGAAATAGACCTTGCCGGCGCAGAACACCAGCCGTTTGACGTTGTCCGGCTCGGGCTGTTCGGGGTCGTCGATGACGACCCGGAACTCGCCCGAGGCCAGGTCCTCCAGGCTGGAGACCGAGTCGCGGTGGCGCAGCAGGCTCTTGGGCGTGAATACCACCAGCGGCTTGCGATAGGGCCGGAGCATCTGGCGCCGGATCATGTGAAACATCTGGCTGGGCAGCGTCGGCACGCAGACCTGGATGTTGTTGTCCGAACACAGCTGCATGAAGCGCTCCAGGCGCGCCGAGGAATGCTCGGGGCCCTGGCCCTCGTAGCCGTGCGGCAGGTACATGACCAGGCCGCAGAGTCGGCCCCACTTGGCTTCGCCGGAGGTGATGAACTGGTCTATGACCACTTGCGCGCCGTTGACGAAGTCGCCGAACTGGGCCTCCCAGATCACCAGCGTGCCCGGCTCGCCGGTCGCGTAGCCGTATTCGAAACCGAGCACGGCTTCTTCGCTCAACAGCGAGTCGATGACGGCCACCTTGTGGCGGTCCTCGGCAACGTCGCTCAGCGGGGTGATGTAGCGGCCGTCTTCCTGGTTGTACAGCACCGCGTGACGATGAAAGAACGTGCCGCGGCCGGAATCCTGGCCGACCAGGCGCAGGGCGTAGCCGGAATCCAGCAGGCCGGCATAGGCCATGGTTTCAGCAAAGCCCCAGTCCATCGGCGCGTCGCCGGCGGCCATCTTGCGGCGCGCTTCGATGATGCGCTGGACCTGCTTGTGCAGCTCGAAGTCTTCCGGCAGCGTGGTCAGGCGCTTGGAAAGCGCCCTGATGCTGTCGACAGGCATGCCGGTATCGGCTTCGGCGCGCCAGTCCGATTCCAGGTAAGGGCTCCAGTCCACGGTCGCCAGCGCGTCTTCCTCGTCGGCCAGTTCCACGACGGTCTCGCCGGCGTCCAGCCGGTCGCGGAAGCTGCGCTGCCACTGGTCGAGCCGGTCCTGGTCGACCAGCCGGTCGTCGATCAGGCGTTTCGAGTATTGCTTGTAGACCGAGTCCAGCTTGCGGATGGCCTCGTACATGCGCGGCTGCGTGGCGGCCGGTTCGTCGGCTTCGTTATGGCCCAGCCGCCGGTAGCACACCAGGTCGATGACCACGTCCTTCTTGAATTCGCGCCGGAAATCCGCCGCCACCCGCGTGATGAACAGGACGGCTTCCGGGTCATCGGCGTTGACGTGGAAGATCGGCGCCTGAACCATCTTGGCCACTTCGGTGCAGTACAGCGTCGAACGCGCGTCCAGCGGATTGGAGGTCGTGAATCCGATCTGGTTGTTGACCACGATATGGAAGGTACCGCCGACCTTGAATCCGCGTGCCTGGGACATGTTGAACAGTTCCATGTTCACGCCCTGGCCGGCCAGGGCGGCGTCACCGTGCACCAGCACCGGCAGCACCTGCTCGTGTTGGTAGTCGGTCAGTCGGTTCTGACGCGCGCGCGCGGAGCCGGCCACCACCGGATTGACGATTTCCAGGTGCGACGGATTGAACGCCAGGGCGAGGTGCATCACGCCGCCCGGGGTGAGCACGTCGGAGCTGAAGCCCAGGTGATATTTGACGTCGCCGGAGCGGGCCGGATCATCGTGCTGGATCTTGCCCTCGAATTCTGCGAACAGGTCGCGCGGCGACTTGCCGAGGATATTGACCAGCACATTGAGCCGGCCGCGATGCGCCATGCCGATGACCATTTCGCGAATGCCCTGGCTGCCCGAATGCCGGATCAGCGTGTCGCACAGCGGGATCAGGCTCTCGCCGCCTTCCAGCGAAAAGCGCTTCTGGCCGACATAGCGCGAGTGCAGGTATTTCTCCAGCCCCTCGGCTGCGCCCAGCTTTTCCAGCAGACGTTTGCGGTCTTCGGCCGGGAATTCGAACGTGCCGCTGGCGCGCTCCAGGCGTTGCTGCAGCCAGCGCCGCTGATCGGTGTCGGCGATGTGCATGTATTCGACGCCGACGCTGCCACAGTAAGTCTGTTTGCAGATCTCGATGATTTCCGACAACTTGAGGTGGTCGGGCGCGGCGAGGCTGCCGGTGTGGAATTCAGTATCGAGATCGGCTTGCGAAAGGTTGTGGAAGTCCAGTTCTAGGTCGGGTACTTCCGGCCTTTCGCTGAGGCCCAGGGGATCCAGTTCGGCGCGCTGGTGGCCGCGCACCCGGTAGGCGTTGATCAGCCGCAGTACGCCGGCCTGCTTGAAATCCTCTGCGGTCGCCGCTGCCGGCTGGCCGGACGGCTGTCGGCCGAGTGCCTCGAAGTGCGCGGCGATGGCGCGATGGCGGGTGTCGTCGTCGGCGTCTTCGAGCAGTCCGCGGAACGTCTCGCGCCAGTATTCGGGTACCGACTCGGGGTCGTCGAGAAACTCCTCGTAGAGGTCTTCGATGAAAGCCGCATTGAGGCCGGACAGATGCGACGTCCGGTATTTTCGTTCCAGTTCTTCGGTCATGGGAATTTCAAAAGCCGGGGTTGGCGCGGGCCAGGGCAGAATTATAACGGTTGCAGGCCGGGCTTATTGTCTCCCGGGGGTGCAGATCAAGGTCGAATCAGTTCGTCCTGTTCGACCAGGTTCTCGACCAGCTTGCGCGCAGCCGCGTCGCTCGGCCATTGGTCGATGCGGCCGTTGCGGCAAAGCGCCTGCGCGAATTCCGGCGGACACGGCCACTGCTGGCCGTTGACGAACAGCAGGCCTGAATCGCTCCAGGCCAGGCGGGTGCCGGGCGCGAACACCAGGGGCGTCTCCGGATCCTCATCCGGCGCATCGTCGTCATCGACATCCGGCGACCACTGGCGATAGGCGGTCAGCGTCTGGCCCAGCCAGCTGACAAGCGCGGCATCGTCGAGCTGCACCGCCTGGCTCAGCAACCTGCGGGCGTGCTGGAGCAGCGTCTGGTCGATGCGCTCGGCGCGCTCGGTGTCGTATTTCAGCGGAGTGAGCCGTGGCAGCCGTGCTTCGTGCTCGCCCAGGAACGCGGCCAGTTCGGATAGCAGTTCGGCCGAGGACGGCGCGCGCAGCCCGATCGACCAGGTCTGGCTGTTCTGCTGCGCGATTCCGTGGTGGGCGACGCCCGGGGGGATGTAAAGAACGTCGCCGGGCTCGGTCACGCAGCTCGTCTCGGCCTTGAAATTGCGCAGCACCGCGAGTTCGAAATCCTCGTTGAGATCGGGCTGGAAATTGCCCGCCAGCTCCCAGCGCCGGGCGCCGGCGGCCTGGACCAGGAACACGTCGTAGGCGTCGACGTGCGGGCCCACCGACCCGCCCGGTCCGGCCTGGCTGACCATGACGTCGTCGAGCAGCCAGTTCGGCAGGAATCGGAAGGCGTCCAGCAACTCGGCGACCTGGGCGTATTTCTTGTCCATGTCCTGGACCAGCAGCGACTGGTACGGTCGGTCCAGCGAGGGCAGCTCGTCCTCGGCGAACGGTCCGTATGCAAGCGTCCAATCCAGGTTCTCGAACGAGCCAACAACCAGCCGCGAGCCGAGCTCGCCGTCGCCGGCCGCCGCGACCATCTGGTCGATGCCCAGCGCCGCCGGGTTGACCCAGCCGCGAATCAGTAGCGGGGTGTGCTGCCAGTGTTCGTCCAGGAAGCGCCGGTCGTCGAAGCGATCCCACTCGATCAGCTGGATCGGTTTCATGTGTAGCGTCCCAGGCCGCGCGCCATGGCCGCGGCATTGCCGGTGTAGCCGGAAGGCGTCATTTCCAGCAAGCGCCGGCGTTCGGCCGCAGGCAGTTCGAGCTGCTCCAGGAATTCCCGGACCTCGTCGGCGCCGATGGTGCGTCCGCGCGTGAGTTGCTTGAGCTTCTCGTAGGGTTCCTCGATGCCGTGCACCCGCATCACGGTCTGGATGGCCTCGGCCAGCACCTCCCAGGCGTCCTCGACATCTTCCGCGATGCGCGCGCGCGCCGGCTCGATCCGGTCCAGGCCGCGCTGTATGGAGCGCCAGGCCAGCAGACAGTAGCCGAAGGCCGAGCCGATCGAGCGCTGGACGGTGGAATCGGTCAGGTCGCGTTGCCAGCGCGATACCGGCAATTTTTCGGCCAGGTGGCACAGCAGCGCGTTGGCCAGCCCCAGGTTGCCCTCGCCGTTCTCGAAATCGATGGGGTTGACCTTGTGCGGCATGGTCGAAGAGCCGACTTCACCCTCGACCGTGCGCTGCTTGTAGTAGCCCAGCGAGATATAGGCCCAGCTGTCGCGCGCGAAATCCAGCAGTATCGTGTTGACCCGCACCAGCGCATGAGACAGCTCGGCGATCATGTCGTGCGGCTCGATCTGGGTCGTGTAGGGGTTCCAGACCAAACCCAGATCCTCGACGAAATCGCGCGCGGTCGTCGGCCAGTCCAGATCCGGGCAGGCCGCGATGTGAGCGTTGAAGTTGCCCACTGCGCCGTTGATCTTGCCGCTGATCTCGATCCGGTTGAGCGCCCGGCGCTGGCGGCGCAGCCGGAACACCGTGTTGGCCAGTTCCTTGCCGAGCGTGGTCGGCGAGGCGCTCTGGCCATGAGTGCGCGACAGCATTGCCAGATCGGCATGTTGCGCGGCCATGTCTGCAAGGTGTGCGTCAAGCTCGGCCAGCACCGGATCGAGTTCCTCGACCAGCGCCTGGCGCAGGATCAGGCCGTAGGCGAGGTTGTTGATGTCCTCGGAGGTGCAGGCGAAGTGCACCATCTCGAGCTTGTCGGCCAGGCCCGGGCGCGCGGCCATGCGGTTTTTGATCCAGTACTCCACGGCCTTGACGTCGTGGTTGGTGGTCGCCTCGATCTCCTTGACCTCGGCGGCGTCGGCGTCGGAGAAGTCCTCGCCCAGCTGCCGGAGAAACGCGTCGTCGTCGGGCGCCAGCGGCGGCAGGGCGCCGAATGCTTCGACCCCGGCCAGGTGACGGAACCACGCCACCTCCACTCGTACCCGGTGCCGGATCAGCCCGGCTTCCGAAAACAGGCGGGCCAGCGGTTCGAGACGCCGGGCGTAGCGGCCGTCCAGCGGAGACAGTGCAGTCAGGGCGTTGGAAGTCATCGGGAAAGCGTCTCGAGAAATCGTGGTGAATTGCCGGACGGCAATGATACCGTCAACCGCCGCCTTCGGTCACAGGGCGCCCGGTCGCCGGGAGTTCGGCTTCCGCATCCGGCGCGTTGTCTTCGACTTCTTGTTCGACTTCCGGAAACACCTGCTCGAAACGCTCGATGCGAACCAGCACGCCGAACAGGCTGGAATCGAAATATTCCAGCCGACCGGGACGCACCACGCGCGATTGCTGCAGGCGATGCACGGTCCATTCGCCGTTTTCGCGCTCGCCGGCCGGAGATGCATCGAGTGCGCCAGCCGCGTCTGCAGTGTCGCGGCCCGGATCGAGGTCGGGATCGGGATTTCGGTCGGGGTTCTGTTCGGAAGCCTGATCGGAGATTTGATCGGCCGCGGATTCGGCTGGCGCGCGCGCCCGGGTCTGCCAGACAAGGTCAAGGTCCAGGTGCAGGAACTGTCGCTGGCGCAGGCGCACGCTACCGTCCAGTCGGTAGATCGACTGTGGTGGCGTTGTCTCGACCATCGTCTCGACCATCGGGTTCAATGCGAGCCCTTGACCCGCCAGCGGCATCGGGCGGGTATTCGCCGCCGGTTCGAGGGCCTCGACCACGGTTCGGTCGTGCACGCGCACCGCGCCGGCGGCTTGTCGGCGCTGGGCCCGCTGTATCCAGGCCCGCGTCGTCACCGGATCGTAGTCCGGAGCGTCGATCAGGCGACTCATGGCGCGGCGCAACGGCGCCGACAGGTCCCCAAGCGCCGAATATGCCGGCGGAATCGGCCGCAGCGTTTCTTCCTCGGACTCGAGAAAGGGCGTGGCTTCGTCGAGCGCGCCGGGCAGTTCGGCGATGGGCAGGAACTGCGCCATCGACGCCAGTTGCCGCCGGGCCGCGGCGTTGGCGGCCGCAACCAGCAGCGGATCCAGCCGGTCGGTGAAGTCGGCCGGCGCGGTTGCGCGGCGGCGGTCCGAGCGGCCGTCGGCATGGCGGAACACGATCACCTCGACCCGATAGACCGGCGGATATTCGCCGCTTCTGTCGTCGGCGTTTTCGACCGACTGCTGGGCGCCTGCCGGACCCGGCCAGAAAAGCCCCGACCACAACAGCCACGACCACAGCAGCGAGGCGGCCAGCAGCGGCCGTGCAGGGTCTTTCGAAGCTTCCCTGGAAATCATGCCACGGAGTTTAGCTTGTCTTTCGGCCGCAGGCGCGCGATCAGGTCCTCGGCGACGCCGACCCGGTCTTCCAGCGCTTCGAACTCGCCGTGGATGCGCAGCCGGTCCTGGGCCGGCAGCGAATAGCTGTGGGCCTCCTTCTGGATCATGCGGACCATCTCGGCCATGTCGATCACCGGCTTGGGCAAAAACTCCACGCGCCCGCCGGCCGGGCCCACCTCCAGCTTGCGGATGCCCAGCGCGCGCGCTTCCAGTCGCAGCGTGGCGGCAGTGAACAGGTTCCTGACCTCCTCGGGCAGCAGGCCGAAACGGTCGATCATCTCGACCTGCAGTTCGTGCAGTTCCTTGCCGGTCCGCGCCTGGGCGATGCGCTTGTACAGCACCAGCCGCTGATGGACGTCGGGCAGATAGCTGTCCGGAATCATCGCGGTCACGTGCAGGTCGACCTCGGAGGAGACGTCCACCGGCTCGTCCAGATCCGGCTCGTGTCCGGCCTTGAGCGCTTCGACGGTGCGGTTGAGCAGTTCCGAATAGAGCTGGAAGCCGATGGCCTCGATCTGGCCCGACTGGTCCTCGCCCAGCAGTTCGCCGGCGCCGCGGATTTCCAGGTCGTGGGTGGCCAGGGTGAAGCCGGCGCCGAGCTCCTGCAGCGACTGGATCGCTTCCAGCCGCTTGCGTGCGTCGGCGGTAATCGCCTTCCACGGCGGCGTCACCAGGTAGGCATAGGCCAGGTGGTGCGAGCGGCCAACGCGGCCGCGCAACTGATGCATCTGGGCCAGGCCGAACTTGTCGGCGCGGTTGATGATGATGGTGTTGGCCGTCGGCACGTCGATGCCGTTTTCGATGATGGTACTGGCGACCAGCAGGTTGATCCGTCGGTGGTAGAAGTCGCGCATGGTGCGCTCCATCTCGCCCGGCGGCATCTGACCGTTGGCGATTCCGATCCGGGCGCGCGGGAACAATTCCGACAGGTCCTCGGCCATGCGCGGCTGGGTCCTGACGTCGTTGTGCAGGAAATACACCTGGCCGCCGCGCTGGAACTCGCGGTTGACCGCGTCGCGGATGGTTGCCGTGTCCCATTCGGAGACGAAAGTCTTGACCGCCATCCGGCGCGACGGCGGGGTGGCGATGATGGAAAGCTCGCGCAGGCCGGTCATGGACATGTTCAGCGTGCGCGGAATCGGCGTCGCGGTCAGGGTCAGCAGGTCGACCTCGGCGCGCAATCTCTTCAACTGTTCTTTCTGCCGCACGCCGAAGCGCTGTTCCTCGTCGACCACCACCAGGCCCAGGTCGGCGAACTTGACGTCGGACTGCAGCAGCCGGTGGGTACCGATGGCAATGTCGATGGTGCCGTCGGCCAGACCGGCCAGGGTGCGTTCGGCGTCCTTCCTGCCGCCGGTGCGCGACAGCAGCGCGACCTTGACCGGCCAGTCGGCGAAACGGTCGGCGAAGGTGCGGTAGTGCTGTTCGGCCAGCAGCGTCGTCGGAGCCAGCAGGGTCACCTGGCGGCCGCCCTCGACCACCGCGAACGCCGCTCGCAGCGCGACCTCGGTCTTGCCGAAGCCGACGTCGCCGCAGATCACGCGGTCCATGGGCGTGGACGCCTTCAGATCGTTGAGGACGGCCTCGATGGCGGTCTGCTGGTCCTCGGTTTCCTCGAATTCGAAGCCGGCGGCAAAGCGTGCATACATGCCCTCGTCGAACGTGAATGCATGGCCTTCGCGTGCGGCGCGCCTGGCCTGTACGTTGAGCAGTTCGGCGGCCACGTCGCGCACTTTCTCGGCGGCCTTGCGCCGGGTCTTCTGCCAGCGGTCCGAACTCAGCCGGTTGAGCGTGACGACGTCGGGATCGGCGCCGGTGTAGCGGCTGACCAGGTGCAGGTCGGTCACCGGCACATAGAGCTTGTCGCGGTCGGCGTATTCCAGGGTCAGGAATTCGCCGCGTGCGTCGCCCACGTCCAGCACTTCCAGCCCCAGGTAGCGGCCGATTCCGTGTTCAAGGTGCACCACCAGCGCGCCCGGCTGCAGATCGGCCAGGCTGCGCACGATGCTTTCCGGATCCTGGCCGCTTTTCTGTTCGCGCCGGCGGGTGCGGGTGTGACCCGGGAACAGCTCGGACTCGGTGAGTATGGTCACGCCCTCGCCGGGCAGCCGGCAGCCGCCGGAAAACGGCAGCACCGCCAGCGCCAGCCGGTCGTCGCCGCTGGCGAACGCGGCGAACGAATCGATCGGGCGCGGCTGGACGCCGAAACGCTTGAGATTGGCGGCGATCAGTTCGCGGCGGCCGGCGGTATCGGCGGCCAGCAGCATGCGGCCCGGTTCGGCTTCCAGCCGTTCGGCAGCCTGTTCCGGCGCATGATCCAGGTCCAGCGGTTCGGGCCGCTGGAGGGTCTTCGTCGCCGGCGGGCGCCGGGTGACGCGCACCGCCGCGTCGTGTTTCAGCGCGTCGGTCAGTTCGCCGGCTGCAAGATAAAGCTCGTCGGGCTTCAGGGGCGGGCGCTCGCGGTCGCCGGCGCGCTGTTCATAGCGCTGCCGGACCTGTTCGGCGAATTCCCCGGCCGCTTCCTCGCAGCCGGCCAGCGTCACCAGCCGGTGCTCGCGCGGCAGGTAGTCCAGCAGGCTGGCGGTCTGGTCGAAGAACAACGGCAGATACTGCTCGAGCCCCTGGCCGTGATGACCTTCTCCGACCTCCTGGTAGGGCAGCGCGCGTCTTAGATCGACCTCGAACCGGTTGCGGAAGCGGCGCCGGAATTCCTGCCGGGCGGTTTCATCGAACGGGTACTCGCGCCCCGGCAGCAGTTCCACCCGGTTCATTTTCTCGATCGAGCGCTGGGTTTCTGCGTCGAACGAGCGGATCGACTCGATTTCCGTATCGAACAGCTCCACCCGGTACGGAAGCTGCGTGCCCATCGGCCACAGGTCGAAGACCGCGCCGCGCACCGCGAACTGTCCGGGCTGCCAGACCTGGTCGCTGGCCTCGTAGCCGGCGTCGAACAGCCGTTCGCGAAAACGGTCCAGGTCCAGCTCCTCGCCGACCGTGAAGTTCACGCTGCGCCCGGCGATGAAGCCCACCGGCGCCAGGCGCTGCATCAGTGCGTTGACCGGCGCGATGATCACCCCGGCTTCGCGATCGGCCAGTCCGGCCAGCACGTCGAGTCGGCGCGAGACCAGGTCGGGGTGGGGCGAATAAAGGTCGTAGGGCAGGATTTCGAGGTCGGGAAACAGGTCGGCGCGCGGTCCGTCCAGGTGATTGATGTCGTCGCGCAGACGCCGCGCGGCGTAGCCGTCGGCCGCTGCCACCAGTACCGGTCCGCCGCGGCGGCGCGCATAGGCGCTGACTGCCAGCGCCAGCGCGAGATCCTCCAGCAGCGGCCACTGCCGGCCCTCGCCGGCCTGCGCGCGCGGCGGATTGAGTACTGAAAACGTATCGGACATCACGGTGGATATTTCGGTCGGAGCCGGCCATTTTACCCGTCTTGCTCGCCGGCCTCGGTATTGCGATGCAGCCATCGCCGGCAACCGGGCGGTGCCAGCGAGCCGGCTCGATCATGCCCGATCGATTATGCTGATGCACGCTTTTTATCAGGATTTCTTGCACATGCCATCACAAGACACTCGTGTCGCGGTCATCACCGGCGCCGGTTCGGGCCTGGGCGCGGCGATGGCCAGGCGCTTCGGCAGCGCCGGCTGGCGCGTGGTCGCGACCGACCAGCACGCCGAGCGCGCCGAAACGGTGGTCGCCGGGCTTGCCGGCGGCGGTCACGCCGCGCGCACGCTTGACGTGACCGATTCGGAGCAGTGGGAAGCGCTGGCGGATTTCGTCGATGCCCGATATGGCCGGGTCGATGCGCTGGTCAACAATGCCGGCGTTGCGACCGGCGGCATGCTGGGCGATACGCCGCTCGAAGACTGGCAGTGGGTGCTCGAGATCAACCTCATGGGCGTGGTGCGCGGCTGCCATCATTTCGCCGCGAAATTCCGCGACCAGGGCTTCGGACATATCGTCAACGTCGCCTCCTGGGCCGGGCTGGCCGCCGCGCCGGGCATTGCCTCCTACGGCACGGCCAAGGCCGCCGTGGTCGCGCTGTCGGAAATGCTGCGCGCCGAGATGCAGCCCCATGGGGTCGAGGTCTCGGTGTTGTGTCCGGCGTTCGTCAAGACCGGTCTGACCGAAACCATGCGCGCGCCCGACGACAGCTATCCGGAGCGCGTGCAGCGCTGGATGGAGAAATCCGGAGTCTCGGCCGAAGACGTCGCCGAAACCGTCTACCAGGCGACGCAGAAGCCGAGGTTCCTGCTGCTCACCCATCCCGAGACGCGCTGGCAATACCGTCTCAAGCGCTGGTTCCCGTCCCTGTATTTCCGCATCCTGATGCGCAGCATGCGCAAGCTGATGCCGCAAAAGGCGTCTTGAACCGCAAAGGAACGCAAGTGAACACGAACAATGCGTAACGGCACCGAATAGACAGGACAGTCTCCGTAGGCGGATAAGCGTCAGCGCATCCACCAATCAGGCCCCAGAAACGGTGGATGCGCTGACGCTTATCCGCCCTGCCGAGAAACAACGCCAGTCAGGAAACATTTTCTTCAATAGATCTGTGTAAATCTGCGTAATCTGTGAATCGCTTTTTATCGAAACGGAGAAAAGAATGAACAAGTTGATGTTGTCCGTGACCCTGCTCATGGCGCTGCCAGTCCTGGCGCAGCAGGAGACTGAACAAGAGCGGCCGTTCCTGGAATCGGTGCGCGCGGCGATGGCTTCGGAAGTGCGCACCGAGGCCGAGCGCGAACGCGACGCGAACCGCATGCCGGTCGAGACGCTCGACTTCTTCGGTCTCGACGACTCCATGACGGTGATCGAGCTCATTCCCGGTGGCGGGTGGTACACGAAGCTGCTGGCGCCGGCGTTGAGGAACGAAGGTCAGTTCTACGTCTCGATCGCCGCCGGCGGCGTAGCCGAGTCCGAGTGGTTCGGTGAGGTCCCCCATGATCGGGTCGAAGTGCTGGAACCGGAGCTTGAAATCATCCCGGACGAGGACTCCGGGCTGGTCGCGATCAAGCCGTTCGACTTCGGTGTTGAAAATGTCGACGCGGTGTTGACATTCCGCAATCTCCACAACCTGAATGAAGAAGGCCGCGACAGCATGAACCGCGCTGCATTCGCCGCGCTCAAGCCCGGCGGTATCTACGGCGTGGTCGACCACACCCGCCGCCACATGCAACCGGACGACCCGGAAAATCGCCGTCGCGTCGACCCGGTACTGATGATCAGGGAAATCCAGGCCGCAGGATTCGAATTCGAGGATTATTCGGACCTGCACTATCGGTTGGATGACGAGCTCCGCTACGAGGTCGGGCGCAAGACCGTGACCGGCAATACCGACCGGTTCACGTTTTTGTTTCGCAAGCCGGGCGCCGATTGATCGGGCATCGCCCGGCCCGACGACCATGGCCTCGCCCGACGGTTGCGGAATTCGAGGCGGGCGCCTGGCATCCTGACGCCATTGCCCGGTGTCGAGGTTTTGTTATTTCAAATGCAACTTCAAAGGCGGTTTCGCCGCCAGCTTCGCTGGCTGATTAACGTTCTCGTTAGTACTTTTGTCGATTGCAACAAAAGTAACCAAAAATGCGCTTTTCAGGCAACTGTGAAAAGTAGGTCGCCTGCATGCGCGCAGCGCGAGGCGAAACCGCCTTTGAATTTGAAGTTGAGGTTGAATTTGAATTCGGAACAGCCGCCGGCACCCGGCACCGCCGGCACCCGTCATTCGCGATGCGCCCGGATGGTGTCATACGCCTTGCGGATTTCGCGCGTTTTTTCCTCGGCCACCGACCGCATGCTCTCGGGCATGCCGCGCGAGGCCAGCTTGTCCGGATGATGCTTGCTCATCAATCGACGATAAGCCTTCTTGACTTCGGCGTCGCCGGCGTCGGGTTCCACGCCCAGCGTTGCGTAGGCGTCTTCCAGCCGCGGACCGGTGGCCGCTCCGCCGCCAGCGTGCGCACCGGATGTGCCCCGGAGCATGGCTTCCAGGCGTTCGACGTCGGGTTCGGACAGGCCCAGGCCGCGGGCGATCCGCACCAGCAACGCGTGCTCGTCGGCGTGGACGATGCCGTCGGCGGCGACGGCCGAGAGCTGCACCTGAAGAAAGAGCTGCAGCAGCGGCTGGTTCCGCCGGGCAACGGCGCGCACGCGGGCGAGCTCGGCGTCGAGGTCGAAGTCGTCGGCCGCGCCGCGGTTGAACGCCGCCATTGCCGAACGGCGCTGCTCGCCGGACAGCGACAAGCGTGCAAAGAACTGCTCTGCGACGCGGATTTCATCATCGGTGACCTGCCCGTCGGCCTTGCATACCGCGCCCATCACCGCGAAGGTGGAGTCCAGGAACTGCGTACGCACCGCTTCCAGGCCGCGGGCGAAGAAAACGTTGAGCAGCAGGTGGCTCAGCGCCCCGCCGGCAACGGCGCCGAGCACCGCCCCGGCAAGGCCGCCGAACAGCAGGCCGACCACGCCGCCAATCAGGATGAACAGGAGCATGGCGCGATGATACGCAAGCCCGGGGCCGGAAGGGTGTGCCCGACCCGCCATCAATCCGCAGCAATCACCCTTCCAAAGCGAGAGACCTGACGGCGCCGCAGCAGGCAGGGTGGTGGACGAGGCGGATTACCCCAGTTCGGCGAGCAAATCCGCTTGATGCGCTTCGGTGAGCGGATCGATGAGTTCATCCAGGGCGCCCTCGAGGATATTGTCCAGGTCGTACAGCGTCAGCCCGATCCGGTGGTCGGTGACCCGCCCCTGGGGAAAGTTGTAGGTGCGGATGCGTTCGGAGCGATCACCGGAGCCGATCTGAAGCTTGCGGCTGGCGGCCTGTTCGGATTGCTGCTGGCTGCGCTCGGCCTCCAGCAGTCGCGCGCTGAGCAGGCTCATGGCGCGCGCCTTGTTCTTGTGCTGCGAGCGCTCGTCCTGGCATTCGACCACGGTACCGCTGGGCAGGTGAGTGATCCGGATGGCCGAGTCGGTGGTGTTGACGTGCTGGCCGCCGGCGCCGGAGGAACGGTAGGTATCGATGCGCAGGTCGTTGGGATCGACCTTGATCTCGTCGACCGCGTCGACTTCCGGCAGGATGGCCACCGTGCAGGCCGAGGTGTGGATGCGGCCCTGCGACTCGGTCGCCGGCACGCGCTGTACGCGGTGCGTGCCGGACTCGAACTTGAGCCTGGAATACGCCCCGGTGCCGATCACGCGCGCGATCAGCTCGCGCCAGCCACCGGCTTCGCCGGCCTGGCCGGAGAGCAGCTCGATGCGCCAGCCCTGGGCCTCGGCGTAGCGCGTGTACATCCGGAACAGGTCGCCGGCGAACAATGCTGCTTCCTGCCCGCCGGTGCCGGCGCGAATTTCGAGAAACAGGTTCTTGTGGTCGTTGGGGTCGGGCGGCACGATCAGTCGCCTGAGCGCGCGATCCAGGCGCTCGCGCTCGGCTTCGATCTCGGCCAACTCATCGTGCGCCATCCTGCGCATTTCGTCGTCGTTCTCTTCCAGCAGCGCTTCGGCTTCGGCCTGTCGCTGCTCCAGCTGTTCGATCGCCCGCCAGGTCTGGACGATGGACTGGAGATCGGCATATTCGCGCGAAAGCGCGGTGAAACGCTTCGGGTCTTCGGCCAGTTCCGGCTCGGCCAGCAGGCGCTCGATTTCCTCGAAGCGCTCGACGGCCTGCTCCAGGCGCCGCTCCAGCCCGGGCGTCACGACGGATCGTCCAGCAGCAGTTTGCGCGCTGCCGCCATCAATTCCTCGTCGGTGATTTCGGCCGCCCGCCGCACCTGGATGCTGGGCGCGTGCAGCAGCCGGTTGGTCAGCCGATGGCCGAAGCGCGCCAGCACGTCGTCGGCGTCGCGCCCGGCGGCGAGTTCGCGCCGGGCCTGGTCGAGCAGCTTGTCGCGTTCGTTGAAGGCCCGGTTGCGCAGCGATTTCAGCGTTTCGCCGGCTGCGTGCAGATTCATCCAGCGGTCGAACGCCTCGGCCTGGCCGTCCACGATATGCGTGGCCGCTTCCAGCGCCTGGTTGCGCTTGCGGTGCCCGCGTTCCGCGATTTCGCGCAGGTCGTCGATGGTGTAGAGATAGACGTCGCCGAATTCGCGGACCGCCGGATCGACGTTGCGCGGTACCGAGAGATCGAGCACGAACATCGGCTGGTTGCGCCGCCTGGCCAGCGCCTTGCGGACCATTTCGTGTTCGACCAGCGGTTTGGAGCTGCCGGTGCAGGCCACGACCAGGTCGTGTTCATGCAGGGCTTCGGCCAGGCCGTCCAGGCCCATGGAACGCGCGCCGAACTGTTCGGCCAGGCCGGCGGCGCGCTCCGGATTGCGGTTGCAGATGGTCAGCCTGCGGATGCCCTGCCCGGAGAAGTGCCGGGCGCAATCCTCGATCATCTCGCCGGCGCCGATCATGAGCGCCGACAGCCGGTTGACGTCACCGAAGATCTGGTGGGCCAGCTTGAGCGCGGCGAACGGCAGCGTCACCGGGTTGTGGCCGATGCCGGTTTCCGAGCGCACCAGCTTGGAGGTCTGAAACGAATGCTGAAAAAGACGATCCAGTATCGTGCCCAGGGTCTTGTGTTCCTGCGCCGAGTGCCAGGCCTGCTTGACCTGACCGACGACCTGGGGCTCGCCCAGCACCATGGAATCCATGCCCGAGGTGACCTTGAGCAGATGCATCACCGCCATGCGCTGTTGCAGCGCGAACAGGTATTCGCGGAATTCGCCCCGGCGCGCCCCGTGCCAGTCATGCATCCATTCCTGTAACGCCGTTATGCTAGCGTTCTCGCCACTGGCATAAAGCTCGGTTCGGTTGCATGTGCTCACGATCGCGCATTCCCGGATGCCAGGAACGGCATGCATGGAACCGAGCGCCTCGCCAAGCCTTTCCGGCGTAAACGCAAGCCGCTCCCGGATCGCGACCGGCGCGGTTTGATGACTCAGTCCAAGAGCGAATACCGACATGAATGAACCAGAAACGGACAAACCCTGCATTGTCCTAGCTTATGTAAAGCAATTCAATATGGGGGTGCTCATCTTAGCCGGATTCCTGACCGGTTGTGCCGCCGGTTCCGGGCCCGCCGAATCCCCGCAGCGCGCAGAAGCAAGTTCAATGGTCGCCGAGGCTCGCGCGGCCGGCGAGTCCGGTGAATATCGCTATGCGGTGGAATTGCTGATGGAATCGCTGGCGCTGGATCCTGATCCGGGCGTGGCCCGCCAGGCCGCCCAGCTGGCCTCGGCGGTCGACGACTGGCCGACCGCCGCCGAGGCCGCCGGGATCTGGCTGGACCAGCAACCCGATTCGGGCCAGGCCGCGCAGGTTGCGGCGGTCGCGGCGCTACGTCAGGGCCAGCTCGAGCGCGGCGTGAACCTCCTCCAGGCACGCCTGCGCGACCCGCAGGATCCGATGGACTGGAGCACGGGGATTGCGCTGGTCGCGGCGGCCGGTTCCGACGATATCGCGAACTCGGCGCTGGAGCGACTGATCGACCAGGCCGGGGATTTGGCGCCGGGCTACGACGATTTCCTGCGCAGTCGCCTGGCGTGGCAGCTCGACCGCCGCGCGCGGGCGTTCGAGCTGGCCGAGCGGGCCTTGCAGGCCGGCCCCGACTACGAGCGGGCGCTGTGGGCGGCGCGCCTCGCCCGGGCCGGGGAACTGCCGGAGCGGGCTTTGCGCTACTACCGCCAGGCCGGCGCGTTCGATCCCGACGATCGCACCGCGGCGATTGCCGAGGTCGAATTGCTCGAAGAGCTCGGGCGCGGTGAACAGGCGTTGAAGGTGCTCGACCGATTGCCGGTCGACGCCGATATCCTGTATACCCGCGGCATGCTGCAGCAGGAACTGGGCCGGCCTGCCGCTGCCGGGGTCACCTGGCATCGGATGGCCACGCTCGATCCGGAGCGGGCCGGTGACCGGCACGCCTGGCTGACGGCCGTGCTGGCCGAGGTGCTCGAGCTGGATGACGAGGCGATCGAATGGTATGCCCGGGTCGAAGGTGAACTGGCCCTGCGCGCCGACCTTCGGCGTGCCGTTTTGCTGGCCGGGCGAGATGAAATGGAGTCGGCGCGTGCGCTGCTGGGCGGAATACGCGACCAGGCCGAAGGCGAGCTGGTCGAACAGGCCTGGCTGATCGAGGGACAGATCCTGTCGGAAACCGGCCGCAACGAACAGGCCGTGGCGCTGCTCGGCGAGGCTCTGACCCGGCTGCCGGAAAGCACGGCGCTGCTCTACGCCCGCGCCATGGCCGCGGTGAACGAAGACAACCTGTCGCTGGCCGAGCAGGATCTGCGCACCATCATCCAGAACGATCCCGGAAATGCCGTGGCCCTGAACGCGCTGGGATACACGCTTTCGGATCGTACGGATCGCCAGCGCGAGGCCATGCGCCTGATCGAAACGGCGCTGGAGCTGGAGCCGGAGAATGCGGCCATTCTCGATTCGATGGGCTGGGTGCTGTTCAAGCTTGGCCGGGCGGGGGAAGCGCTGCCCTACCTGCGCCGGGCGGTGGAAGCCGAACCGCATCCGGAAATCGTCGCGCATCTGGTCGAAGTGCTTTGGGCCCTGGACCAGCGCGACGAGGCGCGCGCCGTGGTCGCCCGCACGCGGGCCGATATGGGTGGCGCGGACGTTTACGCCGATACGCTGGAACGGATCGGCCTGGAATGATGCATCGGCGTGCCGGCCCCGTACTGGCCGCATGCCTGGCGTTGATTGCGGCGGGCTGTGCGCTGCGCGAGCCGCGCCCGGAAGGCGCCTGGCTGGCCGAGCGCGAGGCGTGGTTCGACGCCCACCAGAAATGGTCGGTGCGCGGCCGATTGGGTCTTTCCGACGGTGATCGCGGCGGCAGTCTCGCCATGACCTGGCAGGCCGACGGCACCGAGCACGTGGTGCTGCTGCGGACCATCGCAGGCGGGCGACAGTGGCGGCTCGAGATGGGACCTTCGGGCGCCGTGCTCACCGGCTCGGAAATCGGCCGTCTGGCGGGGCCCGACCCGGATCTGCTGGTCGAGCAGGCGGTGGGGTGGCCGATCCCGGTGCGCTGGATGAGTCAGTGGCTGCGTGGGCTGCCGGCGCCGTCCGGCGCCGCGACCGGCTATGCCGACGACGGGGTGTTGCAGACGCTGGGCTGGGGCGGCTGGCAGCTCGAGTTCGACCGCTGGCGCCGGCTGGACGGGGCCGGCGTGCTTTTGCCGGTGCGCGTGACGGCCGAGAACCCGCCGTACCGGGTGCGCGCGGCATTGTCGCGCTGGAATTTCGAGCGCGATGGCGCGCCGGGTTCCCCAAAACTCACCAACGCCGCGGTCGAGTCGTTATAATTTCGTTTTGCGATGATGCGTCCGCCGCGAAATCGCGGACTGTGCAGTCGACTGGGACGTCGCCAAGCTGGTTAAGGCACGGGGTTTTGATCCCCGCATTCGCAGGTTCGAATCCTGCCGTCCCAGCCATTCTTGCCAGCCATTCAAATTCTCCAAGCAGGACGGAAGCCGGCCGTGAGCACACCCTCGTTGATGATTTTCGCCGGAAACGCGAATCCGGATCTCGCCAACGCCATCGCCGGGCATCTTGGCGTTCCCATGGGCAAGGCCAACGTCGGGCGCTTCAGTGACGGCGAGGTCATGGTCGAGATCGTCGAGAATGTCCGCGCCCGCGACATCTTCGTCATCCAGCCCACCTGCCAGCCGGCCGCCGAGAATTTCATGGAGCTGCTGGTCATGATCGATGCGCTCAAGCGCGCCTCGGCCGGGCGGGTGACGGCGATCGTGCCGTATTACGGCTATGCCAGGCAGGATCGCCGGCCGCGCTCGACGCGCGTGCCGATCACGGCCAAGGTGGCGGCCAAGATGATCGGCGTGGTCGGCACCGACCGGGTCGTGACCGTCGATCTGCACGCCGACCAGATCCAGGGTTTCTTCGACATACCGGTGGACAACGTGTATGCCTCGCCGCTGACGCTGGCCGATATCTGGAAGCACTACGGCGACGACAACATGATCGTGGTTTCGCCCGACGTCGGCGGCGTGGTGCGCGCGCGCGCCATCGCCAAGCGCCTGGACGCCGACCTGGCGATCATCGACAAGCGCCGCCCGCGCGCCAACGAGGCGACCGTGATGAACCTCATCGGCGACGTGACCGACAAGACCTGCGTGCTGGTCGACGACATGATCGACACGGCCGGCACGCTGTGCGCCGGCGCGGGCGCGCTCAAGGACGCCGGGGCCAAACGCGTCGTGGCCTACTGCGTGCACCCCATTCTGTCGGGCCGCGCGATCGACAACATCAGCAACTCCCGGCTGGATGAAATCGTGGTCACCGACACCATCCCGCTCAGCCAGCAAGCACGCGACTGCGGCCGGATTCGCCAGCTCAGCGTGGCGCAGATGCTGGCCGAGACCATTCGTCGCATGGCCGAAGGCGAGTCGGTCAGCTCGCTGTACGTCGATTAGCGCAGCGCTGAACGGATCAATGCGCAGGCCTGCGCGTTCACTGAGAGTCGTCCGAGCTCTCTTTCGTCATGGCCGGATCGCCTTTGCCTGCAGCCTGCTGTTTGTGTCCGCCGGCCATCTGAACGCTTCCGAGGCGTGGATTCGGGTGATGCAGTCCCCCGATACTGAGTCACGCGCCGGCCTGCCGGCCGGGGCGATCGACTATGGACGATTTCTCTGGATGCCGGAGGGCGGATTTTCGGGAGCGCCGGGAAGCGGCAACGCCAGGCGTTACCCGAACCCGTTCGATATGGTCATCGGGGATTCGGTCCGCGACCCGTTGTCCGATCCGCCGCAAACCGGGGTCTGGTACGAATCCGCCGGTACCACCGGTCCGGATTTTCGAGTCGTCCAGTTTCGCGGCCCGATCAAGGTCGAATGGCTGACCCATCTGCGTCGTGCCGGCATCGAGCCGGTGCAATACATCCATCCGTTCAGTTACGTGGTCTGGGCCGATGAACGTTCGCTCTCCGCTGGCCGCTCCCAGCCACCGGTTCGATGGACGGGCGCATTCGTTCCGGCAATGCGCGCGCGGGCGCCCGACCTGCCGGGCCGGGCGCAGCTCGAAGGGGATGCATCCGAGCACAAACAGTCCGCGGCAGTGCTGCACGCGATGGCCCTTGTTTTCGAACCGGCGCTGGCGCAGGCCACGGCCGGCATCGAAAAGGCGGGCGCCGGCATCGTGTCGCGCGCCCGGCTCGACCACCGATTCCATCTGCTCGAGCTGCGCCTGCAGCCCGATCATTTCCTGGCGCTTGCCCGCATCCCCGGCGTCTACACGATCCAGCCGATCAGCCAGGATGCAGGGGTCCGCGGCGAGATGTCCAACCAGTCCATCGTCGGTGGATACGGAGAAACCTTCGATATCGTTCCGGGCTACGCCGACTGGCTCGATGCCGCCGGGCTCGACGGCGCGGGCATCAACGTCGGCATCGTCGACAGCGGCCTGCGGGAAAGCCACCAGGACCTGGTCGACAACAGGGTCGCCTGCCTCGGCGACCGGGGCAGCTGCGCGTCCGGTGACAGCGACCATGGCACCCACGTGGCCGGGGCCATCGGCGGAACCGGCGTATCCGGCGTCATCGATGCCGGTGGTTTCCTGCGCGGACAGGGCGTGGCGCCGGCGGCATCGCTGGTCGAGCAGTTTTTCGAGCCGTTCTTGTCCGGTTCCGGCCCCGGCGGCATGAAGCCCGACGGTATGCTCGCCATCTTTCGAGATTCGGCAACCTCCGGCGCGCAGCTGACCAACAATTCGTGGGGGTCTTCGGAAACGCCGCAGGGCTACAACATTCCGACCATGCAGGTCGACATGATCGTCCGCGACGCCGATCCCGAGACTCCGGGCCGGCAACCGGTGCTGCCGGTCTGGTCGGTCATGAACGGCAGCGGCGACGGCTTCGGTGACTGCTCGCCTTCCTCGCTGGGCGCACCCGACGAGGCCAAGAACCTGTTCGCAGTCGGCTCGACCTGGCTGCAGAATTCCGATGGTGCCCAGCGCCCGGATATTTTCAGCATTTCCTCGAACAGCGCGCACGGGCCGGCATGCGACGGACGCCTGGTGCCGCACATCGTCGCGCCCGGCTGCAACACGGACAGCACCGTCGCCGGCAATGATGCGGATTACAGTTCGGGCTTCTGCGGTACATCGATGGCCGCTCCGGTCGTCTCGGGCGGGGTCTCGCTGTTCATGCAGAAATACGCCGCCGAAACCGGCGCACCGCCCAGCCCCGCGCTGGTCAAGGCGGTGTTCACGGCGGCGGCGACGGATCTCGTGGGCAATCTCGATGCCGACGGGAACATGCTCCAGCATCGCCCCGACCGCAGACAGGGCTGGGGTCGAATCGACCTGGATGCCGTGATCAGCCCGGAAGACCGGCTGGAGACCGTCGATCAGACCAAGGTGTTTCACGCCACCGGCGAGTCCTGGACGTGGACCTTCACGCCCGAGGATCCCGGCGTGCCGATGCGCATCATGCTGGCCTGGACCGATGCGCCCGGACCGGGTACCGGCGGTTCGAATCCGGCCTGGACCAACGACCTGGACCTGGTCGCGACCGTCGCGGACGGCGACTATTACGGCAACAGCGTCAATCCCGGCACCGGCTTTTCCGAAAGCGCCGGTGCGCCGGACGACAAGCACGACGACAAGAACAACCTCGAAGGCGTGATGCTGTCCCCGGAGCAGCACTCGGGCCAGTCGGTCGACATCGAGGTGCTCGCCGCCAACCTGGCCGCCGATGCGCTGGATCCATGGGCACCGGAACCCGGTGTCACCCGCCAGGATTTTGCGCTCGCGTGCATCAATTGCGTTCGCGAACGCGGTTTTGCGCTCGCGACCGAAGACGAACAGAGCGCGATCTGCACCGCATCCGGCGATGCGTCGTTCGATGTCGCGATCGATGTGCGATCGATCGCGGGCTTCGCCGATCCGGTCACGCTTGCGTCGTCACTGCCGCCACCGGGCTTCAGCGTGGACTCGCCCAGTCCGGACGTGATCGATCCACCAGGCCAGTCGATCGCCACCGTTTCTGCCGAGGCGGGCGTGGAGAGCGGCGTCTACAATCTGACCATCGCAGGCAGTTCGGAAAGTGTCGGCGAGCAGGCAGTCACCTTTGCCGCGATCGTCGACGACGCAAGCCCGCCGGCGCCCCCGCTGCAATCCCCGGGCGCCGGCGCAACCGGGACGTCGCTGCGGCCGTCATTCGACTGGCTTGCCGCCGACCAGGCCGACAGTTACCTGTTCGAGCTGGCCACCGATGCGGGTTTCAGCGACGTGATCGTCAGTGAGGTCGTCGACGGCGTTTCGTTCCGGGTGCCGTTCGAGCTCGATTCGCTCAGCGAGTATTTCTGGCGCGTCACGCCATCGAACCAGTGCGGTGCCGGCGGCGCGGCCGAATCGTCGTTCACCACCGGGCTGGCGCCCGGCGAATGCGGAATCGGGACGCGGAAGGTCGAATATTTCGCAGACGACATGGAAGCGGGTGAGAATGACTGGACCCATTCGGCGGCCGACGCGCCGGATACCTGGGAATTGCAGAGCTTCGATGCCAACAGTCCGGTCGCGGCCTGGCGGGCCCGGTCGGTGGACGAAGTCAGCGACCAACGGCTGGTTTCGCCGGAAATCAGGGTGCCGGCGGGTGTGTCCGAGCCGACGCTGCAGTTCTTTACCGACTTCAGCCTCGAGCCCGGCGGCGGCTGCTGGGATGCCGGCGTGCTTGAGTATTCCGACGACGACGGCCGGACCTGGGCTCGTTTCGCCGGGCAGGACCTGCTGGACAACACCTACACCGGAGCGATCGAAAGCGGTTCGGGCAGTCCGCTGGCCGGGCAGTCGGGCTGGTGCGGCGTCCAGGAGTGGACCCGTACAGTCGTCGACCTGAGCGGGCTGGAGGACAAGGCCCTGCGATTCCGTTTCCGGCTGGGGACCGACCAGTCGGTGGCGCAGGGCGACTGGCTGGTCGACGACGTGATCGTCCAGAGCTGCGAGCCCGAATTCATCTTCGCCGACGGCTTCGAGGATTGAAGCCGACCCGGGGGGGCGGATCGCCGGCCGGCGTTTTCAGTTGTACCCGATCCACACCGCGACCACCATGGCCAGCGCGCCCAGCGCCAGCAGCTTGACGATCAGCGGGAGGATGAACCGGAACCAGCGCGCGTAAGGGATGCCGGCCAGGCCCAGGATGCCCATCAGCACCGGGTTGGTCGGCACGATCATGTTCATGAAGCCGTCGCCGAACTGGTAGGCCAGCACCGAGACCTGGCGCTCAACCCCGACCAGGTCGCCGATCGGCGCCATCAGCGGCATGGTCAGGTAGGCCTGACCGCTGCCGCTGGATACGAAGATGTTCATGACCGACTGGATGCCGAGCATGCCCACGGCCGAAAGCTCGGCCGGCAGGCCCACCAGCGGGCTGGCCATGGCGTTGACGATGGTGTGCAGCACCTGGCCGTCTTCGAGCAGCAGCGCGATGGCGCGCGCGAACCCGATCAGCACCGCGGTGCCGGCCAGTTCGGCCGCGCCGTTGCTGAACGTCGTTGCCAGGCGGTCGATGCCCATCCGGGTGATCAGGCCGGCGACGACGGAAAGGGCGATGAAGATTGCGCCCAGTTCCACCAGGTACCAGCCGTGCATGGTGATGCCGTAGACCAGCAGTGCAAGCGCGCCGAAGGTGGCGGCCAGGACCGCCATGCGGCGCCGGGTCATCGGCAGCTGCTCGGCCTGCGGCGGCGGCTGGGCCTCGTCGATGCCGTGGACCAGGCTGGCCGCCGGATCGCGCTGGACCTTGCGCGCATAAGACCATACGTGATGGACGCCGACGGCCAGGAAGGGTACGAATATCGCTGCCCGGAAGGCCCAGCCCGAGGCCGGCTGCAGTTCGGCGACGTCCTGGGCGATCAGCAGCGTGAACGGGTTCATGATGGTTGCGCCGTATCCGACCCCGTAACCGACCACCATGATGCCGATCGCGGCCACGGTATCCATGCGCATGGCGACGCAAACCGCGATCAGGATGCCGGCGAACGGGATGTATTCCTCTGCCATGCCCAGCGTGGCCGAGGCCGCGGCGAACAAAAACACGCCGAAGAAGATCAGCAGCACCGAGTTGTGGCTGTAGCGCTCGATCACGCTGCCCAGGAAAGCGTCGATGGCGCCGGTCTCGCGAATCACGCGCAGCGCGCCGCCGATGATCAGCACGAAGAAGATGATGCCCTGGGCCTCGGCCATGGCGCGCGGCACGGCCGTGAAAAGCGACCACGGCGAAAGCGTTTCGGCGTCTTCGAGCGTCGCGTAGGTGCCGGGCACCACGACCTCGCGACCGGATTCGTTGACCACGGTTTCGAACTCGCCGGCCGGCAGGATCCAGGTCAGCACCAGCGCGACGACCATCATGATGAACATCAGTGCCAGCGTGTGCGGGATGCGGAAGGGGGAGGCCTTGGCTCCAGCCTGGGAATCGGTCATTGGCGTGTCCGGGCCTGTTGCGCAGGCGTTGTTGTTGTCGTGTCCGTATTGTAGGCGGCCCCGGCCGCGGTTGCGAATCCTGAATCCAGGCTTGCGGATCCGCGCCGATCGCGGCCGTTCGATCACGAAAAAGGTGCCAAAGAGGATATAATCGCGGGATTTACCCGCCGGAGGCCCGCGCCATGCGACTGATCGAGGAAGCCCTGACGTTCGACGACGTTTCGCTGGTGCCCGCGCACTCCGATATTTTGCCGCGCGACGTGGACCTGACCACGCGCGTGACCCGCGGCCTCGTGATCAACATCCCGTTGATGTCGTCGGCGATGGACACGGTCACCGAGGCGCGCCTGGCCATCGCCATGGCCCAGGCCGGCGGGGTCGGCGTGATGCACAAGAACATGACGATCGAGGAGCAGGCCCACCAGGTCCGCGTGGTCAAGAAATACGAGGCCGGCGTGATCAAGGATCCGATCACGGTCGGGCCGCAGACCACGATCCGCGAGGTACTGGAGATCACCCGGCAGCACAATATTTCCGGCGTCCCGGTCGTCGACGACGAAGAACTGGTCGGAATCGTGACCAGCCGCGACATGCGCTTCGAAAAGAAGCTCGACGACCCGGTGCGCAACATCATGACCCGCAAGGACAAGCTGGTCACGGTCCAGGAGGGCGCGAGCCAGGACGAGGTGCTGGAATTGCTTCACCGCTACCGCATCGAGAAGGTGCTGGTCGTCAGCGATTCGTTCAAGCTGCGCGGCCTGGTCACCGTCAAGGACATCCAGAAATCGCGCGACTTCCCGAACGCCGCCAAGGATGCTTACGAACAGCTCCTGGTGGCTGCCGCAGTGGGGGCGGGCGGCGACACCGAGGACCGGATCGCGGCGCTGGTCGAAGCCGGCGTCGACATCGTCGTTGTCGATACCGCCCACGGCCACTCGCAGGGCGTGCTGGATCGCGTGAGCTGGTGCAAGAAGCACTACCCCGATGTTCAGATCATCGGCGGCAACGTTTCGACCTCGGACGGGGCCGAGGCGCTCGCCGAAGCCGGCGCAGACGCGGTCAAGATCGGCCAGGGCCCGGGCTCGATCTGCACCACCCGGATCGTGGCCGGCGTCGGTGTACCGCAGATCAGCGCGATATCGGCGGCGGCCAAGGCGCTGGCCAGGCGCGACATACCGGTCATCGCCGACGGCGGCATACGTTTTTCCGGCGACCTGGCCAAGGCCATCGTCGCCGGCGCTTCCAGCGTCATGATCGGCAGCCTGTTTGCCGGCACCGAGGAAGCGCCGGGCGATGTCGAACTGTTCCAGGGCCGGTCGTACAAGAGCTACCGCGGCATGGGTTCTCTCGGCGCGATGACGCGCGGTTCGTCCGATCGCTATTTCCAGGCCGAGGTCAGCGCCGAGAAGCTGGTGCCCGAAGGCATCGAAGGGCGTGTGCCGTACAAGGGCCCGCTCGGCAGCGTGATCCATCAGATGATGGGGGGTCTGCGCTCGGCCATGGGCTACACGGGCTGCCGCACCGTCGATGAAATGCGCACCCGGCCGTCCTTCGTTCGCGTCAGCAACGCCGGCGTGAATGAATCGCACGCCCACGACGTTTCGATCACCAAGGAAGCGCCGAATTACAAGCTCGGGTGAAAACCTGTCCACGAATTACCCAGATCGACACAGATGTAAAAGGCGGAAACTTTTGCGGATTAATGACTGCACCAGGTGTTGAAGGTACTGATCACGGTTTTTGGGGTTTTGACTTTCAAAGCAAACACGCTTTTTGATCTGTGTAAAGCTGTGCAATCTGTGGATCGCCTTTCGTAAGTTATGGACCGCCTTTCCAGGAACCAGAACATGACCGACGACATCCACGCCTCCCGCATCCTGATCCTGGATTTCGGTTCTCAATACACCCAGCTCATCGCGCGGCGAATCCGCGAGATCGGGGTATATTCGGAGATCATGCCGTTCGACGCCGGTGCCGATGCGATCCGGACATTTGCGCCGATGGGCATCGTGCTGTCCGGTGGACCGGAGTCGGTGGGGTTCGAGGACAGTCCGCGAATTCCGGACGTGGTCTTCGATCTGGGCGTGCCGCTGCTCGGGATCTGCTACGGCATGCAGGCCATGGCCACGCATTTCGGCGGCATGGTGGACCCTTCCGAGAAAAAGGAATTCGGCTATGCCGAAGTCGCCATCGCCAATCCGGCGCGGCTGCTCGAAGGGATCGAGGACCGGGTCGCGACCAACGGCCGCGGCGTGCTGGAAGTCTGGATGAGCCACGGCGACAAGGTCACGCACCTCCCCGAAGGCTTCGAGACCATGTGCACCACCGGCTCGGCGCCGATCGCGGGCATGGCCGATGACGATCGGGGCTATTACGGGCTGCAGTTCCATCCCGAGGTAACCCACACCCACCAGGGCCGGCGTATTCTCGAGCGCTTCGTGCTCGAAATCTGTAGTTGTCGCGCCGACTGGACGACCGAGGCCATCATCGAAGACCAGATCGCGCGGGTGCGCGCGCAGGTCGGCGACGACAGCGTACTGCTGGGGCTGTCCGGTGGCGTCGATTCATCGGTGGTCGCTGCGCTTCTGCACGAGGCGATCGGCGACCAGTTGCTTTGCATCTTCGTCGATACCGGTCTTTTGCGCTACCGGGAAGGCGACCAGGTCATGGCGACCTTCGCCGAGCACCTGGGCGTGCGGGTCGAGCGGATCGACGCGCGTGAGCCGTTCCTGGATGCACTTGTCGGCGTGGATGATCCGGAAGAAAAGCGCAAGGTCATCGGGCGCGAGTTCATCAGCGTATTCGATGCAGCGGCCAAAAGCCATCGCGAGGCCGGCTGGCTGGCCCAGGGCACGATCTATCCGGACGTGATCGAATCGGCCGGCGCGGCCACCGGCAAGGCCAAGGTGATCAAGTCGCACCACAATGTCGGCGGCCTGCCCGAGGAAATGAATCTCGAGCTGGTAGAGCCGTTGCGCGAGCTGTTCAAGGACGAGGTGCGCCGGATCGGCGTCGAGCTCGGCCTGCCGGCCGAACTGGTGATGCGCCATCCGTTCCCCGGCCCCGGCCTGGGCGTGCGCATCCTGGGAGAAGTCAGGCCCGAATACATCGAGCCTCTGCAGAAGGCCGACCATATCTTCATTTCCGAGCTCAGGAAGGCCGGGCTGTACGACAAGGTCAGCCAGGCCTTCGCCGTGTTTCTGCCGGTCAAGTCGGTGGGTGTGGTCGGCGACGCGCGCCGCTACGAATGGGTGATCGCACTGCGAGCGGTCGAGACCATCGACTTCATGACCGCGCGCTGGGCCCGATTGGACGCGGAGTTCCTCGACCACGTCGCGCGTCGCATCATCAACGAAATCACCGGTGTTTCGCGCGTGGTCTACGACATCTCCGGCAAGCCGCCGGCGACGATCGAGTGGGAATGAGTCCATCTCGGCCGCGCTGCTTCCTTCGTATTCCGGTTCGCCGGCCTGGTCATCCCCGGATCTGCTTCGGGGTTCTTGGCCCTGCTGAATTAATCAGCTCTTTCATGGTCGAAAGAAAAAGCAATTTCAAGCCAGGAGGCATGTCATGAAATCAAGGGTTTCGATGATTTTCCTGTGTCTGTTGCTGGTCCCGGGGGGCGCAGGCGCGCAGATCGTGCCGCCGATGGAAGGCTACAGCGTGGAGGTCACGTTCTCGAACGGCCTCGAGCGGCGTATGGCCTCGATCAACAACATGGAGCAGCGGTTCGAAGAACGCTTCCGTAAAAATCGCCATTACGCGAAAAGCCCGCGGGACGCCGGAACCCAGCGCTTTGCCGAAAGTCGCACGGCGGGTACCGAATGGGCCGGCGAACGTCTGATCGGCGAAACATCGGAATTCACGCTGGAAAATCTGATCAAGGCAATGGTGGCCTACAACGTGAACCGGGCCGTGCCCGAATTCGGAGGACGGATCGAGATCGATATTGCCAGGCTCCAGTTAAGCAACCCCTCGGTCGCATTTCTGGAATCGTTCCAATCCTATGCGGTCGGCCACATCACGGTTACGAATGCAGACGGGAGCGTCCGGTTCGATGATGCGGTTCGAGCGAATCTGGTCATCGACACCACCGTGAATTCCGCCTATGACGGCCCCGAGCTGGCATTCATCGAAGTCGATCCGTCCAAGCGCGTGGGGCCTACGCTGGCCTACTTCGTTAAGCGGGCGCTCGAGAAGGCCTGGCCGGATCACGCCAACGAGATCGTCGGACCGGTCATCGTACGTATTTCCGGGCCGAACGAAAGACTGATCTTCGATTGAGTCCGTCCCGCGCTTTTTGCGCCGGGAGACGAGTCAATTGAATTCCTCGTTCAGGATTTCGGGATCGAAGTAGTAGCGCTCGCCGTCGCGATGATAATGAAAGCCGAACAGGTAGCGTTCCTCGGCAACCGTGTTGCTGTTGAAAAAAATGTACTTGCGGCCCGTGCCGCGGACGAAATCGATATCGGGGCTCTCGGTCTTCAGGTCCACATCGCCCAGCACGAAGCCGGCTTCGATTGATTCCTGCTCCAGCGTGTAGATGATGGTGGCCGGCCTGGGGACGCCGCGCCGTTCGCGCTTGTTCCGGACCACCGGCACGTCGACCCGGAACGGCGCCTGATCGCCAATGATTCGGATGGACGCTCTCAGTTCTACGGGTTTGCCGTTCATTCCGGGCTCCTGGCGGATTTCGCCGTCGTGGTCAGGCTACTCGACCAGCAACCGGTCGATTTTTCGATCGAGGGCAGCCAGATCGGGGCTGTCCGGCTGCAGTCGTTCGATCAGCGCCCGGTGAAGTCTCAGGCGCGAAAGCGTATGGTGATCACCGTTCGTCGGGCCCGCCAGGATCGATTCGGTCTCGGCCAGTTGTGCCGACGTGACCCGATCGGGATAGACGCGATTGAGCGCCAGCGCGAGCTCGACGCCCAGCTCCTGTTCCCGATGGTCGGCATCGGCCGAACGGATGCCTTCGCGGGTTTCCGGCCAGACGCGGTTCAGACAGGCTGATTGCGGTTCGGGCGGCTGCGGAAGCGCATACGCGGCAATGCAGTGATGAAGATCCAGAAAGAAGTCGCTTTCGCCCTGGTTGGACTCCGATTGCAATTCGCCCCGGATTTCGTCGGCACGGGCCATCCACCGTTCGGCCTGTTCGGGCGTGCTCAGCGGATTCCGGACCAGCTTGTAGGCAGTCCTGGCCAGCGCCGCCCGCCGCCGCGGACGGGTCGGGTCATTGGCCACGACCTGTTCCTGCAATTCCAGTGAGCGGAGCCATTCTTGGCGCGCCCGCTCGTGGTCGCCTTGCCACCAGATGCCGCTTCCGAGCAGCTCGCGCAACGTGGCTTCGTGAATCAGCGCCCGGACATCGTCGCTGTAGGACCGGAATTCGCTGATCAGGTCGATGGCCTCTTCAAGCGCGGCGGAGGCCGGGAGAGGGCGCCCGAGCTGACGCTGGATGCGCGAAGTCCACGACAGCGTATTGGCCAGGTCCAGCACCTCGGGATCGTCCGGCGCCGTGATCAGCGTGCGCCGCAACTGGGTGACCCGTTCAAAGTAGTCGAGTGCATCGACAAGCTGGCCGCGCTGTTCGGCCAGGGTGCCGAGGTTGTTGTAGGCATATCCGAGTTCGGTTTCCGACCGCGGATCTTCCGGCTCCAGTTCGGCCAGGGCTTCGGCATGCGCGAGGTAGTTGCGCCAATAGCGTTCGGTCGCCTCGAGATCCTCCAGGCGGTAAGCGATCGCGCCCAGCCAGAATTCGATGTTGCCGGCTTCGAACAGAAAATCCGCGCGTTGCTCCGACTTGCGTTCCAGCCACGGCCGGACCAGTCTCTCCGCTTCGCTCAAAGAGCGCTGCGCCAGTTCGAACTGCTGCCGGGTGACCTGGACTTCACCCAGCGTCTTGAGGGCCCGGGCGCGATTCAGCACGGTCTGCGGCGCGTCATCTTGATCCTGGCGCGCCAGATACTCCAGGGCCTGTTGACCGACCCCGTCGAGCAGGTCCAGCCGGCCGATGGGGCGCAGGTTGTCGGCAAAGTCGCCGAGCATGAATTGCACCAGGCCCTCGGCATCGGCGCGCCGCTGGTCGGCGATCTGGCGCGCTTCACGCGCCTCGTCCAGCCCATGCACGGCGGTCAGCATGCCGACGACCAGCGACAGGCTCACCAGCGCGGCCGCAGCCGTCGCCACCCGATTGCGGCGCACGAAGCAGCGCAAGGCATAGGCGCGGCTGGCACCGATCGCGCGGACCGGACGTTGATCCAGCCAGGCCTGGAGATCCTCGCCCAGTGCCGAAGCCGAGTCATAGCGCTGTTCGCGATCCGCCGCCAGCGCCTTGTGGGCGATCGCGACCAGCTCCCGCGGTGCGTCGCGCAAACCTTCGGCCAGTGATCGGATGCGCGGTTCGACCGTTCCGGAAGAGCAGCCCAGATCCACCGCCAGTGTCCGGCAGCGTTGCTCGCCGGAGATGGTCGCGAAATCCTTGCGCCTTGCGGGCTCCCGATACAGCAGTTCGGACAGGATGGCGCCAAGGGCATAGACATCGGCACGGGCATCGATATCGCCCTGTCCGCCCGCGCGTTGCTCGGGCGGCATGTAGGCAGGCGTGCCGCCGCCGCGACCGACATGCTCGCCGCCGGGATCATCCGAAGCCAGGCTGATGGCGATGCCGAAGTCGATGATCTTTGGCGCAGGATCGCCATCGGTGCTGCGCACCAGTATGTTTGCCGGTTTCAGGTCGCGGTGAATCAGGCCTCGCTGATGCGCGTAATGCACGCCGGCGCAGACTTTGATCATCAATGCCGCGACGTCGTGCCAGGAAAGCTTCCGATCCGCGTTGAACTCATGCAGCGGCAGGCCCGGGACGTACTCCATGGCAAAGTACAGCACGTCATCGCCCAGCCTGCCGGCGTCGTGAATCTGGGCGATGCCGGGATGGTTGAGCCGTGCCAGGGCCTGGCGCTCGACCTCGAAATACGCTTCCAGGAGCGGTCTTTCGCGCTGGATACGCAGCAGTTTGAGCGCGATTTCGCGCTCCAGCGGTTCGGTCTGACGGGCCAGCCAGACCACGCCCATGCCACCGCGGCCCAGCATCCGTTTGAGGCAATACGGACCGAGCCGTTGGCCCGGCTTCCATTCGACCGCTTCCTCCAGTGATGCCACGTCGTCCGCCAGCCGGGTTTCCAGCCGGGTAGCGTCATCATCGAATCCCGGATTATCCTGATTCATCGCGCCTCGTTTCCTCCCGCAGCGCGAATCTTAGCACCTCGTGGCGTCAGCCCAATCGCTTGTCTACCTCTTCGGTTGCATTGTTTTGCGACGGAATTCTCGATCTGCGTTAATCTCTCCGGATTCGCGAACTTCGTGCAAAAAGTCAATCGAACCGTGATCTGGCAGCAACACGAGAAGGACCTGATGCGTCGGGCGCTTGCGCGTGCCGGCGAGGCCGAGGCCGCCGGCGAGGTGGCCGTCGGCGCGGTCGTCGAACTCGATGGTGCGGTCGTGGCCGACGGCAACAACCGGGTGATTCGCGATTCGGATCCCAGCGGCCATGCCGAGATGGTTGCGCTGCGCCGGGCCTGCGCGCGGGTCGGCAACTACCGGCTGCCCGGCGCCACGCTGTACGTGACGCTGGAGCCGTGCGCCATGTGCGCCGGCGCGCTGGTGCACGCGCGCATTCGACGGGTGGTGTTCGCCGCCTGGGATCCGCGCGTCGGCGCCGGCGGCTCCATCATCAACCTGCTCGACCACCCGCACATGAACCACCGCTGCATCGTCTCTGCCGGGTTGCTGGCCGAAGAGGCCGAGAAAATGCTCAGAAACTTCTTCGTCTCCCGGCGTGGCTGAAGCCGGCCCCGGCGAAATCAGAGCATGAACAGGCAGATCAGGCCGAGCACGCAAATGACGATGAAACTGCCGCTGATGAACAGCACGACGCGAAAGGGCCATCGTCCCAGCGCCTGTTCGCCCAGATCGCCCATTCGATGCCGGTAACGAAGCGTGGCGACGGCGGTAATCACGATCGCCACGACGCCCAGCAGGGTCGAGCCGGTCAGGATGATGGCGCCGTGCAGCGTCGTCAGTTCAGCTTCCATCAATTTCGTCAGCGCCAGTCCCCCGGCCAGGAAGGCAATCGCCGTCTTGACCCAGCTGTTGTAAGTGCGCTCTACCGCCAGAACCGTGCGGGCGTAGGCGAGGTCCGTCCGCCCCTCGGGCCGTTGCGTTCGTTCGTCGCTCATGTCGGTCACGTCTCCTGTTGGATTAGTTGCCGTTCCGTTGACCGAAACGGCTTTTGGGAACGATAAACGATCTGCGGGAGAGGATTCGCGTAATACGCAGCTTGTCTTGCCGCTCTGCGCTATAATGGCCGGCTGCCCCGCCTACTTTTCAGGTCCCACCGAACATGAAGCTCCGAAACGTCGCCATCATCGCCCACGTCGATCACGGCAAGACCACGCTGGTCGACCAGCTTCTGCGCCAGTCCGGCGAGTTCGCCGCGCACGAGAAGCTGACCGAGCGGGTGATGGATTCCAACGACCAGGAGCGCGAGCGCGGCATCACCATTCTGTCGAAGAACACCGCGATCACCTGGAATGGCTATCGCATCAATATCGTCGACACCCCGGGCCACGCCGATTTCGGCGGCGAGGTCGAGCGCGTGCTGTCCATGGTCGATTCGGTGCTGCTGCTCGTCGACGCGGTCGACGGGCCGATGCCGCAGACCCGGTTCGTGACCCAGAAGGCATTCGACATGGGCTTTCGGCCGATCGTGGTGGTCAACAAGATCGATCGTCCGGGCGCGCGCCCGGACTGGGTCGTCGACCAGACCTTCGACCTGTTCGACAAGCTGGGCGCGACCGACGAGCAGCTGGAATTTCCCATCGTTTTCGCATCGGCGCTCAACGGCTACGCCGGCCTGACCACGGACGTGACCGAGGGCAACCTGGACCCGCTGTTCGAGACCCTGATCGAGCACGTGCCGGCGCCCGACGTGGATCCGGCCGGGCCGTTCCAGATGCAGGTCTCGAGCCTGGACTACTCCAGCTATGTGGGCCTGATCGGGATCGGGCGGATCAATCGCGGCAAGGTCAGGCCCGGGCAGAGCCTGGTCATCGTCGATCGCAACGGCGACCGGCGAAGTGGCAAGGTGATGCAGGTGCTGGGCTTCAAGGGACTGCAGCGCGACGAAGTCGAATCGGCCGAGGCCGGCGATATCGTGGCCATTTCCGGCATCGCCGACATCAATATTTCCGACACGCTGTGCGACCCGGCCAATGTCGAGGCGTTGCCGGCGCTGACGGTCGACGAGCCGACCATTCACATGACCTTCCAGGTCAACGATTCGCCGTTCGCCGGTACCGAGGGCAAGTACCTGACCAGCCGCCAGCTGCGCGCGCGGCTGTTCCAGGAAGCCAGCCACAACGTGGCGCTGCAAGTCCACGATACGCAGAACCCGGACCAGTTCGACGTCGCCGGCCGGGGCGAGCTGCATCTTTCAGTGCTGATCGAGACGATGCGCCGCGAAGGCTATGAACTTGCGGTTTCACGCCCGCGCGTGCGCAAGCGCGAGGTCGACGGCGAGACGCTGGAACCCTGGGAGCAGGTCGTGCTCGACATGGACGAGCAATACCAGGGCGCGGTGATGCAGGCCATGGGCGAGCGCAAGGCCCGGATGGAGAACATGTACCCGGACGGCGAAGGCCGCGTGCGGCTGGATTACATGGCGCCGGCGCGCGGCCTGATCGGCTTCCAGAGCATTTATCGCACCATGACCGCCGGCACCGGGCTGTTCTTCCGCGTATTCGACCACTGGGGGCCGGCCACCGACCGGATCGCACCGCGCCAGAACGGAACCCTGGTGAGCATGGAGCAGGGCACCACCAACGCCTACGCGCTGTTCACCCTGCAGGATCGCGGCAAGCTGTTCGTCGGGCCGGGTGAGGAGGTCTACGAGGGCCAGATCGTGGGCCTGCACAGCCGGGCCAACGACCTGGTGGTCAATCCGCTGAAGGCCAAGAAGCTTTCCAATGTGCGCGCGGCCGGCAAGGACGACGCGCTGCTGTTGACCCCGCCGGTGCGCATGAGCCTGGAGCAGGCGCTGGAATTCCTGGCCGACGACGAACTCATGGAAGTCACGCCGGGCCACATCCGACTGCGCAAGCGCCTGCTCAAGGAGCACGAGCGCAAGCGCGCCGCGCGCGCCTGATGGTTACCGGGCAACCGCCGGCACGACACGCGCGCCACTAGTCGGGATCTTCCTCCCAGTCCGCTTCGTCGAGGTAGGCGTCGTAGTCGGGCGTGGCCGACTCGCCGGTGATCTTGTACTCACGGTTCTGCAGCCAGGCATCGCGCACGAACAGATATTCGTCGAAGGCGTCTTCGAGCTGTTCTTCGCGGTCCAGCACGTTGGCGCGCTGCTGGATCAGGTCCCAGGCGATGCCGTAACCGCGCCCGTCGACGGCCTTGCGCCATAGCAGGTCGTAATAGGCCTCGGCCGGCCGGGCCAGGCCGTCGCGCAGCGTGGAAGGGCCCAGCAGCGGCAGCATGAAATAGCGCGAATCCTCCCAGCCCCATATCGCCAGCGCCTGGCCCAGGTCCTCGTCGTACTGCGGCACGCCCGACCGGGTCGCGACATCGAAAAATCCGGCCAGGCCGAAAACGGAGTTCATGGTGAATCGAACCATGCTCGTGACGGTGTCCGCCGGACGCCCCTGCAGCGCCAGGCTGACCGTCGTCCGCACGGATTTCAGATTGTCGAAGAAATTGGTGATGCCGGTCTCGACCGGATCGGGCACGACGTATTCGTAACCGGTCGCCACCGGACGGAAGAGGGCCTTGTCCAGGGTCCGGTTGAACTTGTACATGTTGCGGTTGTACGGCTCCCACGGATCGATGGGGTCGCGCTCGTCCGGGGGCGGTGCACTGGTGGCGCAGGCAGTCAGCAGCAGCGCCAGCAGCAAAGTCGTCAGCGGCCTGAAATTCATTCCTGTTTCCATCCCAGAAGTTCGTCGACGTGGCTCAGTCCGGCGATCGTCTGCAAGGCTTCGGGCGGCTGCTCGAAGCGGACGTCGCCGCCGGCCTGACGCGCCCATTGCTTCCATTCCAGCAGCAGCGCAATTGCGGCGGAGTCGGTGGCTTCCAGCCCGGAAAGGTCGATGCTTTCGGGAACGCCGCCTTTTTTCCAATCGAGATGTTCGCGATAAACGGACGGAACCTCGTCGACCGTCAGACGTCCTTCCAGCCGAAAGGATTGGCTCCGGCTATTTGTCATCGACCTCGATCTCCACTTCGCCCTGCTTGAGCTTTTCGAGCGTGGCGTCGAAGCCCTCCTGGCGGATCTGCTCGCCGATCTGGTTGCGGAATGTCGTGACATACGAAATGCCTTCGACGATCACGTCGAAAATTTTCCAGCTTTTGTCGGTCTTGCGGAATACGTAATCGACCGGCGCTTCCTCGCCGTTGTTCATCTGCACGCGTGTCTTGACCCGGGTCATGCGCTCGGTATTGTCGCCGGCCAGCGGTCGTATTTCGACCTGGTCGCGAGTCTGGAAATCGAGCAACCCATCTGCATATCGCCGGATCAGCAGTTCGCTGAGCGCATCGGAGAATTCCTCGATTTTCTCGCGCTCCATGCCGCGTGACGACCGGCCCAGTACCAGCCGACCCGAATACAGCGTGTCGACTTCGTCCAGCAGGATGGGGCGGATGTCGTCGCGCAACGCCTGAATATCGTTTTCGTACATTTCCCGGTTCTCGTCGACCAGACTGAAGAGTTCATTGGTGGTCTCGCGCACGATATCGACGGGGCCGCGCTCGGTCTGTGCGGCCAGGCCGGCGGCCAGCACGAGCGACAGCGTGGCGAAAATCGTTCTGGATCCAATCATTCGTCTTCCTCCTCGGTGTTGAACAGGTAACGCCCGATCAGCTGTTCCAGCACCACGGCAGAATTCGTCAGCAGAATGCGATCACCGTCGTTCAGCGCATCCGGTGCGCCGCCGGGCTCGAGGCCCACGTACTGGTCGCCGAGGATGCCGGAGGTCAGTACCGAAGCGGAAGTGTCGGACGGCAGGTCGTCGTACTCGGTGTCGATTTGCATGACGACCCGGGCCTCCAGCGTTTCCTGGTCCAGTTCGATGGAGTCGACCCGGCCGATGGTCACGCCGGCCATGGCGACCGGTGCGCGAATCTTCAGTCCGCCGATGTTGGTGAAATAGGCGTTGACCGCGTAGGTTTCCCGGCTCTTGATCCCACTGGTGTCGGTGGCCTGTACGGCGAGAAAGATCAGGGCCGCGATGCCGAGCAGCAGAAAAATGCCGGCGGCGATTTCAACTTGATTGGATGATTTCATAACGGTATCTATTCCTGAAAACTTACAACATCAGTGCCGAGAGCACGAAGTCCAGCAACAGCACCGAGATCGCCGTGGCGATCACGGTGCTCGTTGTGGCGCTCGCTACGCCTTCACTGGTGGGTTTCGCCGTCCAGCCGAAATACACCGCCAGCCAGCTTGCGATCACGCCGAATGCGACCGCCTTGAGCATGCCGGTGCCGAAATCTTCCCATAGCCCGATGCTGTTCTGCATGTTGCCCCAGAAGGTGATCGGGTCGATGGCCATGATGCCGATGCCGAAGACCACGCCACCGAGCAGCGCCATGAAGTTGAAGATCAGCGTCAGCACCGGCACTGCAATCATTCCGGCCAGCAGCCGGGGCTGGACGATGCGTTCGAGCGGATCGATCCCCATCAGGTCCAGCGCGTCGATCTGTTCGGTCGCGCGCATCAGCCCGATCTCGGCGGCCACCGCCGTGCCGGCGCGCCCGGCGAACAGGATCGAGGTCAGCACCGGCCCCAGTTCCTTGAAAAGCGACAGGCCAAGGACCGTGCTGACCGAGTCGCCGGCGCCGAAACGATTCAGCGTGTCGTAGGTCTGCAGCGTCATGACGAGTCCGACGAAAAAACCCGACATCATGATGATGATCAGAGACCGTACGCCGATGTAATAGATCTGGCGCATGGTTTCGCCGGCATGAAAGAACGAGCATTTCATGCCGCTCAGTGCCTGCAGCAGAAACATGCCGGCGTTGCCCAGCCGGCGGACCGCACCGATCACCCAGGGTTGCGAGGCTTCGCCGCTCATTCGGATTCTCCGATCAACTGGGTTTCGAGGTCGGGCGCCGGATAATGGAACGGCACCGGCCCGTCGGGCAGGCCGTCGAGAAACTGGCGGATGATTTCGTTGTCGTCCGAGCCCAGCTGGTCGGGAACGCCGCAGGCCACGACTTTGCCGTTGGCCATGATGCAGGCATAGTCGGCGAACTTGGACACCTCGGCGACATCATGGGTGATGACGATGCTGGTAATGCCGACAACGCGGTTGATCTGTCGGATCAGCCGCCCGACCGCGGCCAGCGAGATCGGATCCAGCCCGGCGAACGGTTCGTCGTAGAGCATCAGGTCCGGGTCCAGCGCCAGCGCGCGCGCCGTGGCCACGCGTCGCACCATGCCGCCGGACAGCTGCTGCGGATACATTTGCGCCGCCCCGCGCAGGCCCACGGCCTGGAGTTTCAGCAGCACCAGCTTCTCGATCAGGCTGTCCGGCAGTTCGGTGTGTTCACGCAGCGGCAAGGCGACGTTGTCGAAACAGGTCATGTCGGTCAGAAGCGCGCCGTTTTGCAGCAGTACGCCGATGTGGCGACGCACGGCGTTGAGATCTCCGCGATCGAGTTCGCACACATCGATGTCGCCCACGAATACCCGGCCCCCATCCGGTTTGAGCTGCCCGGTAATCAGCTTGAGCGCGGTGGTCTTGCCCGAGCCGCTCGGGCCCATGATCGCGGTGACCTTGCCGGCCGGGACTTCCAGGTTGAAGCCGTCGAGCACCAGTTGGCCGCTGCGAACGATTCGCACATCCTCGAGACGAATCGCCGGGAGGTCCGGTTTGATGATGCTGGAAGTGTCCAAGGTCACTGAAATCCCGATGTTTTTTTACACGCGCGTTCGACTTCGGATCGACGGGTCACGGTCGCAAACGCAATCCGGCTTTTTCGACGCCGGGCTCCAGACTCTCGACGCCGGATATAGTTTACGTCGGCAGCAGTCGATTCGCCGAACCGGGCGCGTTGAAAGCAGACCGCCGGCGGCTAGGCCCGCTTGCAGCGACATGGCAAAAGCAGACTACGGACGGCGCCAGGGCCGCGTCAGGATGCCGCTGCGGCCATTACACCATCGTTACAGGATGTAGCGGCTGAGATCTTCGTCCTCGGCCAGGTCGCCCAGATGCTTGTCGACATATTCGGCATCGACCACCACCCGGCTGCCCGACTGGTCGGGGGCCGCGTATGAAATCTCGTCGAGCAGTCGTTCCATCACGGTATGCAGCCGGCGAGCGCCGATATTCTCGGTCGACTCGTTGACCGAGTAGCTGATTTCGGCCAGGCGCCGAATTGCGTCGTCGGCAAACTCCAGGTCCACGCCTTCGGTGGCCATCAGCGCGCGGTACTGCTCGGTGAGCGAGGCGTCGGGCTCGGTCAGGATGCGCTCGAAGTCCCCGGTCGAAAGCGCGCGCAGCTCGACCCGTATCGGCAGCCGGCCCTGCAGCTCCGGTACCAGGTCGGAGGGCTTGGCCAGATGGAATGCGCCGGATGCGATGAACAGCATGTGGTCGGTATTGACCGTGCCGTACTTGGTGTTGACGGTCGATCCCTCGACCAGCGGCAGCAGGTCGCGCTGCACGCCTTCGCGCGAGACCTCGGCACCCGAGCCCTGCTCGGCCCGGCGGCAGACCTTGTCGATCTCGTCGATGAACACGATGCCGTTCTGTTGCGCGTTTTCCAGGCCCTGCTGCTTGACTTCCTCGTCGTTGATCAGCGCCGCGGCTTCCTGCTCGATCAGGATCGGCAGGGCGTCCCTGACCTTCATGCGGCGCTTCTTGCTGCGCTCACCGGCGACGTTGGAAAACATCTGCTGCAGCTGGCTGGTCATCTCCTCCATGCCGGGCGGGGCCATGATGTCGACGCCGACGTTCATCGAGATGTCCACCTCGACCTCGCTTTCATTGAGCTCGCCGGCCAGCAACTTGTCCATCAGTTTTCGCCGGGTGCCGGACTGTTCTTCGGAAGGCTGTTCCGGGCTGTTGGCAAAGCCGGTGGACTGGCGGCGCGGCAACAGCAGGTCGACGACCCGCTCGCAGGCCGCTTCCTCGGCGCGCGAACGCACCGACTGCATGGCCGCGTCGCGCGCCATCTTGACCGAGATCTCGGCCAGGTCGCGGATGATGGATTCGACGTCCTTGCCGACGTAGCCGACTTCGGTGAACTTGGTCGCTTCGATCTTGATGAACGGCGCGCGCGCAAGCGCCGCCAGCCGGCGTGCGATTTCAGTCTTGCCGACGCCGGTGGGACCGATCATCAGGATGTTCTTGGGCGTGATTTCCGGCCGCAACTTCTCGTCGACCTGCATCCGGCGCCAGCGGTTGCGCAGGGCAATGGCCACGGCGCGCTTGGCCGCCGACTGGCCGATGATGTAGCGGTCCAGCTCCTGGACGATCTCGCGCGGGGTCATGTAGGACATATCAGGAAATCTCCAGCGATTCGATGATGTGCTGGCCATTGGTGTAGATGCAGATCTCGCCGGCAATGGTCAGCGCCTGACGGCAGATGGTTTCGGCGTCGGCTTCGGTGTTGCGCATCAGACCCATCGCCGCGGCCTGGGCGTACGGACCGCCCGATCCGATCGCGATCAGGCCCTGTTCGGGCTCGATGACATCTCCGTTGCCGGAAATGATCAGCGAGGCCTCCGGGTTGGCCACGGCCAGCAGCGCTTCGAGCCGGCGCAGCATCCGGTCGGTGCGCCAGTCCTTGGCCAGTTCCACGGCCGCACGTGTCAAATGTCCGGAATGCTGCTCCAGCTTGGCCTCGAACCGTTCGAACAGCGTGAATGCATCGGCCGTGGCGCCGGCGAAGCCCGCGATGACCTGATTCTTGTAGAGCTTGCGCACCTTGCGCGCGTTGGACTTCATGATGGTGTTGCCGAGCGTGACCTGGCCGTCGCCGCCGATGACGACCTGGTTATCCCTGCGCACCGAGACGATGGTGGTGCCGTGAAATTGTTCCATTGAAAATCCGATGACATGCCTGAATCTAGGCAGATGGGGCCGGACGCGCCCCCGGTCAACCAATGCCGGCGGATTCTTTCGGTTCCGACCCGGACAAAACCGCACGGTAAGACCGTATGGCAGACCCGCCCGGGCAAGGTATTTCGATTCACTATTGACGTCATAAAAACAATCAATTTGATATATGAGCGCCGCGGACCTATTCTGTAGGCCGTCGGCACGAAATGCTGCCGCTCGAGTTCGATTTTGCGAGCAATACACACAATCACAGGAGATCATCGAAATGTTGACGATTGGCGACAAGTTTCCGAATTTCAATCTGAAGGCCACCGTGGATACCGACATCAACTCGGCATTCACCGATATCGACACCAACACCTACAGCGGCAAGTGGTTGCTGGTGTTTTTCTATCCGAAGGACTTCACCTTCGTCTGCCCGACCGAAATCAAGGCGTTCAGCGACCTCAAGGATGAGTTTGCCGATCGCGATTGCGAAGTCCTGGCAGCCAGCACCGATACCGAATTCGTGCATATGGCCTGGCGCCAGCATCACGAAGACCTGAAGGACCTGCAGATTCCGATGCTCGCCGACGTCAAGCGCGAACTGTCGGGTGCGCTGGGCATCCTGCATGCCGAAGAAGGCGTCGCGACCCGCGCCACCTTCCTGGTCGACCCGCAGGGCATTATTCGCCACGTATCGGTGACCGACATGAACGTCGGCCGCAACCCGAAGGAAGTCCTGCGCATCCTCGACGCGTTGCAGACCGACGAACTTTGCCCGTGCAACTGGTCGCCGGGCGAGGACACGCTGCAGGCGGCCTGAGGACGAGGCGCAGATCCGCACGTCGCGGGTCGGGCACTCCGACTCCGTGATTGACGGCCGACCCTCGAAATGCCGGCGCACGGTTCTTCCGGCGCCGGCTTTTTGATCGCCTACTGCCGGCGAATCGGAACCGCCGATTCGAGGCTTCAACCGGCTCGGCAGCGTCAAGTTCCTGCAACCCGCGCAAGCGCAAGGCGCGCATCCGCGAAGCCAGAAGTTTCCGAAACCCAAGGAGTTCGAAATGAACATCAACGATCTCAAGCAGCAGTTGCCCGATTACGCCAAGGATCTCAAGATCAACTTCGGCAACGTGCTCGATACCGAACAGCACGAACACCTCAACGCCGCGCAGGTCTGGGGCACCGCGCTGGCCACTGCGATCGCCAGCCGCAACAAGGCGCTGATCGAGGTCATCGAGTCGCAGGCACGCGAAAACCTGGACGCCGATTACTTCAAGGCGGCCAAGGCGGCCGCGGCCATGATGGGCATGAACAATATCTATTACCGGTTCCTGCACCTTTCGAGCAACGACGAATACGCCAGTCTGCCGGCGCGCCTGCGCATGACCATCGTCGGCAGCCCCGGTATCGAAAAGGCCGATTTCGAACTGTTCAGCCTGGCCGTCTCGGCCATCAACGGCTGCGGCATGTGCATCGACAGCCATGAAAAGATCCTGATCAAGGCCGGTTTCAGCGCCAAGTCCATCCAGGATGCGGTGCGCATCGCCTCGGTCATGCACGCCGTGGCCGTGGTCCTCGAAACCGATCCGGACGTCGACGTTCAGGCGGCCGCCTGACGGTCCCGCCCGCTCGAGCATGATCGGCGCCGGCGCACGGATCATCCGTCGCCGGCGTTTTCATTTCCGGTCGTCGAATCGGGTCTGCGCACGCCGCGGCTTTCTGACGTTCCGGTCGGGGATGTAGACTGTTCTGAGAGCGCAACGAAAAGGGGCGTAGGCGGTCCATGGAAGTCGAACAGATCGAGATCAGGAATCACCTCCAGCAACACCCGCCGTTCAGCGTGTTGTCCGAGGACCGGGTCGAACAGATTGCACGGCAGGTCGAGATTGCCTATTTCCGGGCCGGCACACAAATCGTCGAAGACGGCCAGGCGCTCCACGACCTGCACTACGTGCGCAGCGGCTCGGTCGAGATCTACCGTCGCAGCGGAGAAATCCATAACCGGCTGGGCGAGGGCGAAATCTTCGGCCAGCTCACGCTGATGACCGGAAAATCGGCGCGTTATTCGGTTCGCGCCCTCGAAGACACCCTCGTTTATTTCATCCCCGAAGCGTTGTTTCGCGAGTTGCTCGAGGAAGAAGAGGCGTTCGCAGACTTCGTCGAGGTCGAGAACCGGACGCGCCTGCGCCAGGCCGCCTCGGTGCGAGCCGAGGCCAGCGAATTCGCGACCGTGCGGGTCGGGCGGCTGGTGCGCTCGGCGCCGGTGATGGTGACCGAATCGACCCGTATTCGCGATGCGGCCGCCACGATCAGTGAACACGGGGTATCGTCGCTGGTCATCGTCGCCGACCCGGCCGAAAAGGCGACGGGCGACGCGCCGATGGCCGATCTCCAGGGCTCGCCGATGATCGGGATCGTGACCCACGAAGACCTGGTGACGCGGGTGCTGGCATGCGGCCTCGATCACGACCGCCCGGTGGGCGAAATCATGACGCCCGACCCGGTTTCGGTCGATGCCGGGAATTTTCTGTTCGAGGCACTCAACCTGATGCTTCGCCACAACATTCACTACCTGCCCGTGATGTCGCGCGGCGAGCTGATCGGCGTCATCGACCTGGCCGACGTGGTCGGGCTGGAAACGCAGAACAGCCTGTTCGTGGTGCGCAACATCTTCATCAGGGACAGCGTCGAGGAGCTCAAGGAACTGGTGCCGGACATGTCGGCCAGTTTCGTGCGCATGGTCAACGAAGATGCCAACTCGCACATGATCGGCAGCGCGATGTCTTCCATCGGCAGAAGCTTCAAGCAGCGCCTGCTGGAACTGGGCGAGGAGCGATTCGGCGCGCCGCCGGTTCCGTACTGCTTTCTTGCGCTGGGCTCCATGGCGCGCGACGAGCAGATCATGCACAGCGACCAGGACAACGCCATGGTCCTGCACGACGATTACGACCCGAAGCGGGACGGAGAATATTTCAAGAGCCTCGCCAATTTCGTCTGCGAAGGACTGGCTGAAGTCGGGTACCGCTATTGCAAGGGCGGCTTCATGGCCAGCAATGAGCGCTGGCGCCAGCCGCTTGCGGCCTGGAAGAAGGATTTCTCGCGCTGGATCCAGAAGCCGAAGCCGGAAGCGCTGCTGCATGGTGCGGTGTTCTTCGACCTGGATGGTGTATACGGCGACACGCGCATGGCCGACGAGCTCAATGCCTTTTCGGCCGAGCAGGCCAGCCAGGCGCCGCGCTTCCTGGGCTGCATGGCGCGCAACGCGCAGAACCGCACCCCGCCGTTGGGTTTCTTCAAGGATTTCGTGCTGGAAAAGAGCGGGCGCTACGCGAAAACCCTCAATCTGAAGCGGCGCGGCACCGCCCCGATGGTCGACGTGATCCGTGTCCATGCCCTGGCCAGCGCCTCGCAATCGCAGAATTCCTTCCGACGCCTGGACGACATCGTCGCCGCCGGTTTTCTGACCAGCGGCATGGCGGCCGACCTGCGCGACGCGATGGAGTTCATTTCGATCATCCGCACGCGTCACCAGGCATTTGCCATCGAAGCCGGACGCACGCCCAACAACAATATCGATCCCGAAACCCTGCCCAACCTGGAGCGGCGCAGCCTCAAGGACGCCTTCACGGTGCTGAGCAACGCGCAGAAATTCATCAAGTTCCGCTACCGCGCCTGAGTCGGTGCCGCATGCCTTCACCGATACGCAGTTCTTCAAGCAGCAAAGCTGTCCCGGATTGGCCGGCCCTCTTCGGCCAGCTCGAGGCGGTGGCCAGGACGCCGTTGTTGCGGCAGTTCTACGCCAGGGGGGCGGTTGCGGGAGACACGCCGCTGTCGCAAGTCCGCTTCGTCGCGCTTGACCTGGAGACCACCGGGATGAATCCGGACCGGAACGGCATCGTGAGCATCGGCCTGGTGCCGTTCACGCTGAATCGGATCCAGTGCGCCGGATCGCGTTACTGGCTGCTCAAACCGCGGCGGGCGCTGTCGGCGGCTTCCATCGCCATCCACGGGATCACGCACGAAGCCCTGCAGCGCGCGCCGGACCTGAGTGAAATTCTCGGCGACCTGCTCGACGCCCTGGCCGGCCGCGTCGCGGTCGTCCACTACCGCGGCGTGGAACGGCCGTTTCTTCGGCGCGCCGTGCGCGAGCGCCTGGGCGATCGGCTCGAGTTTCCCGTCGTCGATACCATGGAGATCGAAGCGCGCATTCATCGCGGCTGGAAGAATACGCCGCTGGTGCGTTTTCTGGCCGGACTGGTGGGCCGGCAGCCGAAGTCGATCCGCCTGGCCCAGAGCCGCGATCGGTATCACCTGCCGCTGTACGGAGCACACCACGCGCTCACCGATGCGCTGGCCAGCGCGGAACTGTTCCAGGCCCAGGTCGCCTGGCGCTTCAGCGGCGACACCCCGATCAGCGAAATCTGGCATTGAGCTCGCAGGTGATCGATGGCCGGGCAATCCGGGATCGGGCAATCTGACCCGGATCAAATTTTCTGCGACTGCCGGCCTCTATACTTGATCGCGCGGAAAATTCGGGAAGGAGGATTCCCGTGCACAAGACGCTTTTGCTCTATCACAGCGGCTACGGGCACACGCGCAAGATCGTCGAGCGCATTCGCGCGCGGCTGGTCGAAAAGGGCGTGGACGCGCATGCCGCGCCGCTGGATGACGAGAACCTCGAGCCGGCCGAGTACGACCGGATCGTCCTCGGCGCCAGCATCCGCAATGGCAAGCACAAGCAGCCGGTACACGCCTTCATCGAGCGTCATCGGCAGCTGCTGGAACAGCGCCCCAGCGGCTTCTTCTCGGTCAACCTCGTGGCGCGCAAGCCGGGCAAGAATACGCCCGAAACCAATCCCTACGTAAAGGCTTTCATCGAGAAATGCCCGTGGAAGCCCGATCTGGTCGGCGTATTCGCCGGCAATCTCGATTATCAGCGCTACAGCTTCATGGACCGCAACATCATCCGCTTCATCATGTGGCTGACCAGGGGCCCGACCGACCCGCAGACCAACCGGGAATTCACCGACTGGGACGAAGTGGACCGCTTCGCCGATGCAATCGCCGGGCTGGGCGAACGCTCCAGGGCCGCATAGCGGGCCACTAGCCGATGAAGAATCTGCTCGAACGGACAAGCCGGATCCAGCATTGGCTGGCTGCCCTGCTGGCGTTGTGGCTGATCCTGACCAGCCCGTGGATCTCGATGCGCCGGATCGTCCCGGAATCGGCAACCTTCCTGGACCACGCGCACATCGTCCTCGGGCTGGTCCTGGCGCTGCTGGCGGTGGCCTATCTCTTGACCAACAGTGTCGACGGCCGCTGGCGCCAACAGTTTCCGTGGGCGGCCGGGAACCTGTCCGAGGTCCGCAGCGACCTGGCCGGCATCGCGAAGCGGCGGATGCCGTCGGCCGGCGGAGCCGGGCTGTTCTCGCTCATCCAGGGTCTTTTGCTGCTGTTGCTGCTGGCGACCGCGATCAGCGGTCTCGGCTGGCTGCTGGCCGACGGCGCGCGCGTCGCGCTGGCGTGGCGCGACTGGCATATCGTGATCGCCGACACCTTCGCCTGGCTGCTGGTCGTGCACGTGCTCGCCAGCGCGCTGCACCTGCTGGATTTCCTGTTCGACTGAGCGCGCCAATGCTATCCTGATTCACCGATCGGGAACCCGGGCATCGATTCGATGGACTGGAGCCAAGCCGCAGCACCCGCGCGCCGCGCGTTCGACTGGCCGGTATTCCTGGCCCACACGCTGTTCCTGCTCGCGGCCTGGACGGTCTTCATCAAGTATTTCTTCCCGCTGGCGTTCGCACTGGCCGAGGGCGTTTCATGGCACCGCTACATTTACTGGGACCTGTGGCCGATCGCGCACGTCTGGCTGGGATGGGCGCTGCTGGCGCGGCCGGGCTACACGCGCGCGCTGGCGATCGGCATGGCGGTCGTGGAAATCGTCATCATCGTCAGCCTGTTCGCGCTGTTCCTGGCCGACCCGGAGTGGTCCATCTGGCGTACCAACTGGTTCGTCAACAAGGTCTTCGTGCTGACCTGTTTCATCCTGGTGCTGACGGCCGCGCTGCGCGATCCGGAACGGCTCGGCCGAAGCGCTGTCGACAGTGTGCAGGTCGGCCGATCATGAATCGACGGTCGTGAATCGACTGTCCTCATTTGCACGACAACCGAGCGAGTAACCATTCCCATGTCCAACATCACGCGCAGACAGATCCTGAAGTTGATTGCAGCCGGCGCCGCGGGCGTCACCCTGAACCCGGCCCTGGCCGCCGCGCCGACCGGCATGCTGAGAAAGCCCATCCCGTCGAGCGGCGAGCGCATTCCGGTCATCGGCATGGGCACCTGGAAGACCTTCAACGTGGGCGACGACCGCGAACTGCGCCTGGCGCGCACCCGGGTGCTGGAAGAATTCTTCCGCCACGGCGGCGGCATGGTGGACTGCTCGCCGATGTACGGCTCTTCCGGTGAGGTGATGGGCTTCGCGCTGGAGCAGCTCGGCACCACCGAGCCGCTGTTTTCGGCCGAGAAGGTCTGGACCGACGACGGCTCCGAAACCCGCGCCGAGGTCGCCGAACTCGAATCGACCTGGGACGTCGCACCATTCGACCTGATGCAGATTCACAACCTGGTCGCCTGGCAGGAGCACCTGGAAACGCTCCAGGAGATGAAGCAGCAGGGCAGCGTGCGCTATATCGGCATCACGACTTCGCACGGCCGGCGGCACGACGAGTTCGAACGGGTCATGGCCAATGAAGACATCGACTTCGTGCAGTTGACCTACAGCATCACCAGCCGCCAGGCCGAGCGCCGCCTGCTGCCGCTGGCGCGCGAGCGCGGCATCGCGGTCATCGCCAACATGCCCTATGATCGCGGGCCGCTGATCAAGGGCCTCAAGGCCCGCGAGCAGCTGCCGGACTGGGCCGGGCAGGAATTCGACTGCAGCACCTGGGCCGACTTTCTGCTCAAGTTCATCGTCAGCCATCCGAGCGTGACCTGCGCCATTCCGGCCACCAGCCGGGTCGATCACATGAACGAGAACATGCAGGCCGGTGCCGGCGATATGCCCGGCCTCGAGCTGCGCGAGCGCATGGCGCGGCATATCGAATCGCTGTGACCGATGACCAATTGGCGAGCCGCCGGTGAGCCCTGTATGGACGATCTGAGCACCTATGCGGTCGCGGATTTCATCCCGTTTACCGCCGATGTCTATTTCCGGCTGATCGAGCGCGTCTCCGCGGCCTGGTGGCCGCTGCATCTGCTCACCGTGGCCGTCGGGCTGGCCGCTGCAGGGCTGGCCTGGTCGGGGCGGGCAAGGATTGCCGGCGGCCTGCTGGCCGCGGCGCTGGCATGGGTCGGCGCGACCTTCCTGGTGGGTGAATACGCGCAGCTCAACTGGGCCGGGACCTGGTTCGGCGGGGCTTTTGTGGTCGGCGCGGCACTCGTGGTGCTGTTCGGATTCGCCGAGTCGCGCCATGGGCGGCCGGTTCGCCGCATCTCGGTGCCCGGCCTGGCCGGCCTCACGCTCGCGGTTGTCGGCGTGCCGGGCTATCCGTTCATCGCCCCGCTGGCCGGGCGCGGCTGGGCCCGGGCCGAAGTCTTCGGCATTCATCCCGATCCGACTGCGGTGGCCGCCCTGGGCATCGCGCTGCTGATGCTGCGCGGCTACCGGCTGTGGCTGGCCGCTGTCGTGCCCGCCCTGTGGTGCCTGGTGTCGGCGCTCACACTGCAGGCGTTGCACGCACCGTGGGCAGAAATGCTGTATGCAGCCGTTGGCGTGGCGCTGGTCGGCGTACTCTGGCGCAGCCTTGCCGACCCCGGGTCCGGCAGGGTATAAGGCTCTCTGACGCAGGCGCGCGATGCGTCGGCCATTCCGGACCCGGAGCAAGCGCATGTACGTGATCACCAACCGCAGAGTCGACGAAAGCGCGACCGGCCTCGAGCAGTTCGGCAAGACGCCGAACGAGAAGGGCAACAATGAACTGCGCCTGGCCCGGGTGAGCCGAACCAGGGAGGACTACGCGGTGAAGTTCCTGGACGACCAGCTCGACAAGGGCGAGGCGCGTGAATTCATCGATGAATTCGAGCTCTCCCTGGATCCGGGGCAAACGCAATATGCCAGTCTGAAGGCCGCCTGCGAGACGGTGCGCCGGGCACGGAAGAACAAGCGCCACATCCTGTTCTACGTGCACGGCTACAACAACGACATGCGCGACGTCATGCAGACCGCATTCGACCTGGAAACACGCTACGAAGTCGAGGTCATTCCGTTCTCGTGGCCCGCCAACGGCGGTGGCGTCGGCGGCAAGCTCAGCTATCTCTCCGACAAGCGCGACGCACGGGCGTCCACCGGTGCCCTCGAGCGCGCGCTGAAGAAAGTCCGCGAGTACCTGATGCTGATCAGCGAATCCAGCCGCGTCGCGTTGCGCGAAAAGGCCCGGGCGAAGTTTCCCGACAACGCCGAACGCCGCGACGCGCTGTACGCCGAGCTGCTGCGCAAGGATTGTCCGTTCACCGTCAACGCAATGTTTCACAGCATGGGCAATTACCTCTACAAGCAGATGCTCAAGAGCAGCATCAACGAAGGCAATGCGCTGATCTTCGACAACGTCGTGCTGTGTCAGGCCGACACCAACAACGCCGGCCATCAGAACTGGGTCGACGAGATCGCCCACAACCGGCGCGTGTTCGTGACCATCAACGAAAACGATTTCGCGCTGCGCCTTTCCCGGATCAAGCCGGGCGATGCCCAGCTTGCCCGGCTGGGCCACTACATCAAGCGGCTCGAAAGCCGCGTCGCGCACTACGTGAACCTGACCGACGCTTCCTGGGTGCAGCAATCGCACTCGCCGTTCGCCGAACCGGCGCGCAGGAACGAAAAGCTTCGAAACTTCTTCACGAGCGCCTTCGCCGGCGAGCCGGCCGAGGAACCGCTGCGCTATCGGCCCGAGGGCAACTGGTACGAGATTCCACGCTGACCATGAGCATCGATACGGAGCAACGGGGGGCGGTACTTGTCGTGACCATCAACCGTCCAGCCCGGCAAAACGCGGTCGACGCCGAAACCGCCGGCGAACTGGACAAAGTATTCGCGGCGTTCGATGGCGAGCCGGCGCAGCGCGTCGCCGTCCTGACCGGCGCCGACGGCCAGTTCTGCGCCGGCGCCGATCTCAAGGCGCTGGCCGGCGGCGAAAACGCTGCCGCGCGCATCGCGACTCACCGGCCGGGTCCCATGGGGCCGACCCGGCGATTGCTGTCCAAACCGGTCCTGGCCGCGGTCGAAGGGCACGCCGTGGCCGGCGGCCTGGAACTGGCGTGCTGGTGCGACCTGCGGATCGCAGCCCGATCGGCCGTCTTCGGTGTCTACTGCCGGCGTTTCGGCGTGCCGCTGGTCGATGGCGGCAGCGTACGCCTGCCGCGCCTGGTCGGCCAGTCCCGGGCGATGGACATGATCCTGACCGGGCGCGGCGTGGAAGCGGCCGAGGCGCTGGAATTCGGGCTGGTCAATCGCATCGTGGACGACGGGCAGGCGCTTGCGACAGCCTGCGAATTGGCGCAATCGCTGGCCGAACTGCCTCAGCAATGCCTGCGCAACGACCGGATGTCGGTGCTGACCCAATGGGGCCTGGAAGAAAGCGAGGCGCTCGAGCGCGAAGCCCGGCTGGGGCTGGCAAGCCTCGAATCCGGTGAAAGCCTGACCGGCGCGGAAAAATTCACCGACGGCGCCGGCCGCCGCGGCAGTTCAGTGAAAGACTGAATGCGAGGCGCGCGCCGATCCCGGCAGGAATTCGCGATTCAGTCCGGAGCAGACTCGGCGCGGTACACGCGGATTTCCTGCGCCAGCGGGTAGACGGACAGGCCGAACTGGTTGTAGACGGCGACATCGGCAGCATCGCGGCCGTAGCCGATGGCGACGTAGCCGGGCCGGAGTTCGTCCTGGGTGGCGTCGAAGGCATACCAGCGCCCGCCCACATAGGCCTCGAACCACGCATGCATGTCCATCGGCTCCAGGCCCTCGAGGTAGCCGACCACCAGGCGGGCGGGAATGCTCAGGCTGCGGCACAGCGCAATGCCCAGGTGCGACAGGTCGCGGCAGACGCCGGATTGTCGCAGGTTCACGTCTACGGCCGAAACGGGAATATTGCTGCTGCCCGGAATACAGCGGATCGTGGACCGAAGCCAGTCCTCGATTGCCGTGACCTGGTCGTAACCCAGCAGCCGGCCTGCAGTGATTTCGACCGCCATGTCGTGGAACCGGTCCGACTCGCAATACCGGCTGGGCAGCAGATAGCCCAGGACGGCGTCGGGTAGATACTGGACCTCGATGAACGGCGCGCCCGGCGCGCGATCCATCCGGTCGGCGATCATCACCCTGGCCGCGGTGTGAATCGAGAAAGGGCCGGCGG